>JBFMBT010000566.1:0-1567 GCA_040754875.1 Verrucomicrobiota bacterium | reverse complement strand
GACGGGGCGCTGGCATTGCAGGCCGCGTACCGGCAGGCCAGCACCAATCTGCTTGGGACTGACAAGCCCGGGGCACCCACGCAGCCCGCCATTGAACTGAAATCGCCCATCACCGGGGTCATCAACAGCCTGCCGGGCGCGACGCCCGGCGAATATGTTCCGGCGGAGCACACCCTGTTCACGGTTCTGGACAATGCCATGGTCTTTATCGAGGCGAAGGTTCCGGAGAGCGTCCTGGGACGGTTGGGCGCGGCGAAAAGCGCGAGCTATGAATGGCCGCCGGGCTCGTCCGAGTGGGCAAACCTGACGGCCGATGGAGCCGGGCGGCTGGTGTTCGCCGGGCTGCAAGTGGACCACGCCACGCGCACGGTGCCGCTGGTGTATGAAGCGGAGAATGACGGTGGCCGGTTGCGCATCGGCCAGTATTTGAATCTAAATGTGGAAACGAAACGCGCCGAAGACGCCGTCGCCATCCCGGATTCGGCGGTCGTCGAGGAAGCGGGGCAATTCATCGCGTTCGTGCAGGTGAGCGGCGAGACGTTTCAAAAGCGCGAACTCAAGCTGGGCATTCGCGACGGGAACTTCGTGCAGGTGCTCGACGGCGTGAAGGAAGGCGAGCGGGTGGTGACCAAAGGGGCGTACGCGATCCGGCTGTCGTCGATCTCGGGCGTCATTCCGGCACACGGCCACGCGCATTGACCCATGACCTTACGTTTCATTCTCATCCTTGGCGGCGGAGTGCTGGCGTTTGCGCCCTGCTGTTTCGCGCCGCCGCCGCTGGTGACGGGGGATGTGCCGACGGCGCCGAAGGAGGCGTTTGAATGGTATGTGGGCGGGCGTTATCAGGAGAGCGAGACGGGAAATCCGGCGAGGCTGCTGCCGTTCACCGAACTGGTCTATGGCATCAGTGACCGGCAGGAATGGATCTTTGAATTTGCGGGGCTCAGCCGCAACGGCCAGTACGGCATCAACGACGCGGTGACGGGCACAAAGTATGTCTTCGTAAAGGAGTCGGAGCGCCTGCCGGGGGTGGCCGGGTCGTTTGAGTTGAAACTGCCGACGGGCGACGAGGCGCGCGGGCTGGGCAGCGGTGAATTCGATTACGATGTGCGTTTGCGCGCCCAAAAGACCTGGGGTTGGTTCACGGCCATTGGCAACGCTGGATACACGGTTGTGACGGACCCGGAGTTTGGCGGGGTGCGCCAGAGCACGGAGAACGTGTGGCTGTTCACCTTCGGCCAGGAATACCAGATCGCCCGCCGAACCAAGCTGCTTTCGGAAGTGTATTACGTGAGCCGCGAAGCCCCTGGCGACGCGAACCGGCTGGCGGCCAACATCGGCTTCAAACACAAAGTGCGCGACAACCTCACCTTGCATGCGGCGATCGGGAAAAGTGTGCGGGAGGGCAATCGGGGCGGGCCGGACCTGCGGATCTATGCGGGATTGAAATGGGAGTTCGACGCACCGTGGAAAAGGCGAAAGGAAACACCGTGAAATGGATCACCCGTGAGAAAGTAAAGTGGACCGCGTACGCGCTCTACGCGGAGTGCCAGCGGCGCACCGCGGC
>JBFMBT010000565.1:0-1572 GCA_040754875.1 Verrucomicrobiota bacterium | reverse complement strand
AGGATGGTGCCCTCCGCAGCCTTTGGCGGAGGAGGGCTTCGTTAATTCCCACGACTGGCCCGAGCTACGGATGGCAGGCCATCCTTGTGAATGGCCACTTTGATCTGCACAAAAAGACGCTCGGGCCGACCTCATCGGCCTGAGCGAAGGATGGTGCCCTCCGCAGCCCTTGGCGGAGGAGGGCTTCGTTAATTCCCACGACTGGCCCGAGCTACGGATGGCAGGCCATCCTTCTGACCGGTCGCTTCCATAACCGGATTAATGGTTTTGATCCCCTCCAAAGAAGCGGGCCCAGCCATTTGGAAACGATTTGAAATTGCCTTGTGCGGCGGTCTGCGTAGCATGCGCTCCGAACTAAGCTAAGGGTATGATTTGGATCACTGCCGCGGCGAAAGACCAGTCAACCACGACACTCGAAAAACGCCTCTGGGATTCCGCCGACCAATTCCGCGCCAACTCCGCTTCCGACGCTCGTGCGTCTGAGCAGGAGATCCGGCAGAAACTCATTGAGAGCCGCACCGTGGACGTGATGGTCGCCGTCGGCCCCAACATGTTCTACACCGTCACGCTCCCCTGCACCCTCTGGTTCTTCAATAAATCCAAAACCGGTAGGGCGGCGTTGCCGCGCCGCCCTGATCAAAGTGGGCCGAGCAGCAACTCGGCCCTACCGGATCGTTCGGAGACGGTGCGCTTCATCGACGCCCGCCACATCTACCGGCAGGTGGACCGCGCGCACCGCGAATGGACACCCGCGCAGATTAGCTTCCTCGCCAACCTCGTCCGCCTCTATCGCGGCGAAGTCCTCGACTTCACGTTGGGCGGCGATGAAGCAAAGGCGAAGATCGAAGAAATCTTTGGAGGGGCGAGCTCCGAGAGTCCCAGGAAGTCAGGGACTCGTGTAACTCGTCCCTCCGACGGATTGCGCGGCCCAAGGACCGTTCGGAGCAGGAAATCGCCGGCTACTGCGACGCGTTGCATCTCATCCACACGAAGGCGGAGCAGTTGCAGATCACGCCCGACTTGCTGCGCCGTCTCCACAAGCTTTGCCAGCAGGGCGGCGGCGACGCCGGCCAGTTCAAGAAGGTGGACAACGAAATCATCGAACTCCGGCCCGCTGCAGCACCGGTCGTGCGATTCAAGTGCGTTTCGGCGAAGGCCACGCCCGCCGCCGTCGAGGAGTTGTGCCTGGTTTATCGTCACGCGCTGGATCAGGACCACATCCCGCCGCTGGTAGCGATCGGGGCGTTCGTGTTGGATTTCCTGTGCATCCATCCGTTCCGCGACGGCAACGGGCGCGTGTCGCGGTTGCTCACGTTGCTGGCACTCTACCAGCATGGCTACGAAGTCGGACGTTACATCAGCCTTGAGCGGCTGGTGGAAGAGGCCAAAGAAGATTACTACCACGTCCTGCGGCAAAGCTCTCAACGCTGGCACGAGGGCAAGCACGATCTGTTGCCTTGGCTGAATCATTTCCTCGCCATCGTCCGGCGTGCGTATAGCGAGTTTGAGCAGCGCGCCGGACAAGTCAAAGCTCCGCGTGGGGCGAAGGCCGAACTACTGAGGCAAACACTG
>JBFMBT010000564.1:0-1585 GCA_040754875.1 Verrucomicrobiota bacterium | reverse complement strand
CCGACCCGGTGCGCCCCGAGGCCGCCGTGAACGCGGCCGCGTTCAACGACGACGGCACGTTGGTGGTGACGGTTTCCGAAGATCGATTTGCCCGTGTGTGGGACGCGAAGACCGGCAAGCCCGGCGCCGAACCGCTCAAGCACGAAGGGCCGGTGAAGGATGTGAGCATTTCCGCCGATGCCCGGCTGATGGTCACGGTTTCGCGTGAGAATTCGGCCCGCGTGTGGGACACCGCCAGTTGGAAGCCCGTGGCCGGACTGCTCACACACCAGGGCGCCGTGCGCGCGGCGCGGTTCAGCCCGGATGGCAAATATGTGGTGACCGCGTCCGAAGACAAATCGGCGCGCATCTGGCTCATTTCGCTTCCGGGCACGGCGCCGGAGTGGCTGCCCACGCTGGCGGAGTCGGTCGGCGGTTATCGCCTCGGTGAAGCCGGCGGCGCGGAACTGGTCGAGAATGCCTGGGCGGATTTGTCAAAGATCAAAAATCTTTTGGCGACCAGTTCGCTGGACGACCCTTTTGTTCGCTGGGGCAACTGGTTTTTGTCGGACCGCGCCACGCGCACGATTGCGCCGTTCTCGGCGACGACCGTCGCGCAATATGTGAGCCGCCGCGCCGAGGAAGGGACCCTGGCGGCGTTGAATGAAGCGCTGGACCTTCAGCCCAACAGCGGCCTGGCGCTGGGCCGGCTGGCGGTGCTTTCCGCGTCCAAATCGGACAAGACGGAAGCCGATGTGCGCCGCGCCGATTACTGGTCGCGCCTGGGAGCGGATTATGAGCCGAAGAACGCGGACGTGCTTTGGATGCGCGGCTACATCCTGCAGGTGCAGACGAACCTCGAGCCGGCGGCCGCCATCATGGAGAAAGCCATTTCGCTCGATGCGCGCAATTTGAAGACGTTCGGCCCGGCCGGACGGGACATCGCTTCGCGCAACAAGGAAGGCACCCGCTCCGCCGGCTGGCTGCCCAGCGGCTGGACGGATGAAAGCTCGGCGGGCGTTGTGGGCGTCACTTACACCAAACTGACGGATTCCCCCGATCCGGCCACTGTGGCCATCCGCGTCGAAACGGTCGGCCAGCGTGACGCGGCGTTGCTGCGCGGGCCGCGGTTCTTTGCGCGCACGCGCCAGAAGTTCGCCATTGAAGGCTGGATTCGCAGCGACAAGGTGATGTCCCTGACGGTCACCGCGAAGTCGATTGCCGGGCCGGTGGAGAAATACGCCGAGCAATTTGTCCGGCCGACGCCGGAATGGAAGAAGTTCCGCGTGCCCATCAACGCGTTGAAAGACGTCGGTGGCGAAGTGATGTTGCAAGTGCCCGCCGGGACCAACGTCGATATCGCCGGCGTCGTGGTGGTGGCGGAGTAGTTGGTTCGGAGTTTCCACGGCCCCGAACCGCGGGTCTGCGACCCGTTTACGATGTCGCGAACCAAGTCGGGTCAGCACCAATTGACCTTGGCCCGCAGGGCAATGGCGGACCGCGGCTGTCCCCAGCCGCAGCGTGTGAAATGCAACCACGGCACGGGATTGGTTTGGGGTTATGTCCGTGTGACGGCAAACACACATGCGACCAAACGAACCTCCCA
>JBFMBT010000563.1:0-1602 GCA_040754875.1 Verrucomicrobiota bacterium | reverse complement strand
GCCACCGGTGCTGCCGTCCAGGGCGGGAACGTGGAAAGCCTCCCCGTTGGTTGAAACCAGGCGCGGGTCTGTTGGAGCCGCTCTGACCGAAGGGGCGCGGGCCGCGTTCCGCCTCGGTGAAGGGCGGCGGGCTGGCCTTGTAATCAAATCCTTCCGCGCGTTTGCGGACGATGCCGCGCCCAATGAAGCGCTCAAGCGAGCGCAGCGGGCCGTGGTCTTCCGGCGTGACGAAGCTGATGGCGTCGCCCACGGCCTGCGCACGGCCGGTGCGGCCGATGCGATGCACGTAGTCCTCGGCGTGCGCCGGGAAATCAAAGTTCACGACGTGCGAAATGCCGTCCACGTCGATGCCGCGCGCGGCGATATCGGTCGCCACGAGCACGCGCACGGCGCCGGACTTGAAGTCCTTCAAGGCGCGCAGGCGTTGATTCTGCGAGCGGTTCGAGTGCAGCGTCGCAGTCCTGACGCGGCTGCTTTCGAGCTTGCGGGCGATGCGGTCGGCGCCGTGTTTCGTGCGGGTGAACACGAGCACGGTGTCGAGACTCGGGTCGCGCAACAAATGCACCAGCAGCGCGGGCTTGAGGTGATGCGCCACTTCATAGACGAGTTGCGTGACGGTTTCCGCCGGATTGGACCGGCGGCCAATCTGGATGGTCTTGGGCGCGCGCTGGAATTCACGCGTCACGCCTTCAATCTCACTTGAGAGTGTGGCTGAGAAAAGGAGCGTCTGACGCGCGTGCGGAAGCGCTTTCACGATGCGCCGGATGTCGGGCAGAAAACCCATGTCGAGCATGCGGTCCGCTTCGTCGAGGACCAGAAAGGCGAGCCCGGAAAAATCGCCCTGCCGCTGGCCCATCAAGTCGAGCAACCGTCCGGGCGTGGCGATGACAAGGTCCGCGCCGCTGCGCAAGGCCTGGATTTGCGGCCGCTCGCTGACACCGCCAAAGGCGGTGGCGACGCGCAACGGCAGGTGTTTCGAGTAGGCGCGCACATTTTCCTCGATCTGCACCACGAGTTCGCGCGTGGGCGCAATGATCAAGGCGCGGATGCCCCGCCGCTGGCCGCCGGCAATCATGCCGGCGAGCTTCGTGAGAATGGGCAGGGTAAAGGCCGCGGTCTTGCCGGTGCCGGTCTGCGCGATGCCGATGAGGTCATGCCCGGCCATCACTTGCGGAATGGCGGCGGCTTGAATCGGGGTTGGCTCGGTATAACCGGCTTCCTGGACGGCTTGGAGGATATTGGCGTCGAGGCCAAGGGGACGAAATGACATAAAAATTGGGATGTGCGCCAGGAACAGGATGCTCAATTCGCATTCCTGCGCGGCGCGCGGAAGTGAGTCTTACTGGAGACGCCAGACGATGCGGGCCTTGTTCAGGTCGTAGGGCGACATTTCCATCTTGACGCGGTCGCCCACGGTGAGGCGGATCCACCGTTTGCGCATTTTGCCGGAAATGGTGGCCAGCACCGTGTGCTTGTTGTCGAGTTCCACCCGGAACATGGTGCCGGCGAGCACCGAGAAAATACGACCCTCTACTTCAATGTGTTCTTCCATAAGCTGCGTTCAATTGCCGGTGAGTTGCCCAAAGGCGGTGTCCCACAGAC
>JBFMBT010000562.1:0-1609 GCA_040754875.1 Verrucomicrobiota bacterium | reverse complement strand
CCACCTCCCCCCCGCCGCCCGCCAGCGGCCTCACTTCGTGACGGAACTTTACCGCCGCCAATCCGTCTGCTAAGACCTTCGCCGGATGCCGGTAGAAAAGATCATAGTTCTCGAGGACGATGTCATCGTCCGCCGCAATCTCGAACAACAACTCCGCCAGCGCCGCTATGATGTCGCCGCCGCCGGCTCCATCGCCGATGCGCGCGAACTGCTCGCCAAGGACAATTTCGACCTCATCTTCACCGACATCCGCCTGCCTGACGGCGAAGGCACGGATTTCCTGCGCGAATTGCAGACGCGCGCCCAGAAGCCCCTCGTCGTCATTGTCACCGGCTTCGGCTCCATCGAGTCCGCCGTCAGTTGCATGCGCGACGGCGCGTTTGATTACATCATCAAGCCCATTTCGTGGGACCAGATCGAGTTCACGCTCAAGAAGGCCGATGACTTCACGCGCCTGGTGCGCGTCAACCAGTACCTCAGCCACGAGGAGGACCAGGAGACCGGTTACGAACTGCTCGGCCGCAGCCCGGCCATGGAGCAGCTCCGCCAGTTGATCCGCAAGGTCGCCCGCACCCAGGCCACCGTGTTGATCCGCGGCGAAAGCGGCACCGGCAAGGAACTGGTCGCCCGCGCCATCTATCGCGAAAGCCCCCGCGCCAACGCTCCTTTCATCAAGGTCAATTGCGCCGCCATTCCGGACAATCTCATCGAGAGCGAGTTCTTCGGCCACGAAAAGGGCGCGTTCACCGGCGCGCTCACCAAGCGCGAAGGCCGCTTCGAACTGGCCCACGGCGGCACGATTCTCCTCGACGAAATCAGCGAGATTTCACCCCAGGTCCAGGCCAAGCTGCTGCGCGTGTTGCAGGAGCGCGAGCTGGAACGTGTCGGCGGCAACCGCACCATCAAGGTCGATGTGCGTGTCCTGGCCACTTCCAACCGCCACCTCGAGGAAAGCGTCGAGCGCAAGGAATTCCGCCAGGACCTTTATTTCCGCCTCAACGTTGTGCCGGTGCAGGTGCCGCCGCTGCGCGACCGCCGCGAGGACATCGCCTTTCTGGCCGAGCAATTCCTCAATCGCTTCAACCGCAAGCACGGCAGCCGCGCTGCGGGCATTTCCATCGCCTGCCACGCCGCCCTGGCCGCCCACGACTGGCCCGGCAACGTTCGCGAACTGCAGAATGTCATCGAGCGCGCCGTCATCCTGTGCGGCGATGGCGAGCATCTCCAGCCCGAGCATCTCGGGTTCAGTCCCGTCATCAAACACGCCCCGCCGCCACCGGCGACGCCCGGGCCGCCAGCCGAATCGGCCCAGCCGGAACCGGAGGCCGTCACCCTGGCGGAGATCGAGAAGCGGCACATCCTCAAGGTCCTTGCCGCGTGCAACGGCAACCGGACCCACGCCGCCCGCAACCTTCAGATCAGCATCCGCACCCTCCGCAACAAGCTTCACGAATACGGCGTCACCTCCAAGGAAGACACCGACGCCGGCGCCCCCGAAGAAGGCGCAGACGCGAAGCACTGAGGGGACGTTGAAGCGTTAAAACCGTTGAATCGGCCAACGCCCGGTCCGTCTTCACCTCATTTAGCTCATTTAACTGATTTAACCCAG
>JBFMBT010000561.1:0-1642 GCA_040754875.1 Verrucomicrobiota bacterium | reverse complement strand
CCGCCTCGATGAACGCCATGATGAGGCGGTAGGGCGTCCAGGGTTCTTCGCGCCCCGGCTTGATGACCACCGGCGTCTTGAGCGGAATCGCCGGGAGCCACAACGAATTCACCGCCGGCGAATTGCTTGGCATCACCAACCCGAGCGCCTTCGTCGTGGGATAATAACAAACCGTCGCGCCGCCCTGCTGGCCATGCCCGCGGTCGATGATGCTCAAGTCCAGCCCGCGCGTCAGGCCGTTGAGCACCGTGCGCATGTTCGTGAGCGAATAATGAATTTTCGCCATGTTCCGCTTCACCATCACATGCGGCAGGCCGCTCGTGCGCGAGAGCGTCTCGATGTATTGCTGCGGCGACTGCGTGTGCCCCTTGTCGCCCAGCGGCAGGGTGCCGTTGACGAACAACTCGCCGGTCTTCGCGCAAATCTCCAGCAACTGCTCCACCGTGAACTTCTTCAGCGCCGCGCGGGACTCGCCGATTTTCGCGAGGTCCTTGCGGATGATGCCGACGTTGACGTGGCTGAGCGTGGTGAGGGTCTCGCCGTTGCGATGGTCGGTGATGTTGACCTTGTCGAGGCTTTCGTAAGCGCGTCCGCGCCGGATGATGGGGATGTGCGGCAACTGGTTCATGGTGTTTTAAAAATACGTGCCGCGTAATTTATACGTTTACGTATCAATTTCCAGTGAAATATGAAAATATTCTCAACCGACTATCGATGAACGGGTTGAGCGGCTTGCGCAGTCCTAAATGCCGGCCCGGGCCACGTGGATGGCCCCGGAAGGATCGGTTTCCAGAACGAGGCTGCGCAAGCCAGGGCGGAGTTGCGCCAGGCGCGGCTGGCCGGCGGCGCCAAGGGTAAGCAGCGCGGTGGAGAAGGCGTCGGTTTCCGTGCCGGAAGGCAGGCAGACAGCGGCCAGGACCGCGCCGTGTGTCGGTTCGCCGGTGCGCGGATCAATGATGTGACCATACACGCGGCCACCGGCTTCGAACGATTTTCCCCACACGGCGGACACGGAGAGGGATTCGTCGCGCAGGGGCACGGTGGCCACGATGTCAGTGGCGGCGAGGCCGGTGTGGGCGAGTTTCTGTTGTTGTCCGGCGGCGGGATGCGGCACGGCGATTTTCCATTGGTCTTCCCCCGGCGGACCGCCGAGGGCGTACACCGTGCTGGTGCCGCCATGGAGCAGCGCGCTGGTCACACCGGCTTCGCGCAACAATTCCGCCGCCCGATCGAGTGCGTAGCCTTTGCCGATGGAGCCGAGGTCGAGCATCACGCCGGCGCGGGTGAAGCGGATGGTGAAACCGCGTTCGTCCAATTCGACGTGTTGCATGCCCACGCGCGCGCGAGCCTCGGCCAGATCCGGCGCGTCCGGGAGGCGGCCTGTGCCGCCCATGAATCCCCACACGCGCATCAGCGGCGCGATGGTGATGTCAAACACGCCGCCGGTTTCCCGATGCAACTGCTGCGCCTGCTGCAACAGGCGGAACAATTGCGGCTCGACGCGCACCGGCTCCTTCGCGGCGCGCGCATTGATGCGGCTGATGTCGCTGTCCGGCCGGTAAAGGCTCAGGCGCGCGTTGAGGTGCTCGATTTCGCGCAACGCCTCCTCGCCCGCCGCCCGCAAGGCCACGGGGTCGTCGCC
>JBFMBT010000560.1:0-1669 GCA_040754875.1 Verrucomicrobiota bacterium | reverse complement strand
CAAAACGGATTTCCAGGTGAGCGTCGATGCCGCGCGCGGCATCACCACCGGCATCAGCGCCGCTGACCGGGCGGCGACGATTCGCATCATGGCCGAACCGACGGCCTTGCCGGATGACTTGGTGCAGCCTGGCCATGTGTTTCCGTTGCGGGCGCGCCCAGGCGGCGTGTTGCAACGGGCTGGCCACACAGAGGCGGCGGTGGATCTGGTGAAGCTGGCGGGGTGTCGACCCATCGGCGTGATTTGTGAAATCATGAGCGATGACGGGTCGATGGCGCGGCTGCCGGAATTGCTGCGCCTGGCGAAAAAGTTCAAGTTACGTATTTGCTCGATTGAAGATTTGATCAAGTACCGGCGGTTGCAGGAGAAGTTGGTGGAGCACGTGGAAGTGGTGAAGATGCCGACGGATTACGGGGATTTCGATTTGCACCTGTATCGCTCGAAACTGGACGGCCAGCACCATGTGGCATTGGTGCGCGGCGAAGTGGCGGGACGCGACGGCGTGTTGGTGCGCGTGCATAGCGAGTGTCTGACGGGGGACGTGTTTGCCTCGCGCCGGTGCGATTGCGGGCCGCAATTGCACCAGGCGATGAAACAGATTTCCGAAGAGGGCAGGGGAGTGATTGTTTACATGCGGCAGGAAGGGCGGGGGATCGGGCTGGCGCCGAAGATTCAGGCGTACAAATTGCAGGAACGCGGCTACGACACAGTGGAGGCGAATCTGAAGCTGGGATACGGAATGGATCTGCGCGAGTACGGCTTGGGGGCTCAGATTCTTGTCGATCTGGGGTTGAAGAAAATCCGCCTGCTGACGAACAATCCGAAGAAGATCGTGGGATTGGATGGCTACGGATTGGAAATCAAGGAGCAGGTGCCAATTCGCGTAAAACCCAATCCGCACAATGAAAAATATCTGCAAACGAAACGGGAAAAACTGGGCCATTTGATTTAGGGAAAAGGGAACAACATGCTCAAGGCGGTCAAACGGACGAAATTGCAGGCCAGAAACGAACACTTCGCCATCGTGGCGTCGGAGTACAACGCGCGTTACGTGGACGCGATGTTGCGGGCGGCGAAGGCGGAATTGAAGAAGGCTGGCGCGCTGTGCGAAGTGGTGCGCGTGCCGGGCGCGTATGAGATCCCCGTGGTGGCAGCGAGTATGGCGCGGAGTCTTACACCGAGGTACGCGGGCGTGATTTGTCTGGGGGTCATTTTGCGAGGAGCAACGACGCACGCAGAACATATTGGCGTGGCGGTGAGCCATGCGCTGGCGATGATTCAGGTGCAGACGGGCGTGCCGGTGATACACGAGGTGTTGCTGCTGGAGAGCGAACAGCAGGCGCGCGAGCGTTGCCTGGGGATGAAGCACAACCGTGGCGCAGAGGCGGCGCAGACGGCGTTGAAGATGGCGCGGGTGATGAGGGGGTTGAGGGGCGTGATGCGTGATGCGTGATGCGTGTGAAGAGAGGCGCGGCTGGCTGGTCCCGGCGGTCCGCGTACGTTGCGCCAAAGGTCGGTGCGGAACGGGAGGGCAAGCTCGGAGGAAGCGCTTGAATAGAAACGGCTTTAACGATGTCTAATTGTTGTAAGAAGCGCTTGTGAAAAGTTTCACAAATCGCTTGCGACGCAAAAAGTTGGATGATAATTTCGTCTGACTTTGACAGTTTGA
>JBFMBT010000559.1:0-1700 GCA_040754875.1 Verrucomicrobiota bacterium | reverse complement strand
TTGCCCCCGGCCCCTGCTTGGGCCATGTTAATTGTGACCCTGAGTTTCGGCTTCAACGCTTTTCTTTTATGAATGTGCTGACGACCCGCAGAGGCTTTCTCGGCAAGGCGGCTGGCGCAGGCGCTTTGCTCTGCCTGGGCGACCTCGATTTCCTCCCTGTGTCCGCCGCCGAGGCGCAAATCAAAGGCGTGCGGCTCGATCCTGAAATCGTGCCGCTCGTCCGGTTCATCGAAGAAACGCCGCGCTCGCGGCTGTTGGAGGAAATGGCGGGCAAGGTGCGCCGCGGCCTCAGTTACCGGGAAGTCGTCACCGCCCTCATGCTGGCCGGGGTGCGCAACATCCAGCCGCGTCCGGTCGGCTTCAAGTTTCACGCGGTGCTGGTGGTCAATTCCGCGCGCATCGCCAGCCTTTCCGCGCCGGACAGCGACCGCTGGCTGCCGATTTTCTGGGCGCTGGATCAATACAAGAACTCCGAGGCGCGCGATGTGCAGGAAGGCAACTGGACCATGGCGCCCGTGGATGAAAAATCGGTGCCGCCATCGCACCAGGCGAAGCAGGCGTTCATCGAGGCAATGGACAATTGGGACGAAGCGGCCGCCGATGCGGCGGTCGCGGGTCTGGCGCGCAGCTCGGGCGCGAATGAGATTTTCGAATTGTTCTGCCGCTATGGCGCGCGCGATTTCCGCGACATCGGGCACAAGGCGATTTATGTGGCCAACAGTTGGCGCACGTTGCAGATGATGGGCTGGCAGCATGCCGAGCCGGTGTTGCGCTCGCTGGCGTACGCGCTGCTCGAACACGAGGAAGGCAATCCCGCCAAACGCGATGCCGCGCCTGACCGCCCGTGGCGGCGCAATGTCGAACTGGCCAAACGCATCCGCGCCGACTGGACCGCGGGCAAGGCGGACGCGGGCGCGACGAAGGAATTGCTCGAGACGTGGCGCAAGGCGTCGGATGCCGAGGCGAGCCAGCAGGTGGTGGAGGTGCTCAACCGCGGCGTGGCCCCGCAATCGGTCTGGGACGCGCTGTTCGAGGGCGCGGGGGAGTTGCTGATGCGCAAGCCGGGCATCGCCACATTGCACGCGGTGACCACCACCAATGCGTTGCATTACGCGTGGCAACATTCCGCGAACGACGAGACGCGCCGGATGCTGCTGTTGCAGAACGCGGCGTTCCTGCCGTTGTTCCGCGGGCGCGCCGGCGCGGGCGCGGACCAGGGCGGGCAGGTGGACACGCTGGAGCCGCTGGCCGTGAAGGAAAGTGGCACCGGCGCGCTGGAGGAAATCTTTGCGGACATCAGCCGCAACCGCACCACGGCGTCGCGCAAGGCGCTGGCGTTTCTGGGACAGACCGGGCAGGCGAAGGAATTCATCGACGCTGCGCGCCGTTACCTGTTCCTGCGCGGGAACGATTCGCACGATTACAAGTTCAGTTCGGCGGTGCTGGAGGATTACTATCATGTGTCGCCCGTCATGCGGGACCGGTTCCTGGCGGCGAGCACGTTTTATCTGCGCGGCTCGGGCGGGCAGGAGACGCAACTGGCGCAGCGGATTCGGGCGGCGTTTAATACGTAAGGGAGAATCGTAACGCAGGTTTCCAACCTGCTGTATCGCCGGTTTCCAACCGGCCAGGCGTCGTAAGAAAAGGGGCTTGGCATCGTCGGTTGCTCACAAGTCAACTTTCATTTCACGCGGCGCAGG
>JBFMBT010000558.1:0-1716 GCA_040754875.1 Verrucomicrobiota bacterium | reverse complement strand
CATCACCGCCGCGGCCGGTCCAGTTGGTGTGGAAGAATTCGCCGCGCGGTTTGTCCACGCGCTCATAGGTGTGCGCGCCGAAGTAATCGCGTTGCGCCTGGAGCAGGTTCGCGGGCAACACGGCGCTGCGATACTGGTCGTAGAACGCCAGCGCGGTGCTGAACGCCGGTACGGGAATGCCGCGCAGCGCCGCCGTGGCCACGATCTTGCGCCAGCCTTTTTGCGCCTTCTTGATCTCGCCGCGGAAATAATCGTCGAGCATCAGATTCGTGAGCTTCGGATTTTTGTCGTAGGCTTCCTTGATCTTGCCGAGGAAGCGCGAGCGGATGATGCAGCCACCGCGCCACATGAGGGCGATGCCGCCGTAGTTCAAGTTCCACTTGTACTCCGCCGCCGCCGCGCGCATGAGCATGTAACCCTGCGCGTAGCTGACAATCTTCGACGCATACAACGCGCTCTTGATGTCTTCGATGAACGCCTTTTTCTTCTCCGCATTCGCCGCGATGCTCGTGAGGGCAGGGCGGGGGCCTTTGAGTTTCCGGGCCGCCTTCACGCGATCTTCCTTCAACGCCGACACGCAGCGCGAGTAAACCGCCTCCGCCATCAATGTGATGGGGATGCCGAGATCCTGCGAATTGATGACCGTCCACTTGCCGGTGCCTTTCTGGCCGGCGGTGTCGAGGATCTTATCGACCAACGGCTGGCCGTCGTCGTCTTTCTTGGCGAGGATGTCGCGCGAGATTTCGATGAGGTAACTGTCGAGGTCGCCCTGGTTCCAATCGGCGAAGACCTGGTGCATCTCGTCGGCGCTCAGGCCGAGGCCGGTCTTCATGATGTTGTAGGCCTCGCAGATGAGCTGCATGTCGCCGTATTCGATGCCGTTGTGGACCATCTTCACGTAATGGCCCGCGCCCTGTTCACCGACCCAATCGCAGCAGGGAGCGCCGCCATCGACCTTCGCGGAAACCGACTGGAAGATTTCCTTCACGTGCGGCCACGCGGCGGGGGAACCGCCGGGCATGATGCTCGGACCGCGGCGCGCGCCTTCTTCGCCGCCGGACACGCCAGTGCCGATGTACAGCAACCCCTTGCTCTCCACATACTTGACGCGGCGGTTGGTGTCGTCGAAGAGCGAGTTGCCGCCGTCGATGATGATGTCGCCCGGCTCCAGATGCGGCACGAGCTGCTCGATGAATTCGTCCACCGGCTTGCCGGCCTTGACGAGCATCATGACGCGCCGGGGGCGCTTGAGCTGTTTGACCATTTCTTCGATGGAATGCGCGCCGAGGACCTTGGTGCCCTTGGCCTCTTTGGCGAGGAATTCGTCCACCTTCGAAGTGGTGCGGTTGTAGGCCACGACGGTATAGCCGTGGTCGTTCATGTTGAGGATGAGGTTCTGGCCCATGACGGCCAATCCGATCAATGCAATATCACCTGTAGGTTCCATGGTAATCAATGTTCAAGTCCGCTACGAAAGGCGGTTACGATACAGAAGCAGGGGGGACGCGCCAGCAGATTTTTCGGCGGGACGCGAGTGGCATTGATTGGCGATTGAGCTCCCCACAGATTCAGAAAAAACGCAGATTGGAAGGAGGGAAGCGCCGGGCTTGATGCGTGATGCGTGATGCGTCCAAGTGGAGACGCGGGTGGATAAGTTTGAGCCATGATTGCAAAGGGAGGTTCGAGTGTCAGAGCCTCGTTATCCCGCCGGGCGGG
>JBFMBT010000557.1:0-1718 GCA_040754875.1 Verrucomicrobiota bacterium | reverse complement strand
CCGCGGGCGACATCATCCAAGTGGTTGGTTCACAACGCTTTTCGACGCCGGTAAAGGCCGCGCCATTGGACATTTATCGCGCCGCGCGCACGATCAATCCGTCGCCCTACATGTTCCTGCTGGAGTTGGAAGGCTTCGCGCTGGTGGGCGCTTCGCCGGAGATTCATGTGCGTTGCGAGGATCATCAGGTGGAAATCCGGCCGATTGCGGGGACGCGCCCGCGCGGCAAGACGCCCGAGCAGGACCTGGCCAACGAGAAGGATTTGCTGGCCGATCCCAAGGAACGCGCCGAGCACGTGATGCTGGTGGACCTGGCGCGCAATGACCTCGGGCGCGTGTGCGATTACGGCAGCGTGCAGGTGAAGGACCTGATGATCATCGAGCGTTACAGCCACGTGATGCACATCGTGTCGCAGGTCGAGGGCCATCTTTCCGCGGGCAAGACGCCGTATGATTTGATGCGCGCCACGTTTCCGGCGGGCACGTTATCCGGCGCACCGAAGATCCGGGCAATGCAGATCATTTCGGAACTGGAGCAGACCGCGCGCGGGCCGTATGGCGGTTGCGTCGGTTATTTTTCCTTCAACGGCAACCTCGATTGCTGCATCACCATCCGCACTGCGCTCATCAAGGACGGCCAGGCGTATGTGCAGGCCGGCGGCGGCTGGGTCCACGACTCGCAGCCCGAAGCGGAATTCCAAGAAACCGTGAACAAGTCCAAGGCCATGCTCAAGGCGGTGGCGCTGGCCGAGAGTTTTCAGCGCGAGGTGGAGGCGTAGGAGCGGGGCGCGGAAGGGAAACTTGCAAGCGAATGGGGGCAAACGAATGGGAGGGGGAGATTTTTGGACTGCGGTGGCAAGCGGAGCGCGACACCTCTTTCTCATTCGCTTGCCCCCATTCGCTTGCTAGCTTCGCTCAAAGCTTGAAGCGGGTTCACTTCGACGTCGTTTTCGCCGCTTCGATCAGTTCCCAAAACTTCGGGTTCTCCTGCAACGCCTCATCTTCGCCGGTCGGCAGTTTGGAGCGATAGAGAAAATCCTTCAGCGTGTTGCGACTCATGATGCGATGCACCACCACGCCGAGGTCGTGCTTCTCAAAGTACACCCGGTAATCCCCCAACCGGAAGCGGTACAACGTCTTGCCCTTCCGCTCCAGCTTGCCGAAATGCTCCATGTCCGTCGTCATCACTTCCTGGGGCAATCCCCGGAACTCGCCCAGGATCTGCAATTGAAGTTCCTTCGGCATTTTCGACAACTCAGCCGCGCTGGTCGGATTGAAGATGATCTGAAATTGACGCATTGAAGGGAGGTTGAGAGTAATGAGAGTTGAGGGTTGAGAGTCACGGGGTTGCTGAGTCGAGCAGCGATTTCCGCAATCCACTCAGCATGCGGCTCTGTTGTTCAGCGGCCGAGTAGAGCTTTTGAAAATCCGGTTCGGACAGGAACCCTTGCCGCCTGGATATAACACTTTGAGAAACGACCTCAAAAACCGATCCAGTGGCGATTTCAACAAAACGGGCGAAGTCCGCGCGTGAAACACGCGAACTGCCTTCCGCAATGTTGGAGGAAACCGACACCGCAGCCCGCCGCATCTGGCTGGTCAACCCGAAACGCTCGTCCTCAGGAAACGCCTTGGTGACCCGGTAAACCAAGTCCGCAAATTCAATGGCCTGTTTCCAGGTATCCAGCTTTTCGAAGTTAAACATAAAACGAATCCCG
>JBFMBT010000556.1:0-1728 GCA_040754875.1 Verrucomicrobiota bacterium | reverse complement strand
TGGGAGTCGAAGTCAAAATCATCCCCGCAGGCACCGTCGGCACAGAAAATGACCGGGCTGCCTCGCAAAAATCATGCGTTTCGGCCTTCAGGAAAGTTGTGATTTTTTACGAACACGGATTCAGGAAATTGTCTCGATGCCAACGACAAAAGAGCGACCGAACGCGTAGCTAAGCCGAGGTCGCACCCATCCACCTCAACACGAAAGGAGAACCATCATGCGTATTCAGCCTTCCATCCTGGCCGGTGCCGTCGCGTTTGCCCTGGCGCTGGGCGTCGCCCACGCCGAGCAGAAACCTGTGCCCACCAATCCGGGTCAGCCTTCTGGAACGCCGACTTCCACACCGACCCACACCGTGCCGGCAGCGCCGTCGGCCGAACGGCTTGTGATCAAGACCAAATCGAGCCCGCCGGTGGCGCCCCAAAATCCCTCGCAAATCGAGGAGCGTGGCGCAAATCCGACAAACCCGATGGGCAAACCGAGCGCCGCGTCGCTGGGGGCCGTGCGGCAGTGCGGACCCGGAATGGTTTGGGTGCAGGATGGTCCTCACCATGGGCAAGGCCATTGTGAGCGCAAGCCGGTACCTCAGGACTGAAGGGTCTCACCCCGGGCGCCCAGGCGGCGCCCGGGGTTTTGCTGAACCTTACCGAGGGATGAAGCCATGAAGGATTTACTGACTTGGCGCTGCCGCCCGCATCAAGGTGCCGCAGCCACCACGTGGCAGGCGGCCGTGGGGCTGGCTGTCGCGGCGCTCGTGGCCGGGTGTTCGACCACACCCACCCTGGGTGGCGACGACCCCGTGACGGCGGGTGCCGCCGGAGGCGAGCGGGCGGTGGAGGCGGCCGAACAACTGCAACGCTGCAACGAGCCGCTGGGCACGGTGGGCTTGACCGACACCGGCGACCCTTTTGTTCCCATCGTGCGCATGATCGTGCAGCAGTCCAACTGCTTCATCGTCGTCGAGCGCGGGCGCGCCTACAACAACGTGGACTTCGAGCGGCAGCTCAAACAGGCGGGCCTCACCCGCAACGCGCAGGCGCAGGAGCGGACGGGAGGCACGTTGCTTGCCGCCGACTACACCCTCGTGCCCTCGGTCACCTTCGCCGAACCTTCGGGATTTGCCCTGAGCACCGGGCTGGGAGGGTTGTTCGGCCGCAACTCGAACAAGGTGGATACGTCCGCTCAGGTCCAGGCCTTGGGGGCATCCACGACCCTGCTGTTGCTGGACAACGCCAGTGGCGCGCAGATCGTGGCCGCGCAGGGCAGCGCCAAGAACTACAACCTGGGCGCGGGCGTGGGCGTGTTGGGCGGCCTGATCGCCGGCGTCAACGCCTATGCCAACACGCCGCAGGGCAAGATCGTCGCGGCGGCGTTCCTGGATGCCTACAACAAGCTCGTGCTCGCCGCCCGGCAGTACGCCCCGCAAAAGGCCCAAGGGGCGGTCGGACAAGGCGGCAAACTCAAAGGACCGTAAAGAGATCGACATGAACAAGAGACTCACGGGAACGCTTTTTTCAGCTTGACCCGCATCCCGAAACGGAAGGCGTGTACAGCACCGACAGCACCGTCGAGCGATTGGATGGACATCGATACGGTAACCGCCCGCTTTTGCGAACGTCACGGCCTGGCCATGCCGGAGGATATCGACGCGCTTGTCGATCTTCATATCCGCGCTATCGAATCCTGGCTGGACGAATTAACGGTTAGCCGATATTGAGCCGGAAGCCG
>JBFMBT010000555.1:0-1736 GCA_040754875.1 Verrucomicrobiota bacterium | reverse complement strand
CTCTCCCCGGAAGAACGAGGGGGAGAGGGAACAAGGGAGAGGGGTTTTTCATTTCGCGCGCCTTCGTTATTTGTCATTCGTCATTGTGTCTTCCCATGTAACTCATTTAACCATTTAACTCTTTCACCCCCCCATCCCTGAGTTCGAGCGTCCTCCCCATCTTCTGCGCCAGTTCCAGTGAATGCGTCACCACGATCAGCGTCACGCCTTCCTCGCGGTTCAATTCCACCAGCAACTGTGCCAGCGTTTGCGCCGAGGCCCGGTCCAACGCGCCGGTTGGTTCGTCCGCCAGCAACAGTTTCGGCTGATTGATCAGCGCCCGCACCACGGCCACGCGCTGGCGTTCGCCGCCGGACAACTGCCCCGGCCGATGCGTCATGCGCGCACCCAGGCCGACGCGTTCGAGCAGCTTGCGCGCGCGACCTTCCGCGCCGTTGCGCAGGTCGCCGTCCTTCGCTGCCAGCGTGGGCACCAAAACATTTTCCAGCACCGTGCATTGCGGCAGCAGATGATGGGATTGAAAGATGAAGCCAATCTGCCGGTTGCGCACCTGGGCCAGTTGCAACTCGTCCATGCCGCTCAAGTCCGCGCCATCCAGCAACACCTGGCCGCCCGTCGGCCGATCCAGCGTCCCGATGATGTTCAGCAACGTGCTCTTGCCCGAACCGGACGGCCCGATGATGGCCACTGATTCCCCTTCCACAATCTCCAGCGTCACCCCGCGCAGCACCGACACCGGCTCCGCGCCTGCGAAGGACTCATACTGTTTGCTTGCATTGACCAGCCTCAACAATGGCGTTGCCATACGCCGCATTAGACACCAATCACCCTGCCCTGTCAGAAAATAATTTCCCGCCGGTCTTGCCCCTCGGGAATCGTTGGGGCGGCCAGGATGGTGGAGCGATTTCGAGGCACAAGACCGCACCTGTATGGAGTTCAAGCTTCAGCTTGTGAAGAGCAGCGTTGCCCACACCAATAGCGCCGCATGTCCCAAAACGTTCCCTCAATCAAAAATTTCTCCCAACGCCTTCCCCTTCACGCCCGGCATCTTCACGCCCAACACCGCCGCCACTGTCGGGAGCATTGAACACTGAATACCGACTACCCCACCCCTACGCCACAATCCCCTGCACCACCTGGCCGTGGACATCCGTCAGGCGGAAATCGCGGCCCGCGTAGCGGTAGGTGAGTTTCTCGTGGTCCAGGCCCAGCAGGTGCAGCACCGTCGCGTGCCAGTCGTGGATGTGGACCTTGTTCTCGACGGCTTCGGCGCCGTGTTCATCGGTGGCACCGTAGGTCAAGCCGCCTTTGACGCCGCCGCCCGCCATCCAGATGGAGAAACCCTTGTTGTTGTGGTCGCGTCCGTCGTTGTTTTGCGCGTAGGGTGTGCGGCCGAATTCGCCGCCCCAGACGACCAACGTGTCCTTGAGCAGACCGCGTTGCTCCAAATCGGTCAGCAACGCCGCAATGGGCTGGTCCACCGACCCGGCGTTGCGCTCGTGGTCGGCCTTGAGGTTGCGGTGCTGGTCCCAGCCGCCGCTGCCCACCTCGACAAAGCGCACGCCCGCCTCGATGAATCGCCGCGCCAGCAGACATTGCCGCGCGAAGCGGCCCGTGGAATCGCTGTCGAGGCCGTACATTTTCTTCGTCGCCTCGGTTTCCTTCGACAGGTCCATCACATCGGGCACGGCGCTTTGCATGCGGAAGGCCAGTTCGTAGGATTCAATGACGCCTTC
>JBFMBT010000554.1:0-1781 GCA_040754875.1 Verrucomicrobiota bacterium | reverse complement strand
ACCACGCGCGAGGAACAACTGGAACGCTTCTCCCCTCATTTCGAACTGCTTGAAGAGTGGGTCCCGCGCTCCTACCCCAACCGCACCGGCCTCGAACGCATGTTCTGGTGGCGCCGCAAGCCGGTCGCGTGACAGTTTGACCGTGGCCGCGCACGAGCGCGGGCTTCAGCCCGCTTCAGTGTGGTTTGGGCAGGCGGCGCTGAAGCGGCGTGAACGCCGCGCGCCAATTTCTGTTCCCTCACCAAAGCTTGGACTCCCGTCCGTTCCATGCTACCAACGGCGCGCCCATGCGTTACCTGGTTTTGATCACCCTCGCCGCGTTTTTCAGCGGCTGCGTCGCGGCCCAACAGTCCGTTTCTCCCGAACCGCGCCGTTACACGCTCAAGGCCACGCATTGGTGGCAGCTCAATCCGCCGAAGAACGAGCGCTTTGATGCCTCCGGACTGTTCCTCCTGCCGTCCGGCGGACTCCTCACCGTCAACGACCGCGCGCATTCGTTGTATCGCATCCATCTTCCGGCGGATGGGCGCGCCGCCGGCGTGGAACCGCTGCCCGATTGCTTCACCGCCGCGCAACTCGTCCCCTTCGCGAAAGAGAAACATGGCCGTTACGATTGTGAAGGCATCGCCCGCGACGCCCAGGACCGCTTCTACCTCTGTGAGGAAACCGATCGCTGGATTCTCCGCCATGATCCGAAACAGAAGACCGTGGAACGCCTCGCCATCGACTGGTCGCCCGTCACCAATTATTTCAGCGCGGTGGATGCCAACGCCTCCTTCGAGGGCATCGCCATCGGCGGCAACCGTCTGTACGTCGCCAACGAACGCAGCACCGGCCGCCTCATCGTCGTGGACCTCGACACCTTGAAAGTCATCGACCACTTCAGCGTCGCCCCGAAGGACCGCCCGGCGGCGGATGTCCATTACTCGGACCTGTGCTGGTTCGACGACTCGCTCTGGGTTCTGTTGCGCGAAAGCTCCCTCGTGCTTCGGGTCAACCCGCACACCAAAAAAGTCCTCGCCGAATTCAGCTTCGCCGCCATGGAACGCGCCGATGACATCATCTATTCGAATCCGTTTCCCACCAGCACCATGGAAGGCCTCGCCGTCGATGCCACGCACATCTGGCTGGTGACCGACAACAACGGCCGCGGCCGCATCCTCCATCCCAACGACACCCGGCCCACGCTGTTCCAATGCCCGCGCCCGGACCGCTGACTCGCTTACGACGCGGCACCCCAACACGGGTCGCAAACCATAACCCACCTCGGCACACCACACCGTAAGCGGGCAGAATGCCCGCGGTCCGAACGTAACCCCGACCGCGCGACTCCAGCCGCGCTTACCACATTACCAACCCAAACGCGTCCAACCGACCCGCAGGGTGTTGGTTCGCATCTTCCAGACTCCGGCTGTGAAAATATTTTCATCACTCGGGCGCGTTTATACCATCACCGTCACCTGCACCAACGAATACGGCAACCAGACCTCGGCCACCGTGGATGTCTTCGTGCCCGTGTCAACCAAGGGCGGCGGCAAGAACCGCTGACGGCGCCCAGCTTGCTCGGTCGCAATTTTCGCCCCCAGCCTCGTACGGCAACCTGCCGCACGAAAGGAAGGGAGCGGTGGTTGAAACGCGCGCGCTAGAGCTGTTGCCAAAATTCTGTAGCCGCATTTAAATCCGTCACAAGGAGCGCGGCGTTCACGCCGCTTCAACGCCGCCAGCACAAACCACGCTGAAGCGGGCTAAAGCCCGCGCTCCACTTGCGGCCACAGTTAAAC
>JBFMBT010000553.1:0-1788 GCA_040754875.1 Verrucomicrobiota bacterium | reverse complement strand
GACCGGCGTCGGCAAAACCGAGCTGGCCCGCGCGTTGGCGGAATTTCTCTTTGATCACGAGCAGGCGCTCACCCGGATCGACATGTCTGAGTACATGGAAAAACACTCCGTGGCCCGGCTCATCGGCTCCCCGCCCGGCTACGTCGGCTATGAAGAGGGCGGCCAACTCACCGAAACGATCCGGCGGAAACCGTACGCGGTCGTGCTGTTCGATGAAATTGAAAAAGCCCATCCCGACATCTTCAACATCTTGCTGCAGGTGCTGGACGACGGCCGCCTGACCGACGGCCAGGGGCGGACGGTCAACTTCACGAACACCGTCATTATCATGACGTCGAACATCGCAAGCCAGGAAATCCAGGACCTGGGGCGCGACGAGGCGGCGCTGCGCCAGCGGGTGCTGGCCGCGCTGCGCGCCAATTTCCGGCCGGAGTTTCTCAATCGCATCGACGACATCGTGATCTTCCACGCCCTCACGCCGAAGGAATTGCAGGCGATCATCGACATCCAATTGCAGCGAGTCGGAGAACGGCTGAGGGACAAGCGCATGCGGTTGGTGTTGACCGCCGCCGCCAAGGACGCCCTGGCCAGAGAAGGCTACGATCCCGTCTTCGGCGCCCGGCCGCTGAAACGGGTGATTCAGCGCGATCTGCTCAATCCGCTCGCCATGCGGCTGCTGGACGGCACCTATCGCGAGGGCGAGACCGTGACGGTGGACGCCAAGAACGGCCAGCTCGTGTTCGCCGCGGGCCGGCGCGCGAGCGCGTAAATCCCCGCGCTCGGCTATTGACACGTTCCGCGCGCTTATGCTAATGACAGAAACGCGCCGCGCCACACCGTGAACGTCATCGCGCGACGCGGGCATCGCACATCACTCACACCACGCCGTGACGCCAATCGCGCAAACTCCGGGGACGGAATGGCACGTCATCGTCATCAGCAATGACGAGGACTTGACGCGGCACGTGCGGGAGCGTTTCACCGGCGCTCGCATCACGCTGTTGCCCAGGCTGCGCCGCCGGCTGCCGAAAATCCCGCAGCATGACGGCTCGCTGCTGGTGCTGATTGAAACCTTGCACGCCTCGGCGGCCAATCTGGCCAAATTGTTGCGCGTGGCCGTCAACGGCACGGCGCCGCACCTGATCATCGGCAGCGCGCCGCAGTTGATGCGCTCCTGCGACCGGCTGCGCCCGGCCACGGCGGACGGCGCGCCCGCCGCCGGCCCGGCCCATCCGGCGGAGAAGCCGTCCCGCCATGCCGGCGCGGAATTGTCATTGAGCGATTTTGTGGAGCGCCGGTTTCATGAATTCGTGAGGAAAATCCGGCTCAGCGGAGGGAAAAACCTTCTGCCGCTGCTGCGCCACGAATTTGAAAAGCCCCTGATCGCGCTCACCCTCAAGGAAACCAAGGGCAACCAAATTCAAGCCGCCGAACTGCTGGGGATGAACCGCAACACGCTGCGGAAAAAAATCAAGGAACTCAAGATCATCGTTCGACGATAATTCCGCCGTTTTTTTCCTTGACATCGACCGGCTCGGCTGCTATTCTACGGCGGTCTTTTCGGCGATTCACCGATCCCATTTCATCAGGCAACGCGCCACGCGCGCCTTTTAAAGGATTGCATCATGACGAAAGCCGATTTAATTAAAAAAATGGCCGCCACGGCCGCGATTCCTGATGTGACCGCCGCCAAAGCGCTGTCGGCGGCGCTGGAAGGCATCACCAGCGCGCTCAAGCGCGGACAAAAAGTGGCACTCGTTGGATTCGGCACCTTCACGGTGGCCAAAC
>JBFMBT010000552.1:0-1816 GCA_040754875.1 Verrucomicrobiota bacterium | reverse complement strand
AAACGCATCACGCATCACGCATCACGCTCTTTGTTCTGCTTTTCGCTCTTGGTGCCGGTTGCGCTTCCGGCCCCAAACCCCTGCGCCCCGGAAGCGCCAAAACCACCCGCACCCTCACGGCCGCGAACGGTTCCTCCACCGCCACCACTGCCCGCGGCGGGGAACCGTCGCGGCCGTTGCAGCTCGTCGAGACCCACGAATTAACCCAGCCGGAGAATCCAGCCCAGGCCTCCAGCCAGCACGTGGAACGCACCACGAAAACCGCGCTGCCGATCCCGGCGGGTTCCCGCATCCAACTCGCGACAGGCGCCACCGACCACGCTTCCCTCTCCCCTCAACGGGGAGAGGGACCGAGGGTGAGGGGTGATTCCACCCTTGATCGCATTCACTCCGCAACCGCTCCGCCCGCCACCGAAATCACCTTTTCCGCGCCGACCACGTTCACCACCGAGACGGTGGAAAAAACGGGCACCGTCCTCGGCGCCGCCCAGCACGACACCAGCCGCGAACTCGCTGCGAAGTTCGCGAATATGAAACCCGTGCAATGGGTCGGCCTCGTCCTCCTGCTCGTGGCCGGCGCGTTTGCTTATTTCCGCTGGTGGACGCCCGCCGCGCTTGCCGGCGGCACCGGCCTGGGCCTCATCCTTCTCGCCCATTCCCTCGTCGGCAACGAACGCATCACCCTCGTGCTCCTCGGCCTGGCCGCCGCCATCCTCGCCGTGTTCCGCGCCTACGACAAAGGCGCGCTCGACGCCCTGCTGCCCGACCGCCTGGACCGTTTTCCGAAGAAGGAGCAACCACGAATGAACACCAATGCACACGAATAAAAACTCCAAATTCCAAACTTCAAACTCCAGGGAAACACCAAGCAACAAACTTCAATGACCACCGCAATGAACCATTCGCAGCGCTGGAACACGTGCTCTTGTTTGGAGTCCCGGCTTCAGCCGGTTGCGCGTGGCCTTTCAAGGGTTGTGGAGAATTCCATCGCGCTTCGTGATCGCCACGCCCGGCCGCCCGAAGGCGGGACTCCGGATCTTCCGGACCGCGGCTGTCCCCAGCCGCAGCGTGTCGCCTGGAACGTCGGCACAGGACCGACTGGCGCGAAATACCTGCGCAGCGTCAGGGGCGCGGCGTTCACGCCGCTTCAGTATCGCATCGACAACGCGCCCGGAAGCAATCCACCGCCACGGCGAGTCCGCGAGTTGAAGCGGCATAAATGCCGCGCCCCGGTCGCTTCGCTTTCCTCACTCGTACATTACTCCATGACTCCACCACTCCATCACGCCGTTTGCAGTTTGTCCTTTGAAGCTTCCCTGAAGTTTGGCGTTTGGATTTTGAAGTTTCCCAAGCAGAGCCTCGTTGTCTCGGCTGAGACCGACCGGGGGCGCGTAAATCATAAATCATAAATCATAAATGAATCCTACTCCTGAACAATTCGGCGCCTGGTTCTCGAGCCTGGCGTTGCTCGTCAGTGTGCTGGCGAACCTTTATCTCATCTTCGCCAGCCGCACCTCGCAAAAGCGCGAGATCTCCTTCACCGACACCTACGCCACGCGCGAGGAACACGTCGCCCTCAAGCGCGAGGTCAAGAATCTCGAAGCCAAGATCGACCAGAACCTGGCCGCGATCCGTTCCGAGATGAAACAGGACCGCGACGCCATGCTGCTGGCCGGCGAAGAACGCGCCGCCAAGATCCACGACCGCGTCAACAAAGTCCTCGAAGCCGTCAGCGAACTGAAGGGCCGTGTTTATCATGATTAACCCGTGTATCAAAATTTGTCCCATATGAGACAAATTTTGATAGGCGCCAAAC
>JBFMBT010000551.1:0-1843 GCA_040754875.1 Verrucomicrobiota bacterium | reverse complement strand
CGAGCTTGAACCGGAGTTTCTATCTTCCTCGCCTGCCTCGGCCGTATTATCAGGGCGACGCCGTTGTTCACTGGACGCTTTCCATTGCGAACCGTGGGACCGGCTGGCTGGATGAACGCTTTCACACCCGCTTTCGGGAAATGATGTTGCACGCGGCATCACGTGAGGGGCTGTTGTGCCCGACATATTGTCTCATGCCGGACCACTTGCACCTGGTCTGGATGGGGCTGCGGTTGGATTCCGATCAGTGCAACGGAATGGCCTTTTTGCGGACCCATCTGGAGCCCGAACTTGTCCCGTGCAAATTTCAACATCAGGCGCACGACCACGTGCTGAAGGAAGAGGAGCGCCGCCATGATGCGTTTGCGCGTGTTTGTCATTACATTTTGGAGAATCCACTGAAAGCCGAACTCGTCGAAAATCCGCGCGCCTGGCCTTACTCCGGCGCAGTCGCCGCTGGCTATCCGGCAATGCATCCGCTTCAAGACGATTTCTGGGCAAAGTTTTGGAAGCTCTATGCGCGGGCAAAACATCCCGACGCGGGAAAGATTCTTCGCCCGCCGATTTCGTAGCGAATCCCCCTTGGTAGCAGCCGACGTAAGGAGGCTCACACCTCAGTCCCCGCAAGACGCCCCGAAGGCATTCCACCACGGCTTGTGCTGTACCACGATTGTGCCCGACTCATTTCAGAGCCTCGTCACCTCGGCTGCTACGAATTCTGGGCGGCTTCTCTCCGCGCCTTCACCAAAAACCCGTTCGCCGCCTCGTAATCCGGGCGCTCGGGCAGTTTCGTTGCCGCCAGCGCCTGTTCGAAGTCCCGGTGCAATTCCTTGCGCCACGCATTCACGTCGGGCCACGGGACCTCGCCGCGTTTGACGTCGAGCAGGCGGTCGCGGTGCGATTCCACGGGCACGGGCACGGCGCCGGTGCGCAACGTCTCCGCGCCCGTCATCAGCAGGCGCAGCAGATGCATCGCGTGTTTCCAGCGCACCTCGCCGTGGTTGCGGAGATCTTGCTCGATCTTCTTGAACTGGCTCATCGCGTAGCCGTTGAACGTCTGGAAAATCATCTGGCTCAGAAAACGTTCGCGCATCATCACCAGTTCCTTGCCCAACGGCGTGATCTTCTCCACCAACGGCGAATAAAGGCATTCCAGGATGTTCGGATTCGCCTTGAGCGCCATGGCCAGGAACTTCTGCAACTCCCAGTAACAACTTTGCGCCGCGTTGTCTTCGAACTGCTCGGGCGCGCCGAAAAGCGACCACTGCAATTCGGCGGGCGCCAGGTAAATGCCGCGGCGGTCGGTGTCCGATTCATCATGGTCCAGCCCATACGCGCGCGAGCCGACGATGCAGCGGTAGAGGATGAACTGTTCCAGATCAAACGGAGCGCCGGTCTCCGACCCGGCGCGCGCCGCACTGGAATCCGGCGCGCCCAAACGGTCTTTGAAATGCTTCAGCACCTCCAGTTGCGCGCGTTCCAGCGACGCCTCGAAGCCATCCGGAAAACGGACCAGAAACTTCTCGCCTTCGACCGCCGGCGTGCGCGTCACCACGCCGACCGCCCCGCGCGGATGCACCAGCGAATTGTTCGTCCCGCGCACTTCCACGAGCGACACCACCTGCGTGCCGGCAAAGATGTTGTTGGGTTGATGGGACATGCCTGCGCGAGGTTAATGGATGAATCAACTTAAGACGAGCAGCGTTTCCATTTCACCAGCGGTCTCTGCAACTCCTTCAGAGTTGGGGTCCCGTTTTGCGATCGCCCAGGGTAGCTCGTTCCTCGCAACCCTGGGCTGAGTGCTGAAATCCCGTTGGGATTTTTATCTTGGTATCAGTGGTGT
>JBFMBT010000550.1:0-1846 GCA_040754875.1 Verrucomicrobiota bacterium | reverse complement strand
TGATTGTGGCCGGCGATGGATTATCCGACGAGCGCGCGCGGTCGGTGCGGCGCGCGATGGAGGAAGGTCGGACGGTGTTCGTGTGCCTGAAATCGCCGGCGATGATGCCGACACTGGCGGCGTTGTTGAACCAGCCGTCGCTCATTATCACCGAGGCCAGTGGCGGCGCCTATGCGTTGTTGGGACAGATTGATTTCAAGCATCCGTTGTTCGCGCCGTTCGCCGACCCGCGGTACAGCGATTTTACGAAGATTCACTTTTGGAAGCACCGGGCGGTGAACGTGGATACGATTTCCAATGTGAAAGTGCTGGCGCGGTTTGACCGGGGCGATGCGGCGTTGTTCGAGGTGCCGGCGGGCCAGGGGAACCTGTTCGTGCTGACCAGCGGGTGGCAGCCGGCGGACAGCCAGTTTGCGTTGTCGTCGAAATTTGTGCCGTTGTGCTACGCGCTGCTGGAATACGCGGGCGGAATCAAGATTCAGAGTTTCCAGTATCTGGTGGGTGATGCCGTTGCGTTGCCCTTGGGCCGTGAGGCGCAAAGCGCCAATGTGCGGTTGCCGGATGGTTCCAGCAAAAGTGTCGAAGCAAGCCGGCGCTTTGACCAGACGGACCTGCCGGGCGTTTACAGCGAGGCTGGCGGGTTCCGTTTCGCGGTGAATCTGGCGCCGGAGGAGAGCCGGACCTCGGCGGTGGCAGTGGATGAATTGGAGCGAATGGGCGTGCCCCTCAAGGCGGTGGAAGTGAGCGCCGGGTGGCAGGCTGAACAGAAACGGCACCTGCGCAACGCCGAACTGGAGGCCCAACAAAAGATGTGGCGGTGGTTGATTGTGGCCGCGTTGGTGGTAATAGTGATGGAAACCCTGGTGGCCGGGTGGATCACCCGCCGCGCCGCCAGCCAGACTGTGGTGACCGCATGATCGACGCGCTCTTAAAAACCGAGTTGGAGCCCATCGCCCGGCGGCACCGTCAATGGCGCTTGTGGCTGGGGCTGTCGGCGGTGTGGGCGGCCGGCGCCGTACTGGGAGGCATCCTCATTTTCGCCCATGAAACAACGCGGCCTGCCTCGTGGATTCTGGGCGCGTTGCTGGTGGCGACGGGCATCGCCGCGCTCATCGTCTGGATACGCAGCCATCGTTGGCATCCGGACTTTCGCGAAGTGGCCCGCCGCATTGAATCGC
The DNA here is from genome assembly GCA_040754875.1 of Verrucomicrobiota bacterium. Classification (GTDB taxonomy): domain Bacteria; phylum Verrucomicrobiota; class Verrucomicrobiia; order Limisphaerales; family JBFMBT01; genus JBFMBT01. The sequence continues at coordinate 668 of JBFMBT010000550.1, read as the reverse complement.
AGCATCCGAATTTGCACGCGTTGTTGCTCACGGCAGTTGAACAAAAGCCGGACCCCGGGACCGGCAACTTCACCTATCTGCAGGAGCGCGTCATTCAGGAGGCGCTGGGGGAGAGTCGCAAACACGAGTGGTTGGACACGGTCTCGACCGGCAAACTGGGTTTGGCTTTTTGCACGCAGGTGGCGACGTTTCTGTTGTTTCTTGGCGCGTTGACGGCGTTGCGCGATCCGCATGTGGCGGCATCGGTCATCGCGGCGGCTCGTGGAGTGCAAGTCACACCGGGTGATGCGGAAGTGGAACGCGGCACCGGACTGGTGGTGCTGGCGCGGTTCACGGGCAAGGTGCCGGCCGAAGCAACGCTCGTCATCACGCCGTCCGCGGGCGCGGTGCGGCGGGTGGCGTTGGTGAAGAATCTCGACGACCCGGTGTTCGGCACGAGTCTGGCGGAAGTGAAGGAGGACCTGTCTTATCGGGTGGAGTTTTCCGGCGGCCAGACGCGGGATTTCAAACTGTCAGTATTCGAATATCCAGCCCTGGAGCGCGCGGATGCGAAGCTCGAGTATCCGGAGTACACGAAATTGCAACCCAAGGTCATTGAAGAAACCCGGCGTGTGTCCGCCGTGGAAGGCACCAAACTGGAATACACGCTGCGCTTGAACAAGCCGGTG
>JBFMBT010000549.1:0-1856 GCA_040754875.1 Verrucomicrobiota bacterium | reverse complement strand
CAGTCCGCACGCTGCGGCTGAGGACAGCCGCGGTCCAAAAAGGTTTGCCTTCGGATTCGAGTTCAACAGTTCAACGCAGGGGCATCAATCAACTTCTGGCATGGAGCGCTGAAGCGGCCTGAAGGCCGCCCCCGGCGCGATGTCAGATGAATGCGCTTGCCGCCCGCCTTCATCCGTGCCATCAAAAGGCCGGATGCGACGACTCATGATTTACGCGCTCGTAGCTCAGGTGGATAGAGCATCTGCCTTCTAAGCAGGTGGTCGCGTGTTCGAATCACGCCGAGCGCGCCACTTCCCCGTTCCGCGACAGCATGTTAACACTCGAACAACTGGCCGATTTGCTCAACGCCCATCGCGCCGACGCCGCGGCGCGGGTGCAGGAATTCGCACTGGATGGCACCGCCTTCGCGTTCAATTCCCGGCCCGCCATCATGGGCGTCATCAATCTTTCGCCCGATTCTTGGTACCGCGAAAGTGTGTGCCTGAGCGCCGCACAAGCAATCCAGCGCGGCGTCGTGCTCCAGACGCAAGGCGCGCAGATCATCGACATCGGCGCGGAATCAACGCTGGCCCATGCCGCGCTGGTGGACGACGCGTTGCAAACGAGCCGGCTCCTGCCGGTCATCCGCGAATTGCGCGCCCGCAAGGTTCTGGTTTCCGCCGAAACCTATTCGCCGTCGGTCGCGCGCGCGGCGCTGGAATCGGGAGCCAACATTCTCAACCTGACCGGCTTGCATGCCGGCGCGGAACTTTACCGCATGGCGGCGGACCACGATGCCGGCGTCATCATCTGCTACGTGCAGGGCAAACATGTGCGGGAAGTCGCTGATTTTCACTTCGGCCAGGACCCCAGCGGGCAACTCCGCGAATATTTCGCGCGCCAGATCGACCTCGCCACGGCCAATGGCGTGATGAAAATCATCCTCGATGCCGGGTTGGGATTCTATTACCGCAACCTGCAGGACAGTGCCGTGCGCGTGCGCTACCAAATGTCCGTCTTTCTGAACACGTTTCGCCTGCGCGCGCTGGGCTGGCCGGTCTGCCATGCGTTGCCGCATGCGTTCGAGTACTTCGGGGAGGAAGTGCGCTGCGCCGAGCCATTCTTTGCCGTGCTCGCCGCGCTGGGAAAAACCGACGTGTTTCGCACGCACGAGGTGCCGCGCATCCGGGCGGTTTTGGATACGCTCGGGGCCTGCTGACCATATTTTGTTCCGCGCCGGCGGCCATGCCGCGTTGACTTGGCGTGGATGTGTGCCCATAGTGAGGCATGAGTTTTGATATTTCGCATCTGCTGGAAAAGTGGGATTACCAGCCGGGTGAAGTAGTCGCCAGAAGGTTCAAGGGAAAAGACGGGCGGGAGAAAATCCAGCTCCGTATCGACCTGGGCGTTCTGCAAATGAACGCCGACGGCCGTCCGGACGGAAAACGTCCGCTGGGCCATGAGTCGCTTTTGGAGTTCTTCGAAGCGAAGCTGGCGCGCCATATCCAGGAGCACAACGGCGATGACGGCGGGTTTACGTTATCGGCGGAGGATTGCTCGCGCCTCCAGCAGGAGGCCATTCAATATCATCACCGTTACATCTGCCTCTACGAGCTTCAGGATTACGACGGCGTGTTGCGCGACACGGAACGGAACCTCGCCGTGTTTGACCTGGTGGAGGAATACGCCGAGTCCGACGGTCTGGCGTGGTCGCTCCAGCAGTTCCGCCCGCAATTGATGCTGATGCGCACGCGTGCCAAGGCCACCGTGGCGCTGGCAAAGGATGATTTCGGCAGCGCGGTGCAGTCAATTGAGGAGGGTTTGACGGCGGTGCGCTCCTTTCACAAGGAACGCGGCCAGGATGAACTCGCCGACC
>JBFMBT010000548.1:0-1871 GCA_040754875.1 Verrucomicrobiota bacterium | reverse complement strand
CCCTCACCCTGCCCTCTCCCCCAGGAGAGGGTGGATTGTTCCCGCGTTCGGAAAGAATCACACTCAAGGCGCGCCGAGAAAAGCGCCAGAGGACTGGCGCACTCCAAGACGCTGGCGCGTGGCTCGGGCGTTTTGCGGGTATGCAATGCCTTGTTCATAGGTCAATCGGCAGTGGCGCCGGACAGGAGTTCGCGCAACAAAGGGTCGCCGGCGGCGCCCAATGCCGCGCGGTCGCCCAGCGGCATCCACCGGCGGTCTTTGATCACGGCGAATTGATTGGCGCGTTCAGTCCAGTGGCGCAAATCGTCGGCGACGACCACCAGTGTCGTTGGCTGGCCGAAGACAATCTTATGCCCGCCGGCAAGGGCGTCGAGGAATTCCAGCCACCACGCGCGGTCGCGCGGGTCCAGGCCGGTGATGGGATTGTCCAGCAGCAGGACCTCGGGCGCCAGCGCCAGGGCGCGCGCCAGGCCGACGCGCTGGCGCCAGTTGCGGCTGATGCGTCCGGGCCGGTCATGCGCCAGATGCAACAGTCCCAGGCTTTCCAACACCAGCAGCACCCGCTCCTCGGTCTCCGCGATCGTGCAGTTGCGGTGATAACACAGGGGCAGTGCGACATTCTCGGCAACGCTCAGATGCGAGAACAGCCGTCCACCGTCCTCGAACACCACGCCCAGCCGCACGCGCTCGGCGACCAGTTCTTCTTCGTCCAACGTCTCGGTTTCCTTGCCGAACAGAAAATGTTTGCCCGTCAACGGCGCCTGCAACGCGGCGGCCGTCATCAGCAGCGCCGTCTTGCCCGCCCAATGCAATCCGCCAACCGCCCAGTAATCGCCGTGCGAAATCCTCCACGTCACGTCCTCCAGCAGCGCCGAACCGCTCCCGGACACGGGCGCGACGGCCACGCCGGCCAGTTCGACCGCGGGCGCCTTGGGGGATGTTTCCGGTTTCATGCTTACATCACGAGGTAAACCACGATGAACAGCGCGTCGAGCATCACGCACACCACGACGCTGTGGACCACCGCGCGCGTGGTGGCTTCCGAAACTTCTTCCAATCGCAGCGGACGCGCCAGGCCCTGGAAGCAGGTCACCGTGGCAATCACGGCGCCGAAGGCCACAGTCTTGAGCGCCAGCAGGGCGAAGTCCTGCCATTGCAACGCGCCGGCAAGCTGCTCGAAATATTGTCCCGGCAGCAAGGGCACGTCTTGAATGAAAGCAAAGAGATAACCGCTGAGCAGCGCCACGATGATGAGATAGACCGTGAGCGAAAAAATGGAGATGGCCAGGCCCAGCACCCGCGGCACCACCAGGTAATGAACGGGATCGATGCCCAATGCTTCCAGCGCCTCGACCTCGCCCATGGCGCGCGCGGTGCCCAGCTCGATGACCGTCGCCGTGCCGATGCGCGCCAGCACCAGCAGCGCGGTGACCAGCGGCCCCAGTTCACGCACCACCACCGTCACCATCACCGTCCCCGCCAGGTTTTGCGCGCCCACGCGGCTGAGCAACGCCACCGTCTGGCCGATGATGACCATGCCCAGCGCCATGCCGAGAAAAGAAACCATCGGCAGCAACCGCAGACCCGCCATGTAAATCTGGCGACGGATCAACGGATGAATGACCTTCGAGGCGGCGTTGAATTTGGTGACGGTGACGCCGAGCGTGATGATGCCAAACGCGCCGAGGCCGTGGATCATATCCGCCAGGCGCATCAATTGCTGCCCCACAAAATTCAGATAAGAACGGGGCAGCGGCAGGCGGAAGAGCGAACGAGGCGGCGGACTGGCGGTGCTTGGTTCCACAAGGTCAAACTATGCGTCACCAACGCAAGAGTTGCAATTGCAGTCAATCGGACCGCGGCTGTCTCCA
>JBFMBT010000547.1:0-1910 GCA_040754875.1 Verrucomicrobiota bacterium | reverse complement strand
GGGGCTTGGGGAGCGGTTTCCTTGGAACCACAACTGGTTACGACGACCAAAAGCGTGAGGAGGATGGGTCGGCTTGAATATGGAACCGCTTTCATGAGCAGCAAACGTAAAATAATGGCTTACATACTCATATACGATTCAAATGTATAATGCAAAGTGTTTTATGTGATAATAAATTTATCTAAAGTAATGCTATTGTCTTAGGATTAAATTACTTAATACAAAACCGACTCAAAACGAGCGTCTGGCCGAGGATTGGAATGTGGTATGAGCGGAGCCGACCCGTGGATTCAGTCGGCACGGTTTCCGTACGGCGTTGGCGCGTGGGCCGCGTTGTTCAAGCGGCCTGCGGTGAATCCGGATGTCCCGCGTGGGAATGAGTGAAGGTCAGTGCTGCGCGTTGATGGTCCACATGCCGGACTGCCGGCCGGTGCTGGTATTAACGCGGCCGATGGTGTCACGCTTGTTGAGGTGCTCGGCGTGGCCATCCATGAAGAGATAATCGTGCATGTTCAGGCCGTGGAACACGCGGTCGGTCAGGCCCTGGGCGGGATGGAATTGGTTGTCGGCGTTTTGTGTCTCGGCCCAGCCGCCTTCGCCGAGGTGGTTCCACTCGGAAATGCGTTCGGTGACCGAGATGGTGCCCGGCGCATCCAACACCTGACCGGTGAACAAGGCGGCGGCATCCTTGTATTTGCGCGGTTCGGAGTCGCCCGCAAAGTTGTAGCGCTGGGGAACGCCCGTCGGCGGAATATTCGGTCCCACGGTGATGTTGTTAAAGCTTTGGTTGCCGGCCACGGCGAAGCAAAAGCCGACGCCGGTGAGGTTCTGCGACGAGGGCGGCCAGTCGGGGCCCTGGCTGGCGGGATTGAAACGCCAAGGCGGGCTGTTGCTCATGTTGTGCTGCGGCATGGAATAGCTGCGCCGCAGGCCTTGCCATTGCTGGTTAAGGCGAATGTTGGCTGAAATCATTTTGTCGGCCGGACAGATGAAAACTTTTTCATCCGCATAGCGCGGCGAACCGCTTTTGTTGGTCCAGTCCCAGTCGCGCCGCCAGTCGGATTGTCCGTTGTCCAGACCCCAGCGCAGGCCCAGGTAAGATTGAATGAGTTCATCCCAGGAGTAATGGAGCTGGTTGTTGCGGCTGAAGAAACGGGCGTAAGGAATTTTCTCCTTGTTGTCGCCGTAATACATGCTCATCGCCATGCCGATCTGTTTGAAGTTGGACAGGCCGCCAGCGACCTGGGCTTTCTTGCGCGCGCTGGCGAGAGCGGGCAGCAGCATGGCCGCCAGGATGGCGATGATGGCGATGACCACCAGCAATTCGATCAACGTGAACGCGCGCCACGCGCGGCAGAACTTGCGATACGTGCGACTCATAGGCTTGGGAGTGGTTGAGGGTGCAACGGGTATCACTGGACTTTGACTTTGTGGGTTTCAGTATCGAAAACGTAACGCTTGCCACCAGGCGCGGGCGGAATGGCCGCCACCAGTTTTTTCTCAATCAAACCGGACATGGTGGCGTTGAGGTTTGGCCAGGGTTCCTGGCCCGGTTCGGTGACGGAGGAACTGATCAGGCGTGAGTAGCCGTCGCACGCGGCCTGCAACGCCGCGTGGTCGTCCAGGCGCTTGCCGTTTGGGTCAAAGCGAAAATGGGCCAGGGGATCGCCGGCAGTCGGGTCCACCGGGACGGGTGCCGCCAATGAAGGGGCGGCGGTTGCCGCCGCCGTGGCGGTACCGGGAGCGGGTGGTGGCGGCGGAGCCTCGACCGGCGCGCTGTCTGCGGCGGGGGCGTCGGCTGCGGCGTGCGTGGCTGGGACGTTCGCCGTCTGATCCTTGGAGCCACAACCGGAAACAATCCCCAAAAAGCACAGAAATGTGAGGTGAAGGAATGATAAACACGTCTTCAT
>JBFMBT010000546.1:0-1916 GCA_040754875.1 Verrucomicrobiota bacterium | reverse complement strand
GAAATAGACAGTTCCTCCTGGCGCGCCCGGCCGGGTGGCGGGGCGTTTTCCGTTGCTGGAGGCAGCGTTCGGAGTCCCGCCTTCAGGCGGTTGGGCGTCGCCGCGAAAGCGACTCGGGAATTTTCCGCGATTTTAGATTGTGGCGCCTCGGCCGGCTGAAGCCGGGACTCCGAACCGCCGTGTTTTCCCCGCTTGCATCCCCGCGCCCCGCATGGCTTCATCATCGCGTGAAGGCTTTGCCTCCCAGCGCCACGGTGCCTGCCCGGCCGTCCCCCCTCGCGGGGCGGCGTTGATTCTTTTTCTTCGTTCCAATGCTGACCATTTCCGATGTTTCCAAATCTTTTGCCGGGCGCGTGCTCTTTCAGGATGTCACGTTGCAGGTCAACCGCGGCGACCGCATCGGGCTCGTCGGCCCCAATGGCGCGGGCAAGTCCACGCTCTTTTCGCTCATCCTCCAGAACGAATCGCCGGACACCGGCAACATCACCTTCCAACGCGGCGTCACCGTCGGCTTCCTGCCGCAGGAAAGCGCGCCCGTGGGCGATGAAACCGTGCTCGAACTGGCCACCGCCATCACGCCCGAGATCACCCGCCTCCAGCGCGCCATCCGCGCCTGGGGCCAGACGCATCCCGATGACCTCGACCCGCATGAGGACGTCCACACGCGTTACTACGAACTGGAAGGACACCTGCTCGAATCGCGCGCCAAGAAAATTCTCGCCGGCCTGAGCTTTCGCGAAAAGGACTTCGACCGCCCGGCGCGCGAACTCAGCGGCGGCTGGGTCATGCGCGCGCACCTCGCCCGGTTGCTCGTGCAGGAGCCGGACCTGCTCATGCTCGACGAGCCGACCAATCACCTCGACCTCGAATCGCTGCTCTGGTTCCAGGAATATTTGAAGCAATATCCCGGCGCAATCCTGCTCATCTCGCACGACCGCGAGTTCCTGAACCAGCTCATCGGCAGCGTCATTGAAATCCGCCAGAGCCAGATCTTCCGCTATCGCGGCAATTACGACGACTTCCTCGTGCAACGCGAGGCGCAGGAGGTGCAGTTGCTCGCCGCCTACAAAAATCAGCAGCGCGAGATCGACCGGCTCATGACATTCGTCGAGCGGTTCCGCGCCAAGAATACCAAGGCGTCGCAGGCCCAGAGCAAGCTCAAGCAGATCGAGCGCATGGAAAAAATCGAGGCGCCCGTCAGCGACGACAAGGAAATCAGCTTTTCGTTTCCGCAACCGCAGCGCAGCGGGTTGAAGGTCATCACGCTCAAGGATGTTCATCACGCCTACGGCGCGAATGTGGTGTATCGCGGCATCGATTTTCAGGCCGAACGCGGCCAGCGTACGGTGCTTGTCGGCCCCAATGGCGCGGGCAAATCCACCTTGCTGAAACTGCTCGCCGGCGTGTTGCCAGTGCAGGAAGGCACGCGCGAACTCGGCCACAACGCCAAGTCCGGCTATTACTCGCAATACCGCGTCGAAATGCTCGACCCCAAACGCACTGTGCTCGAGGAAGCGTTCGACACGCCCCAGCGCGTGACCGAGCAATTCGTGCGCACCGTCCTCGGCTGCTTCCTCTTTCGCGGCGACGACGTCTTCAAACGCGTCAGCGTGCTCAGCGGCGGCGAGAAAAGCCGCCTCGCGCTCGTGAAGCTGTTGCTCGATCCGCCCAACCTGTTGCTCATGGACGAGCCCACCACGCACCTCGACATGCCGAGCATCGACGCGTTGCTCGCCGCGCTCGACCAGTTCGAAGGCACGCTCATCTTCATCAGCCACGACGTCTATTTCATCCGCTCGCTGGCCAACCACGTCGTCCACGTCAACGCCGGCCAGCTCACCCATTATCCGGGCAACTACCAATATTACCTCGACAAAACCGCCGCCCTTTCCGCCCGCGCCGGATTGACCGCCGGC
>JBFMBT010000545.1:0-1922 GCA_040754875.1 Verrucomicrobiota bacterium | reverse complement strand
CAACCAAACAATACCATTATGAACAAACAGAATCGTAAGGACGCAGTCAATTGGTTTGAACTTTATGTGGCCGATTTCGATCGCGCGAAAAAGTTTTATGAAACGGTCCTGCAATCACCGTTGCAGGAATTCAACAGCGGAACCTGCCGCATGGGCATGTTCGCCTACGACAACAAGCACGGCGTGGGCGGCGCCATCACGAAGATGGAAGGCACGGCTCCCGGCGGCGGCGGCCCATGATCTATCTGAATGTGGAAGGCGACCTGGACGGCGTGTTGCAGCGCATTCCCGGCGCGGGCGGTTCCATCGTGAAACCCCGCACCTCCATCGGCGAACACGGCTTCATCGCCATCCTGAAAGATACCGAAGGCAACGTCGTGGGGCTCCACAGCATGGTGTAGCACGCAGTTCAAGGTTCGGAGTTCAAAGTTCAAAGTTCGGAAACTCCAAACTCCAAGCGAAACTTCAAATATTCGGAGCCGAGGAAAAAGACGCTGTCCTGAGCCGGCCGGGTTGTTCGTCGTAATAGCGATGAACGACCGGTCGGCGGGTCAGCCGGCCAAAAAGAAACATGACTATGAAAATTCTTGTCACCACGCCTGCGGGCCGGATTGGACGACGGATTGTGGATGAGTTGCTGGCGCCGGAATTCTCGGTGCGCGTGATCTCGCGCGACCCGGCGCGGCTGCCGGACGAGGTGCTCAAACAGGCCGAGGTCGTGTGCGGCTCGCTGGATGACGCCGCCGTGTTGCGCGAGGCGCTGGACGGCGTGGAAGCGTTGTTCTGGTGCGCGCCGCCGGAGCCGAGGCAATCGACCGATGTGCGCGGGCATTACGAACGCTTCGCGCGGGCCGCCGGCCAGGCCATTCGCGCCGCCGGAACGCCACGCGTGGTCGCGGTTTCCGCGGGCGGCAAGGGGCTCGCCCGGAGCGCGGGGCGGCTCTCCGGTCTGCACGTCATGGAGGACATTCTCAACGAATCCGGCGCGGCCATCCGCCATCTGCGGTGTGCGCCGTTCATGGAAAACCTGCTCGGGCAGGCGCAGCGGATGGCGGGGCAGGGGACGCTTTCGTATCCGATGCCCGGACATGTCGCGCTGCCACTCGTGGCGGTGCGGGATGTGGCGGATGCGGCGTTGCGGTGGCTGGTGCGGCGGGATTGGAGCGGTGTCAAAGGCGTGGCCGTGCACGGCCCCGAGGACCTGACCTACAACGAAGTCGCGGAAACCATCGGCTGGGTGTTGGACCGGCCCGTGCAATACCAGGAAGCGTCCGCCAACCAATATGCGAAGGCGTTGATCGAGCACGGGGCGAGCGCGGAATTTGCCCGCAGGCGCGTGGAAATGTTCGGCGAACTGGCCCAGGGCATCCTGCGCGCCGAATCGCGCACCCGCGAATCCACCACCCCCACGACCCTGCTGACCTGGGCCGAACACGAACTGCTGCCCGCCGTGGAAGCCATGCGCGGAGAGCATTGCACCTGCGCCTGTGCCATCTGAACCATCCCAATCCTCCTCGTCCTCGAAATCGGGGCACTGCAAGCGCGCATCTTGCTCTTGTTTGGAGTTCAAGCTTCAGCTTGTGGAGTGACGCCCCGATCACACGCTGAAGCGTGAACTCCAAACCGGGCGCGGACACGCATCCTATGAAAGCCTCACTCGTCTTGCAGGCAGCGTTTGCTGCGGCCGAGGACGACCGCACCCCGCCGGAGCGCGCCTGTCCTCGTGCGCAGCTACGTCGTCAACCCGAGCGCTTCGCCGTCCTCCAAACGCGGCAACCGTGCCTCCCTCTCCCCACGGGAGAGGGCTGGGGTGAGGGGGAACGGAGCGTTATTACATCCACGATTCCAACGACCCAGAGGTTCGCCAATTCCCACCATTCGTTTGCCCCATTCGCTTGCTCGCCTCCTGCGTTTCAATCAAT
>JBFMBT010000544.1:0-1925 GCA_040754875.1 Verrucomicrobiota bacterium | reverse complement strand
GGGGTGGTCAGTCTCATGGCGCCAATACTTCAAGACACTTCGCCAACCCACGACCATTCCCCTCCTGGGAGGGGCCAGGGGTGGGTCACTCCGCAAATCCCAACGCATTGCCTTTCACCCAGCGCGGGAACAGTTTCTCCCTCTCCCCAAGGGAGAGGGCCGGGGTGAGGGGGAAGGAACCGTCATTGTGTCCGCGATTCCAAAATCGATTGCCCAAGGAGGAAAGCTCCGCTTGCGCCGCCTTCACCATGATCGAAGTCATGATCGTCCTCGGCATCATCGCGATGTTGATGGCCTGGGGGCTGCCGGCGTTTGTGACAGCGGTGCAAAAGAAGCCGCTGCCGCAGGCCGTCAGCGACATCATGGACGGCTGCAAGGAAGCGCGCGCGCTGGCCATCATGTCCGGCGTGCCGGCCGAACTGGTCATCAATGCCGAAGGTGAAATCTCGGTGCAGAAGTCGCAGGCAACGTCGGCCCAGGTTGACCCCGCCCTGGGCGGCGATGAATCGGACGCTTCCAAGGCGCTGTTCCACGCGCGGCTCGATGAATCAATTGCACTCGAGGCGCTTGATGTGAATTTGCGAGACATGCTCGGGCCTGATATCTCCGAAGCGCGCGTGAAATTCTATCCCAACGGCACTTCGGATGAGTTCAACATCGTTTTCCGGGTGGACGACCAATGGCGTCAGGTGAAGCTGGACATCGTGACGGGGCTGGCCGAGGTGGAAACCGACCCCATGAAATTCATGAAACGATGAGAATCCCCGCTTCCATGCCCTTCCGTCCGTCGCGTGCGCCGCACGCGGCGTTCAGCCTGCTGGAGGTGATGATTGCCATCGGCATTTTCTTCATGGCGATTTTTGCGATTCTCGAGCTGACCTCCCGCAGCCTGGGCAACGCCCGCAGCCTCCAGCACACGTTTGTGGATCCCTCGACCCTGGCGGCGGAATTCACGCTCACCAACCGCCTGGAGGAAGGCTCGGTATCCGAGGAATTCGGCGACTTCTTTCCAGGCGCGCGGTGGACGCGTAACGTGGTGCTGGAGTCCACCAACGGACTGTACCGCGTTGATTTCATTGTTGAACAAACAATTGACCGGCGCATCGTGGAATCGAGACTGAGCATCCTCATGTACCGGCCGGATTCGGTGACCACGGCCAGCGGCGCGGCCACCGGCAGCGGCGCAGGAAGGACGACACGCTGATGAAAACCGCAATTCCCTCTCGGCCGGATGGCCCGCGCGAAGCGCGCGCCTTCACGCTGATCGAAATCATGATCGCCATGGCGATCCTGGGCGTGATCATCACCGCGATTTATTCGAGCTGGACGGCCATCCTGCGGGCCTCCGATGCCGGACGGCGGGCGGCGGCGGAGGTGCAACGCACACGCATTGCCGCCCGGACGGTCAGCGATGCGCTGGCCGCCGCCGTGCAGTTCGAGGGCAACAACTATTATTACACGTTCGACGCGGACACCAGCGACCCGGCGGCCACCATGCTGAGTTTTGTGGCGCGTCTGCCGGCTTCGTTTCCCGGCAGCGGGATGTATCCGAACCAGCCGTTGCGCCGCGTGACCTTCATGGTGGAAGCCGGTGATGACGGCGGCCAGTTGGTGATGACGCAGACGCCCGTCCTTGAGGAAGTGACCAGCGAGACGCCCTACAGCATCATTCTCGCGCGCGGGCTGAGCGAATTCGTGGTGGATTTCTGGGAAACCAATTTGAACGACTGGGCGAGTGAATGGATTTTGACGAATCAATTGCCCAAACTCGTGCGCGTGCAAATGGCCTATGCGGGGCCGAACGGAGGTGTGAGTTCGGTGTCGGCCAATGTCATCGCGCTCGCCGGCGGAACCGTGCGCACGGATGACCAGATGCCGCAGGCGACCGCGGGGGCGGCGGGAGGCGGCGGGCGCGGTGGACAAGG
>JBFMBT010000543.1:0-1926 GCA_040754875.1 Verrucomicrobiota bacterium | reverse complement strand
CCAACGCGGCAAACGAAGAACCCTCTCCTTGGGGAGAGGGCAGGGTGAGGGGGACCGCAACGTGGCAAATCCGCCCCGCCCGGAATGCAAACACCGCGACATCGCAAACCCACTCCTCAATCGCAAATCGCAAATCCAAAATCGAAAACCTCAAACCTTCCTGTCCCCCGCTTCCTTCACCAACGCTTCCAGCGTCATGTGTCCCGCCACCTGGCTTTCCGCCTGTTGAATCTGCCGGTAACGATCGCGCAGCAAATCGCGCGTCATGTCGTCGCGCGTTTCGATTTCCTCCCCGCGCCCGGCGCGCACGGCGTCGAGGATGTTCTGGCAGGTGATGCCGTCGAGCGGCCGGGCGGGAATATAGGAATTTTCGCGCGCGGAAACTTCCGCCGCCAGCTTGCCCTGCATCAACATCCCGAGCACCTGTGACACCAGCCGTGAGGGCACGCCGATGAGATCGGACATTTCCGCGACCGATGGCGCCTTTTCCGCCTTTTGAAACCGCTCGCCGATCAACGTCATCAACCGCAACGCCACGAATTCCCGCCCGCGCTGGCTGATGCTTTCCACCTGCCGTTCCTGGATGTAGGCGCGGCGGTTTTGATACGCGTAAGCCACCTGCGCGCCGAACAGCAGGATGATCCACGAAAAATACAGGCCGATCATCAACACCGGCACCATGCCCAGGCTGCCGTAAATCTTGCTGTTGGTGACGACGCGCGACACATACAGCACGCTGAAAATATTGTTCAACTGCCAGAGACAGCCGCCCACCATGCCGCCCACCCACGCCGCCCGCCATTCCACCTTCGTGTTGGGCATCAACTGGTAAAACACCGCGAACGCCAGGCTCAGAATGAAAAACGGCAGCAACCGGAACATCAGCGAAACCAGTTGCTCGCCCACGAACGGCAGGGTCGTCAGATACTGGCGCGTCGCGTCGAAATGCGGGCCGCTGGTCAACGCCAGCGCGCCCACGATCAACAACGGCCCGAGTGTCAGCGCCGCCCAGTATTGGACGATGCGCGCGAACCAGCTCCGCCCCTGCGTCACGCCCCAGATGTCGTTGAACGTGTCCTCGATGCGGCTGAGCATCGCAATGCCCATGAACACCAGCGCAATCATGCCGGTGGCGCCCAGCGCGCCGCTCTGGATGTTCTGCACGAATTCATTGATGCGCCGCGCGATCTCTTTGCGTTCCCCCAGCACCCGCGCGTCCGTCGGCAGTTCCGACACCGCCTTGCTCGTCTCCGGCGTCACGTTGGCGACCAGCTTGACGATCAGTTGTTCGATGCCCTGCGCGCCTTCCTTTTTGAGCAGGCTGCTGCTCACGCTGATGGCCACCGCGAGCATCGGCACCAGCGCCAGCAACGTCGTGTAGGCCAGCGCCGACGCGCGCACCGGACAACGGTTGCGCACAAAACTCTTGCCCACCATCACCCAGAAGTGCACGAACGTCAGCAGGTTCGACTGCTGCTTCTCCTCGTGGAATGCCTCGGGTTTGCCGGCGAAAATCGCCGTCAGATCCTCCTGCATCCGTTTGAGCCGCTCAAATGCGCCTTCCGCCATAATCGTTCAATCAAAGTAACAGAGCGCAAGGTCATTGCAAGGCCGGCAGCCTCCTTCCCCATCGTTCTCGTTCTCGTCCTCGTCCTCGTCCTCGATTTCCGCGTACCGCAAACCCACGGCGTAACTTCATCCCAACGCGGCAACCGAAAAACCCTCTCCTGGGGGAGAGGGCAGGGTGAGGGCGAGCTTCAAACTGCTCAACTGAATCCTCCTCGCACTTAACCCGAAAAAATCTGGCGAACCGTTTTTTAATTGCGAGTCGCCGGCGTTCTTGGCCTGGCAGGCTGGTACTTGTTCACCAAATTCGGGCGCTAGGGGCTCCGACTGAAATGGGCTCGGAGCGCGGCGTTTACGCCA
>JBFMBT010000542.1:0-1941 GCA_040754875.1 Verrucomicrobiota bacterium | reverse complement strand
GACAGAAAAATGGGGGAGCAAAGTTATTTCGGGGCAAGATTGTGGAGGGAATGGAAAGCAAATCGCCGATAGCGAAGTTCGCAGCCAGGGAATGAATTCGAGTCTCGGTGACGGGGTGTGACAGGTTGGTGGGAGTTTCAGGCCGGGGACGGGGAATAGCATGACGATTTTTCCAATTGTGGAGCGGGAGTTGCGCGTGGCGGCACGCAAGGCGCCGACGTATTACGCGAGGCTCATCGGCGCGGCGGTGGCGACGCTCGTGCTGGCGACATTCCTGTGGCAGATCGAGGATTTTTCCGGTGCGTTTCAACCCGGTCCGTGGGCGCTGGCGCTGCTCACGAGCATCGCGTTCTTTTTCTGCCTGTTCGAAGGGGCGCGGCATACGGCCGATTGTCTGAGCGAGGAGAAGCGCGAGGGGACGCTGGGGTTGTTGTTCCTGACCGACTTGAACGGCCACGACGTGGTGCTGGGCAAGCTGGCGTCGTCGGCGCTGACCTGCACGTATGGGTTGCTCGCGGTGGTGCCGTTGCTGGGCATCACGTTGTTGCTGGGCGGCGTGACGGGCGCGGAATTTGCGCGGCTGGCGCTGGCGTTGGTGAACGCGCTGTTTTTCTCGGCGGCGTTGGGAATGTGGATTTCCGCGCGGAGCCGGCAGGAAAATCGCGCGTTCGCGGCGGCGGCAACGCTGCTGGCGGTCATCACGTTCGGAACACCGATTGTGGATGCGCTTTTGATTGGTGAATCGAATCTTTCCGAGGCGATTTTGACCCTTACCAGTCCTGGCTACGCTTGCTACATGGGGTTCGAGGCGGAATATGCCACGGCGGCGGAGCGATACTGGATTTCTCTTGCAGTGGTGCATGCGGCGGGGTGGATGTTGCTGGCGTTGGCGGGAATTCAATTGCAACGGCACTGGCAGGCTGATGTGGGCCAGCCGCCTGTGGCGCCGCATCCGCTCAGGCGGGGCAAAGGTGCGCAGGGGAAACGGCGCGAACGGGTCGGTGACCAGGCACCGATGTATTGGCTGGTGCGCCGGGGCATACCGCATCGGCTGGCGATTTGGCTGGTGTTCTTGCTGTCGCGGGTGGTGGGGGATTGGGAGCACATTCAAATGGTGTCGGGCTTCATGGCGATGGATTTGCAGATGGTGTTTGTGTTCCTCGGGCTGGGGCTGGCGATTTGCGCGCACTTTCTGCCGGCATACGTGGCGGCCCGGTGTTTCGTGGAGGCGCGGCGCAATGGCGCGTTGGAATTGCTGCTCACCACGCCCTTGAGTGTGGGAGAATTGGTGCGTGGCCAGACACGCGCGCTGACGCGCATCCTGGGCGGACCCGTCCTGGCCGTGGTGGCGTGGGATGTGATGATGATGTGGGGCGCGTGGTACAAGGCCGCAGACAGTTCGATCGTCATGGGCAGCGGTCAGATGAATTACACGACCTGGCTCATCTGGTCCAAGTTGGGGGAGGCGGTGACGTTTGTGTTGGATGTGGTGGCGTTGTGCTGGGTGGCGATGTGGCTCGCGCTGGTGTCGCCCAAGCCGGGCCAGGCGGCGGCGCGGGCCTTTGTGCGCGTGATCATCGTGCCGGGCTTTGCGCTGTATCCGGTGATGTGGATGAACTGGGAAACTCCGTGGGTGGCGGCGTCGGCGGAGATCATCATCATGACGATGTTCAGCATTTGGGCTCGACGGCGGTTGTTGGAACGTATGCGCGAGGCGGCGGCTGGATAACCAGTTTGCGGCTTTAATGTTTTGACGCTCATCCCATGGGGAGGAATGCCCATTGAAGGGAAATTTCCGCGTGCGGCATAAAGGATGGGATGAAAACGAATGAGGTGTCATTTCCGCCGGAAGCCCCTTTTCGGGGGGAGGCTTTTATGCACGCGCAGCGGTGGGGCTGGATATTGGCCGGAGTGCTGGTGTTGTTTTGTGCGCAGCGGGCT
>JBFMBT010000541.1:0-1944 GCA_040754875.1 Verrucomicrobiota bacterium | reverse complement strand
CAGGAGGCGGGGAGGGGGGGGTGGGTTTCCAGGAGGATATCCAGGATGGCCTGGCGGTCCGCGGGCTTGAGGGCGGCGAGTTCGGCGGTGGTGTCTTTGCCGGTCAGGATGTCGTGGAGGCGTTGGTAGAACATTTCCTTGGTGGGCGCGGGCAAGGTGTCGAGTGCGTCGGAATAAATCAGGTAACTGCACGGGTGTTTGAACATCCGCGTCTGTAAATCCAGGTCGCGCAGGGAGCGTCCTTTGGAATCGCGCGGTCCGCGTTTTTGAAATTCTTCGGCGAATTTCGTGGGGCCTTTGACGGGACTGGTCAGGGCGACTTCATCCACAAACAGCAGGTAGCGGAGCAATCCCTCGACGATGGTGCGCGTGTAACGCACGTGGCCGTACATCTTCAGGCCCATTTGCGATTCGTAGTGCAGGCGCGTGATGAAGTTGTGCCCGTGCGCCTGGTGCTCGAAGACCATCAACGCCACGATGTCGCTGTAGGGCGCGGGATATTTCGACGTGTTGAAGAAGCGGCTGAGGTGGTCGAGGTTCGCCAGGTAATTCGGGGTTTTCTCCTGCTGCGCGAACGCCGCTTCGCCGGCCAGGTTGCCCATGTGCGCCTGGTTGCCGTGCTGGCCGCTCACATACCAGCCGCCCCAGCGTTTCGCGAAGGGCGTGCGATGATTCACCATCGCCGAGCCGCTGAACAAATCCACGTTGCCGCGTTCATCGGGCACGAACGACCGCGCCAGGTGTCCCGGCACGCCCATGTTCCGACTGGAGGCGTGGCATTCCAGGCATTGGTTGTTGCGTTCGAGTTTCGGCCGCCCGCCCGGCTCCTGCTCCAGCGTGTAAAAAATGCCGCCCAATTTCGGATCCGCCGACGCGATCTCAATCAACGGCGCGCCGGGAATCCAGCCGATGTAAACGTCGTCGTTGAAAAACAGCGCGCGCGGGCTGCGTGGCGAAATCAGATGCCGCTGCAAGGACGTCTTGGAAAACACCAGCATCTGCGATGATACGGGAATCTTCAGCTCCGCCAGCAACGAACGCAGATAACCGGTTTCTTCGTCGTGCTTCAGCGTCAGTTCGTCGGAGGCCAGGCGTTTTTGGAGAATAGCCACCGGATCATGAGCTGCGGTCTTGCTGTAATTGATGACCTCCTCGTCGAATGGCATCATTTGATACGCGCCTTGGAAATCGATCGGCTCGGCGTGCGCGGCGCCCGCCAGCGCCAGCGCGCCGAATACGCCGAATAATCCGCGCCACCAGACAAGTTTCGTTGATTCGAGTTTCAAGGCAAAGCCGCGAAATAAGTCGTTCATCCCGCCGCGACTGTCAACGGCGGGTTGCGTGAGTAAACAGCAGATGTGCGCCTTGCGCTTCGCAAATCTTGCGTTTTGCCGGCATTTTTTGCGCACCGAACCTTTTTCCCGCGTTCGACGTTCAACCTGTGAACCGACACGAATCGTTCCGTAACCCTGGCCGCCGCCAATCGAACTTTATGAAAACGCCGCTCACCTTCACCCTTGCTGTGCTTGCCCTTGGCGCCACTGCCGCCGCCACGTTTGCCCAACCCGCCGATGCGCCGCCGCCCGGCGAGCGCCAGTTCCGTCCCGGTGGCGGACCGGCCGGACCGGGTGCGCCGGGAGGTTTCGGCGGTGGCCAGGGGGAATTTCGCGGGCCGGGCGCCGAAGGCCGCGGTCAGGGATTCGGTGGTCCCGGCGGCCAGCCCGGATTTGGCGGCCCGGGCCGGGAAGGATTCCGCCCGCCCACCATGCCGCTCATGGAGGCGCTCGATGCCAATCGCGACGGCGTGTTGTCTGCCGCGGAAATTGCCAACGCCACCTCCGCGCTCAAGAAGCTGGACAAGGACAATGACGGCGAACTCTCGCCCGAAGAGTTGCGTCCCACCGGGCGGCCCGGTGGTTTTGGCGGTGGGCCGGGTGGGGGAGG
>JBFMBT010000540.1:0-1984 GCA_040754875.1 Verrucomicrobiota bacterium | reverse complement strand
AACGAGGCTCACTATGTCAGGACGCATGGCGATTCACCCAGCGCGGGAACAGTACCACCCTCTCCTTGGGGAGAGGGCAGGGTGAGGGGGACCGCCGCGTCGCCTATCCACCCGGTGCTGGATGCAAACCCCGCGACTTCGCAAACCCACCTCCCCAATCGCAAATCGCAAATCAAAAATCGCAAATTACTCACCTCGCTGGCCGCCGCCTTCCTCCTCGCCTGTTCCCTCTGCGCCGCGCCCGCCCAAGATCTCCTTCAAAAAGTCGATGACTCCCTCTTCATCGAATCCAAGGACGGCAACTTCCGTGTGGACCTCAGCGGCTTGTTCGACCTCGAAGGCTATTTCGTGGACCAGCGCCCTCCCGGCCTCATCTTCGGCGGCAACGACGAATTCATCAATCCGCGCCTCTCGCTGTTCCTCGACGCCCGTTACGGTGAACATTTTTACGTGTTCGTCCAGGGACGCGCTGACCGCGGGTTCGACCCGCGCGCCCGGAAACAGGCCGCGCGGCTGGACGAGTATTTCCTGCGCTACACGCCGTTCAAGGAACCGACGTTGAATTTCCAGGTCGGCAAGTTCGCCACCGTCTTCGGCAACTGGGTGCCGCGCCACGACTCGTGGAACAATCCGTTCATCACCGCGCCTTTGCCGTACGAAAACGTCATGATCATCACTGACCAGACCGCGCCCGGCGGCCCGGCGGGATTTCTTGGCCGCCGCGCCACGCCTGACTTGAAGGGCAACTGGCTCCCAATTCTTTGGGGGCCGACCTACGCCAGCGGCGCGTCGGTGTTCGGGCGCATCGAGAAGTTTGATTACGCCTTCGACGTGAAGAACGCCTCCATCTCATCGCGTCCCACCGCCTGGGACGGCATGGACCTCGGCTGGGAAAATCCTACTTTTACCGGTCGCGTCGGCTATCGTCCGAATGCCTCGTGGAACTTCGGCATGTCCGCCAGTGGCGGGACATATCTGTTGCCTCCGGCGCGCCCTGTGTTGCCGCCCGGCACGGGCCTCGGCGACTTCAACCAGATCACCTTCGGCCAGGACGCAAGCTGGTCGTGGCGCCACTGGCAGGTCTGGGCCGAATGGATGTTCTCGCGCTTCGAAGTCCCCAACGTCGGCAACGCCGACACCGCCGCCTACTACCTTGAAGCGAAATACAAAATCACCCCCAACCTCTTCGCCGCCCTGCGCTGGAACCAGCAGGTCTTCGATGACGTGCCCGATGGCGCCGGCGGCCAGCAACCGTGGGACCGCGACATCTGGCGCATCGATTCCGCGGTGGGCTATCGTTTCACGCGCCATCTCCAGGGCAAACTGCAATACAGCTACAGCCACCAGAAAGGCCCGTTCCAGCAAGGCGAACAACTCGTCGCCGCCCAGGTCACCGTGAAGTTTTAAATCATGGAAGTGAGGGTGGTCCAACCCGTCGCGTCGCCACGGCCCGCGCGACATAAAAAGAACCAGTTGACAAATCTATCACTCCATACGACACTACACGCGTCGTATGCGCCAGGGAGCGCCACCGCTCAAAACGGTCCGGCCACACGCCTTCCGTCCGCGCTCCCTCGCGCCCATCCCTCGCGCACCCCTTCGGCACCCCATCGCCAGATTCAGCCCTGCTTATCGGGCGTGCCCGGCTCGTGCCGCCTTGTCTCACATCTGCCCACCTATGAGAAAAAAATTAAAATTTCACCCCTCAAACCAGCATGCTCACTCCTGATGAGCGTCCCGCGCGCCCCGCACCCCTCCGTTCGCGTCGTGAAATGGAAAAAATAAAAAATTTCTCCTTGGCTATCGACCATCCGGCTATCGGCTATCCGGCCCCGAAACCACGCATGCGACTTATGTAACTCATTTAACTCCAACCCCTCACTTCACGACGGTCCACCTCCATCCACGTAAATCCACATCTGCCACCTATCAAAATATTGGTAGCAGCCGAGGTAACAAGGCTCTGACAAACCACCCATGACCC
>JBFMBT010000539.1:0-1988 GCA_040754875.1 Verrucomicrobiota bacterium | reverse complement strand
GGGATAAACGAGTTACGCCAGAAAAGCGGGGGCCAGTGCCCAAGGTTCAGCAAAAAATCTGTGCCGGGCGCTGATGTGGATTTACGTGGATTTGGGCGGACCGTCGTAAACAAACCCGGCCCGCTCGCGCCCGCGCGCCCGGCCCTGGCGGGGCGTCGCCGAATTCCTATCGCTGCTTTCCCAAGCAACGATAGTCCGCCTCGTTCCTCCATGGAGAGGGAGACGTTCCAGGCGCGTGGGGAGGAATTTGGGCGTCGGGATTTGGCGCGCGACCGCCAGAGGGGCGCGGGGCACGTGGGCGCGAGGGGGCGCGGACGGATGGCGGCAGGCCGGTCCGTTCTGGACAATGGCGCTCCCTGGCGCATGGGGATACTGTGGCATGAAGTGATAGAAGTGTCAAGTGATGTTGACCTCCTTTCGTCGTGCTCCTCTAACCCGAACCGTACTCGTTAAATCGGAAAACCAGCGTCGGTTTGCCTTCCGAAGGCAAACTGTTACGATGTATGAATGCCGAGTGGCGAGGACGTAATGTCGCAGGCTCGCAGCCGAAAGCGCGTTTCCTGGCGCGTGCTCCTTTCCGCTTGTTCGGGTGTTGTGGCCCTCCTGGCCGTGGTAGCAATCTTACTTCAAGAGCCGGAGCCAACATACCAGGAAAAGCCCTTAAGCGATTGGCTTGGCAACCGGCGTGAACTGGAGAAGGCCGTGGCGCACATCGGCACGAATGCCGTACCCTGGCTGCTTCGCGCTGCAAGGGCGGACCGCGACACCGCTTTTCATCGGATGCACGTCCGGTTGTGGAGCGGGCTTTCGCCGGGTTTGAAACGGCGTTACGCGCGATTCAGGCCCGCGTCCCCGACCCAGGAACGGGCAAACGCGCTGGCGGCGTTGTGGAAATTGGGGCCGGAGGCAAGCCCAAACATTGAATTGATCCGTGACCTGGCGATGAACGGTGGACATCCGATGGTTTCTGGGCACGCGGGCAACTGTCTGGCGGTCCTAGCGGCGGAAAACACGGAAGCAGCGCGGGTTTACGTGCAAGTTTTGAATTCACTGGACGCAACGAATCGCTCGTTGCTCTTGGGAAGCGTCATCAATTTCAACCGATGCACACCCGAAGTGATGCCCGTTGTGATGGCAAATCTTCAGCAATGGACGGCCGGGCGCGCTCCATTCCCTCCGCACAATGAATTCCTGGTTTGCGGCATCCTCGGTCCGCACGCGGCACCGGCCGTGCCATATATCACCCGCGCGCTGGGCGATGGAGCACTTAAGGAGAACGCAATGGCTGCGCTGCGCTACATTGGTCCGGACGCTGCTGCTGCCGTTCCCTCATTGATAGAGGCGCTGCGCGGCGAACCGCAACCGGCGGCGCTCGAAGCCCTCATGAACATCGGTTCGCCAGCCGAGTCCGCGCTGCCGGAACTCAACCGTTTGGCCGGACATGAGGAATCCGTCATACGAGTGTTCGCGGCGATGGCCCGGGCAAGGATCACGAGGGACAATTCCTCGGCGGTACCGATACTGGAGCGGGAACTGATCGCACCCGCGCCGCAAGGAAAACTGTCATGGAATGCGGGCGTGCTCACGGGCCTGCCCGTCGCGCTGAATGGATGCCAGACCGCTGCCTGGTTCCTGGGCGAGCTTGGCCCCGTCGCCAAGCCGGTCGTTCCGCTTTTGCTCGAACAAATGTCCGGTTCGGATGCATGGCTTTCGGCCATCAGCGCTCGGTCCGTTTGGAGAATCACGGGAGATGAGAGTCAGGTCATTTCCGTGTTGATCCAACTGGCCCAAGGTCGTAATACCACGCCACGGATACTGGCCATCCAAACCATGGGTGAAATCGGGCCGCGCGCCAGTTCGTCAATTCCCGTAATCGAATCGGTGCAAAGCAACGATCTCGATACCTTCCGGGAGGCGCGCCGGGCTCTCCGGCGGATTGTTCCGAAGGATGATCCCGACAAGTAAGACGTCAAAGCGGTTCGCCCCGG
>JBFMBT010000538.1:0-2003 GCA_040754875.1 Verrucomicrobiota bacterium | reverse complement strand
ATGCGGAATTGAGCCACGGCATCCGGATCAGCCTCCTGCCGGGCATCCTCCAGGCGGTGGACGCCGGGGAAATCAAGATTTCCTCGCTGCACAATTTTTGCCCGCTGCCGCTGGGTGTCAACCGCGCCAATCCGAACATCTTCCAATTCTCCTCGCCGGACAATCGCGAGTGGAACAACGCGCTGCGCTACTCGGTGAAGACCATCGAAACCGCCGCGCGCGTGAAGGCGCAACTGGTGGTGCTGCATCTTGGGAGTGTGAGCATGTCCGATTACACCGACCGGCTCATCGAACTGGTTGACGCCGACCAGAAGGACTCGCCCAAATACGCCGCGCTGTGCGAGGAAGTGCTCGAGAAGCGCGAGCGACGGAAGAAGAAATACGTCGAGCGCACGCAGGAACTGCTGGCGTTGCTGGTGGATCATGCGAACAAGCACGGCGTGAAACTCGGCCTGGAAAATCGCGAGGCGCTGGAGGAGATTCCGTTCGAGTCGGATTTTCGTTTGTTCCTGAAGGATTTCCCGCAGCCGTGCATCGGTTACTGGCACGACACGGGCCACGCGCAAATCAAGGAGAACCTCGGCTTCATTCATCACGTGATGCATCTGGAGTCGGTGGCGGACCGGTTGTTTGGGTTCCACGTGCATGATGTGCGGTATCCGGCGCGCGACCATTGCCCGCCGGGGACAGGCGCGATTGATTTCGCGGCGCTGAAGCCGTTTGTGAAACCGGAGCACATCAAGGTGTTTGAAATCATGCCCGGCGTGCCGCCGGAAGATTTGAAGAGAGGAGTCGCCACGTTGAAGGCGATTTGGGGTGAAGAGTGAGCGCGCGGCGAAAAATCTGGAACATCGCCTGGCGGCTGGTGTTGTGCGCCGCGCTGTTGACGTGGATTTTCCACAGCATCTTCGTCAATGAAGGGCGGCTGGAGGCGCAGCGCGACGGCGTGGCGTGGGATTCGCTGGCGCGCGCGGAGCAATGGCGCATCGCCTGGACGCATGGCCCGGCGGCGTTGTGGCAGACGTTGCGGCTGGTGGAGCCGTTTGCGATGGCGTTGTCCGTGGTGCTGATGGGCTCGACGGTGCTGCTGGGCGTCATCCGCTGGCGCATGGTATTGAAGGTGCAGGGACTGGAACTGCCGTTCAGCCGCGCAGGCGAGATTTCGTTGATCGCGCACTTCTTCAATTCGTTTCTGCTGGGCTCGACGGGTGGCGATTTGCTGAAGGCGTATTACGCGGCGCGGGAGACGCATCATCTGAAGACCGAGGCGGTGACCACGGTGTTCGTGGACCGGTTGATCGGGTTGTTCGCGATGCTGCTGTTCGCGAGCCTGATGATGCTGCCGAACATGGGCCTGCTGGCGTCGCATCATCGGTTGTGGACGGTGGGGGCGCTGGTGCTGGGGATGTTGGGCGCGTGCGCGGTGCTGGTGTATCTGGCGTTCTGGGGCGGCGTGACGCGGGGCTTTCCGCAGGCGCGCGAATGGTTGCGCAAACTGCCGAAGGGCGAACACCTGGAACGCTCGCTCGAAGCGTGCCGGCGCTTCGGCAAGGAGCCGGCGTTTTTGCTGAAGGCGATGCTGCTGTCGATGGCGTTGAACGCGCTGTGCGTGTTGCAACTGCTGGTGCTGGCGCGCGGGTTGGGAATGACGATTCCGACGCTGCCGCTGTTTTTCATTGTGCCGTCGATCATCTGCATTGCCGCGCTACCCATCACGCCGAGCGGGTTGGGCGTGCGCGAGAATCTGTTCGTGCTGCTGCTGGCGGTGCCGCACATCGCCGCGCCGGAGACACAGTCGCTGTCGTTGTCGTTGCTGGCGTACGCCGGCAGCTTGTTTTGGAGCATTGTGGGCGGTGTGGTGTATTTGAGTATCAAGCAAAGCCAGCATCTGGATGAAGTGACGGACGCCGATGCGGCGAATGGAGGATAGAAACTCCAAGAAACAAAACTTCAAACTTCAGGGAATCTTCGGGCTCAAAGCATTACCGGTTGTTCGGCGTTGC
>JBFMBT010000537.1:0-2005 GCA_040754875.1 Verrucomicrobiota bacterium | reverse complement strand
CAGCCGTTACCTCAACATGAGCCTGCTCGCCGAGCAGAAGAAGGAATTGCTGAAGATGGCGGCCTGAGCGGCCAAACCGAGAACCTCAGCCATGACAACCTTTTTGCACAACTTGACGGACACAATCGACATATCGACCGTTGCGATGGCTGCGGCGCGACACGTCATGTCTATCATTCCTGTCGCAACCGGCACTGTCCGTTGTGCCAGACGCGCGCCAAGGAGGCTTGGGTGGCCAGACGCCGGCAGGAGTTGCTGCCAGTGCCTTACTTTCATCTGGTGTTCACGCTACCGCATGCACTGAACCCGCTGGCCGGACGCTATGCCCGGACGCTTTACACGCTGCTTTTCGAAGCCGCATCCGCCACGCTCACCGCGTTTGCCGCCAATCCGCGCTGGCTGGGCGGAGTGCCGGCCTTCTCGCTGGTGCTACATACCTGGCAACAGGATCTGGGACGGCATGTGCATGTGCATGCGCTCATGGCCGGGGGCGCGTTGACGGCAACCGGAGAATGGCAGGCGGCCAAACGCGGGTTCCTGTTTCCGGTGCAGGCGCTGTCGCGGGTGTTTCGCGGCAAGTTCGTGGCTGCGCTGGAGGCGGCGCGCAACGACGGGGCGCTTCGTGAGGTTCCAGCCTTGGCCGCCGCGCCCTGGAGGGAACTCAAGCAGCAGCTCTTTCGTCACGATTGGGTGGTGTATGCCAAGGAGCCACTGGGCGGTCCGGCGCAGGTGCTGGAGTATCTCTCGCGCTACACGCAGCGGGTGGCGATTTCGAACGCGCGGATTCTGGGGATGGACGGGGAGACGGTCCGCTTCCGGGTGCGCGATGTGCAGCACGGCAAGCGCACCGCGTGCCTGCCGGCCTCGACGTTCATCGGGCGTTTCCTGCGGCATGTGCTGCCTCAGGGGTTCAAGCGCATCCGGCACTATGGCTTGCTCGGCTCGGCGCACAAAGCCGCGCACCTGACGGCGGCGCGGGCAGCCCTGAATGCGCCGATACCGGAACCGGCGGTCATCGAGTCGGTGGCGGCGTTTCTGCAGCGGGGGGAACGCTTCGAATAGTTATGCTGTCCGAACTGCCACCAGGGGCGCTTCGCGGTGTTGCAGGGCATTGCGCCCGCACCACGCACGATGCCACCGATGCGGGGACCACCATGAGGAGGTGTTGGGGTTCAACATTCAGCAGACGCAAACTGACCGACAACCCCCGTGGCGGTTTCGGCGGCGCTCGTCCCTACGCGCCGAAATGCCGGTTCGATACGCTGTCCGGCCGGGATTCCGGGTGCTATTCGTGGTGGTTCAAGGGGCTTTGGGTCGCCTTGTCATTCGTGGGGTACGGGCTGTCCAATGACATCCGATTGACTGGCGCACCGGTTCGCTTAGAATCCCCATAGTCACCGCCGTGCAGGCGGTTCAGTCCAACAAGGTTTATCCGCCGCCATGACGCCGTGCCTTTCTCAATCTGTTCCGCTGCGGCGGATAAACGCTATTCGTTGGGCACCCCAGGCAACCGTTTCTTGTTTCTTGTATTGACGATTGTTCGCATTATTGCTAACATTGATCGATGGCATTTCCCGTTGAGTATTTCCATACCCGAGTGCAGGCCGAAATCGAGTCTTGGCCCGTTGACGTTCTCGCGGATTACGCGCGAATTGTTGAGTTGCTCATCGAGCACGGCCCCAACCTGAAACTGCCTTATTCGCGAGCTTTCGGTGATGGCTTGTTTGAGCTACGGCCCCGTGGCCGGTCAGGTATTGGCCGGGCCTTCTACTGCTTCTTTGTCGGAAAGCGCGTAGTCGTACTCCACGCCTTTATCAAGAAGTCTCAGCAAACGCCCGACCACGAAATCAAGCTCGCCCGAAAGCGATTGAAGGAGATTCAAAATGGCTGATCTTAAATTCCAACCTGTGCGCCATGACCAGAAGGCGTTCCTTGAAAAGGCGTCCAAGCGTCGCGGCTTTACCGAGGCATACGAAGCCCTTGAAGTTGAATATGCCCTTGCTCA
>JBFMBT010000536.1:0-2008 GCA_040754875.1 Verrucomicrobiota bacterium | reverse complement strand
TGAAGATTTTCGCCAGCCCGAGGAAGCTGAAAAAGCCGACAACATCCGTCACCGTGGTGAGGATGATGGACGAGGATTGAGCGGGATCCTGGTTGCAGGCTTTGAGGATGAGCGGCACGGTCGCGCCGGAAATC
Organism: Verrucomicrobiota bacterium; assembly: GCA_040754875.1. Classification (GTDB taxonomy): domain Bacteria; phylum Verrucomicrobiota; class Verrucomicrobiia; order Limisphaerales; family JBFMBT01; genus JBFMBT01. The sequence continues at coordinate 1,874 of JBFMBT010000536.1, read as the reverse complement.
GCGGCGATTGTCATGCTGATGACCATCGCGATGCTGATGACCATCACCAGGCCGAGGGACGGATTCCAGATCCACACGCCCAAGCCGGTCACCAGCGCGACGGCGACGCCGTTCATGAATCCGCCGGCGGCTTCCTTGCGCAACAGGGGGAACCATTGGCTGATGCGGATTTCCTTCAGCGTCAAACCACGAATCGCCACGGCCAGTGCTTGCGCGCCGGTATTGCCGGATTGACCGGCGACCACGGGCAGCAGCACCGCGAGCGCCGTGACCTTGGCGATGGTTTCTTCAAACAAACCCACCACCGCCGCCGCGAGGAAAGCCGTGGCCAGGTTGATTTGCAGCCACGGCAGGCGTTTCTTCACGGAAAACCACGCCGGCGACAGCGCGCGTTCCTCGGGACTGACGCCGACCATCGATTGCAAATCTTCGACGGCTTCCTCCTGGGCGGCGCTCATCAGCACGTCGTATCGGACGACGCCCAGCAGCTTGCCTTCGTAATCGACGATGGGGACGCTGGTGAGTCGCTTTTCTTCAAACAGGCGGACGACTTCCTCGCTCGGTTCAACGGCGCGCACGCTGCCTTGCGGCGGCTTGGCGAGGTCGCCCAGCGGCGTTTCCGAATCGGCCAGCGCGAGGTCCTGCAAGGACACGACGCCGGTGAGGATGCCGTGGTCGTCGATGAGAAAGACATCGTGCACCTTGGTGACGCGCGCGGCGCGGATGCGGGCCAGGGCTTCCTCGGCGCGCGTTTCCTTGCGAAACGCCATGACGCGCGGGTTCATGAGATGCCCGGCGGAATCGGGCGCGTAAGACATCAACTCGCGAATGTCCGTCAGGCGCGGCTCGGCCACGCCGCGCAAGTGGCTTTCGACGCGTTTGGCGGGCAATCGCGCCAGCACCTGGGCGGCGCGGTCCAATTCCATTTTGGCGAGAATGCGCGCGCCCAGTTCGGCGCTCATTTCCTCGAAGAGGTGTCCGGCGAATTCAGGCGTCAGCCGGTTGAACAATTCACCGGCAACGGCGTCCGGCACGTGGGACAGGAATTCCAGCGCGTCCTCCCACGGCGCAGTTTCGAGGTCGCGCGCAATTTCTTCCGGATACAACTGCGCATAGGTTTGCGCAAGGGTGAGTGCGGCAGCGTTCATGAATTCTCCTTGCCGGTTGACGGTGGCGGCGGCGGTTTGGATGCAGGCGGTTCAACACTGTGAACGAGACCGAAAAGGCCGAGCCGGAACAATTCGCCCAGCGCGGCGCCCGCCGAATGCGCGGAATCGCGCTCGGTCATTTCGCCTTCGCCATTTTCGAGGTGGGCGACGGACTCTTCCTTGACTGCGCCGAGGAAAACGCCCGCATCGTTGACGACGGGCAGGGCGTTGTACAGTTTGAGGTCGGGCATATCGAGGATCGTGCGGTAATCGGTCAGCGCGGACAGGCGGACATCCACCGCCTGCATGACGAGCGACAAGCGCTTGCTCTCGGGATGCATGAGCAATTCGCGCAGGCTCACCGCGCCCACGAGAACCTGCTGGCGGTTGATGACATAGACGAAGAAGACGAATTCGCCGGCGTGCGCCTTGATGCGCGCCAGCGCCTCGGCGACCGTCAAATCATCCGGCAAGGCGAGATAACCGGGATCCATCAACGCGCCGGCGGTGCCTTCGGGAAAACTGAGGAGCAACTCCAGCGGGCGGCGCTTTTCCAGGGGCAGGCGTTCCAGGACCGGCTGGCGGGCGTCTGGCGGCAGCCGGCGCAGCGCGGTGGAGGCTTCCTGCAACGGCAATTCCGAAAACACACCCGCGCGAAGTTCATCCGGCAGGGCGCGCAGGCAGTCGCGGCAGGAGACGGGATCCATGGCGCGCACGGCGGCCGCG
>JBFMBT010000535.1:0-2013 GCA_040754875.1 Verrucomicrobiota bacterium | reverse complement strand
AATGCGCGTTTGGAGAAATTCAGGCGCTGGGATATGCGAGGCGCAACAAAGCGCCACAGAACTGGCGCACTCCAAGACGCTTCGCGCGGTTCAAGGCGAGGGACAATCACGCCGCGTTGGAGCTTCAGCCTCATTGATTCAGACTCGACGTAATCGCAAACATCGCCGACAACACACTGTACAGCAGGAAGCCGACGCCCACGGCGATGCAGATGATCATCACCGGCTCGATGAGGTTGGTCATCACGCGCAGCGACAGCGACAATTCGTTCTCATAAGTGGTGGCGACGTTTTCCAGCGCGCCCGGCACATCGCCCGTTTCCTCGCCAATCTTCAACAGGTCAATCATCAGTTGCGGAAACAGTTTGCTGCGCGCCAACGGCTGGGCGATGGTTTTGCCGTCGGTCACTTCCTCGCGCGTGCGGGCAATCGCTTCCTTCACCATCACATTGGGAATGACCTGCTCGGTGATTTTCAGCGCCGTGAGCACGGGCACGCCGTTGCGCAACAGCGTGGCCAGCGTGCGGGCAAATTGACCAAACAAATTCAAGCGCACCACCTTGCCAAACACCGGCGCGTTCATCTTCCAATGGTCCAGCGTGCGCTTGCCCGAGTCGGTGGCCTGGAAGCGCTTGAACAAGATGAACAGCACCACGGCCACAATCGCCATCAGCCACCAGTATCCGCTGAACACGCGGCTGATCTTGATGAGCAACTGCGTCGCCATCGGCAGCTCGACCTTCATGCCTTCGAAGATCGACATGAACTTCGGCAGCATGTAGGTCATGAAAAAGAAAATGATGACCACGCCCACGCAGAAGACCAGCGCGGGATAAATCAGCGCCGAGGTGAATTTGGATTGCACCTCGGCGAACCGTTCGTAGTGGCTGGCCAGCCGCCGCAGCACATCCTCCAGCGCGCCGGATTGCTCGCCGGCGCGGACCATGTTCACATACATGTCGGTAAAGATATGCGGCTGCTTGGCCATCGCCGCCGACAAACTCTTGCCCTCCGTCACATCCTGTTTGAGCTGGCGGCTCACCTCCGGCCCGATGCCTTTGGATTCGAGGTGCGTCATGCTGTTGAGGGCCACCGTCAGCGGCATGCCGGACTTCAACAAATTGGCCAGTTGCTGGGTGAACGTGGCCAGTTCCTGCATCTTGGGCCGGCGCTTGCGCTGCATGAGGTCGCGCAAGGCCGGTGGCAGCACGGCGGCGATGTCCCGGCCTTCGCCGCTGGATGCGTCCCGCACCACGCCGCCTTTGGTCGCCACGACCGCCACGGGAAAGAGGCCTTGTTTTTCAATCTGCAACAGCGCCGCCGAACGATCCGCCACATCGAGCATCCCCTGCACGATTTCCCCCGTGCGCCGGCGGGCCTTGTAACTGAATTGTGCCATAGCTTTGTGTTAATTAACCACTTAACCCCAAAAGTTGCGAGTCCCAATCAAGGGGATTGGAGGGGCGGGTGGGCGCATCTTGACACGGCCCCGGGGCGCGGCCCTTGGGCGCGCTTCAGCGTGATCGTGGACCGCGGCGGAACCCCTGGCCCGCGGGCTGGCGGACGGTGAAGCGGCGTAAACGCCGCGCCCCGTGGGGTTGGAAGCGGGCGGTTCGGAGTCCCGGCTTCAGCCGGCCATGGCGTTGCAGTTTGAAGCGCGTGGAAGTTTCATCTGGTTGTTTACGTGGCGACGCCGACCGCCTGAAGCCGTAACGATGCAATGAAGCAACCACGAATGGACACGAATTCACACGAATGACAGGCCAACGCGTGCTTTGGCCCAAAAAACGGGGCGCTCACCATTTGGTGAATGGGCTGTCCGGCGATGAAGACCGCGAAGCCGCCCGATTTTATTCGTGTTCATTCGTGTCCATTCGTGGTTGAACTGAATCGTTACGGCTGAAGGCGGGACTCCGAACCCCGGGAGCGTCGTCACCCGCGTTCGGGTGTGACTCGACAGGGGTGCGGGAGGATGGCAGGTTAAGCGCGTGATGCAGGATAAACTGACGCGGT
>JBFMBT010000534.1:0-2017 GCA_040754875.1 Verrucomicrobiota bacterium | reverse complement strand
TGAGTGGGCGAACCTGGTATTCTACCCGGCCAACTCAATCTTTGTCGAAGGCTACTTGACCACGCCGGGTCAGGTGGCGCAGGCGGCACACATGCTGGTGGAAGCGGCGGGGTTCGCGGTGGAGCGGGAAGGAGAAATGCGGACCGCCGAGGACGCGAACCCGCGCCGGATTCTTGGTACGTGTTAATGTCAACATAGCCCGTTACGGCAGGTTGGGAGCGGGCGCATAACGCGCACGCCAGGACTGTTACTGCGCGATCCAGCCGCCGTCCACGGCCATCGGGATGCCGGTGACAAACGACGCCGCGTCGGAACACAGCCAGACGACCGCTTCGGCAATCTCTTCGGGCTTGCCTAAACGGCCGATCGGCTCGCGCGCCGCCATGGATTCCTCAATGCGCGGGTCGATCTTGAGGCCCCGCTCGAACATCGGTGTGCGGATCACCCCGGGACACACCGCATTCACCCGAATGCCCGCCTTGGCGTACTCCAGCGCTGCGGTCTTGGTGAGGCCGACGACGCCATGTTTTGCCGCCACATATGCCGGGCCGCTGCGAAAACCGACCAAACCGGCCACCGAGGCGGTGTTCACGATCGCCCCGCCGCCTTGTTTCACCATCTGCTCGATCTCATACTTCATGCAGAGCCACACCCCCGTGAGGTTGATGGCGATGACTCGATCCCACTGGGCCTGAGTATACTCCGCGGTTTTGGCCGCAGCGCCGGCGATGCCCGCGTTGTTAAAGGCGCAGTCGAGCCGGCCGTAGGCGTCAACCGTGCGTTTCACCAGCGCTTCCACCTCGGTCGCCTGCGCCACGTCCGTCTTGACGAACAACGCCTCTCCACCGGCAGTTTTGATGCGTTTGACGGTGTCTTCTCCGCCATCGACAAGCACGTCGGCCACGAGCACCTTTGCCCCCTCGCGGGCGAACGCCAACGCTGTTGCCTGACCGATCCCTGAGCCACCGCCCGTGACCAGCGCGATCTTTCCCTCTATACGTCCTGCCATAGTCTTTCTCCTTCTCTGTTCTGTGTGCGCTCTGGTAAATTGTCTCCGGTATGACGTTCGCGCCGCGCCTGGGTCTAGCCTTTGGGGAGACCCAAGACTCGGTCGCCGATAATCCCGCGTTGGATTTCAGACGTACCGCCGGCAATGGTCATGAGTCGTGTGGCGAGCGCCCGTCGACTCCATCTGCCGTTATCCAGGGCGTAAGGCGATCCTAACGCCATTTGGCTGTAAGGACCAAGCAGCTCCATGGCGAACTGCGCAATGCGAAGATTCAAGTCACTGCCGGCAAGTTTGGCTATGGAACCTTCCGGGCCTGGAGGCGCGCCGTGGAGTTGTCGGGTCAATTGCCGGTACCCATTGTATTTGAGCGCCTGCACCTCGATCAGCAACTGCATCAGGTGCTGGCGCACGGCCTCGTCTTCCCAGGCCGATTTGCCGTTGTATGACACGCGTTTGCTGAGATCGATGAGCTGATGCATGACCGGCTCTAGTTGAAATCCCATGCCGATGTTGGCCCGCTCGAACATGAGCGTCGTGATCGCTACCTGCCAGCCGCGATTCAATTCGCCGACGATGTTCGTCTTGGGCACGCGCACGTCTTCGAAGAAGACTTCGTTAAATTCCGCATCCCCAGTCATCTGCACGAGCGGCCGCACGGTGATGCCCGGCGTTTTCATGTTTACTAAAAGGTAGGTGATGCCCTGATGCTTTGGCGCGTGGGGGTCCGTGCGCACCAATAAGATGCACCAGTCCGCCCGATGGGCATAGCTGGTCCACACCTTTTGTCCGTTGATGACGAAAAAATCGCCGTCCTCCACCGCGCGGGTTTGCAGTGAGGCGAGATCTGAGCCCGCGCCGGGTTCCGAATATCCTTGGCACCAGATTTCTTCGGCAGACAGAATTTTGGGGATGAAGCGTTTTTTCTGTTCCTCCGTGCCCCAGTGAATCAAGGTGGGGCCAACCAACATGACGCCCAGCATATTAGCGATGCCAGGGGCGTGCACGCGC
>JBFMBT010000533.1:0-2021 GCA_040754875.1 Verrucomicrobiota bacterium | reverse complement strand
AAACCAAACACGAAAACGCCTGAGTGGTTCACTCTGCGGAATAGACGAGGAACACTTCTGCCCCCACCCGCCGCAGCGATTTCAATCGCAGTTTCGCCGCCGCGCTCAAACTACCCGCCCCCAGGTCATCCGCAATTGTTGGCGCCTTGCGCCCGCCCAGAATCAGCGGGCAAACCGTGAGGTGCAGTTCATCCACCAACCCTGCGCGAAAGAGCGCGTCGTTCAATTCCCCGCCGCCTTCGCACAACAATCGCTTCACCTTCCATTCCTTGCGCAACCAGCGCAGCGCGGCCGGAAAATGAATCTCCTTCTTGCCACAAACGTGAACGGCATTGGCCGCTGTTCGCAACCGTCTCAATGCGCCCGCCGTCGCGCGTTCCGTCGTCAACACGATGATCGGCGAAAAGTGGTGTTGGAAAATCTCCGCCTTGGTGTCAAGCGAACCGGAGCCGCTCACCACGACGCGCAGGTTGTATTCAGCCAGCCCGGATTTCACGCGTTGGGCACGGTACTTTTTGTGACCAGGTCCCAGGTTGATCTTGTTCAAATCCGCCGTGCGCGCGCCGCACATCACGGCGTCGGCCATCGTCCGCAGCTCGAGCAGATGTTCCTGGTCGGCCTTGCTGCTGAACGAGGAAACGGCGCGGTTTTCCGTGGCGATTTTGCCGTCGGCGGTCATCGACATGTTGATGAACACAAACGGACGCTCGTTGCGTTGCGCGGCCCTCATAAAATCAGCATCGCATCACCGTAGCTGTAAAAGCGATAACGTTGTTCAATGGCCCCGGCGTAGGCGCGCAAAACCATTTCGCGCCCCTCGAGTTTTCCCGGGCTGGCAAACGCGCTGACCAGCATCAAGAGCGTCGATTGCGGCAGATGAAAATTTGTCAGCAGCGCATCGACGATTTGGAAATCGTAAGGCGGATGAATAAAGATGCGCGTCTTTCCTGCCGATGCGGACACCCGCCATTTGTTCGCCGCAGCCGAACTTTCCAGCACGCGCACGCTGGTCGTGCCCACCGCGATCACGCGGCGGCCTTCGCGCTTTGCGTCGTGCACCAGTTGCGCCGTTTTGTCGCCGATGACGTAGCGCTCCTCGTGCATGACATGTTCCTCGAGGTTTTCCGCCTTTACGGGCGCAAATGTTCCGAGACCCACGTGCAGCGTGACGAATCCAATCTGCACACCGCGCGCGCGCAAGTCTTCCAGCAACGCGTCCGTGAAATGCAGGCCGGCCGTGGGCGCCGCCACCGAGCCGGCAGGCTGCGCGTAAACGGTTTGATATCGCTCGACGTCGCTGGTGGCATTGGCCGCGCGCGCAATGTAAGGGGGCAGTGGAACTTCGCCCAGGCGCGGCAGTTCGTTCACGATGTTCGCGGTTCCCTCAAATTCCAGGCGGCAATGCCCTTCGTCGTTTTTGTCTTTCACCGTGGCGCTGACTTCAGCGGCTCCACCGGAGCGGTCGTGAAATTCGATGCGTGTGCCGGCGCGCACGCGCTTGCCGGGACGCAGCATCACCCACCAATCGTTCGTCGCGTTCTCTTCGACCAACAGGACTTCGATCTGGCCGCCGCTGCCGGATTTGTTTCCGCGGAGGCGGGCGGGGAGGACTTTGGAATTGTTCAGGATCAACACGTCGCCGGGGCGCAGGTATTCGGCCACGTCGCGGAACTGCCGGTGGGTCGTTTTCCCAGACCCACGGTCCAGGACGAGGAGGCGCGACTGGTCCCGTTGGGGGGCGGGGAACTGGGCGATCAGTTCCGGCGGCAGGTGGTAATCAAAATCGGCAGTAAGCACGGTATTAAGGCCTTAACGGGCCTGACTGAACACGAATCCGCCGGGGAGGCAAAGCAAAAGGTGGCGGGAGGCCGGGTGGGGCGGAATGTGCCGATATGTGGCGGAATCGGGCGGAACCGGGCGGAAAGTGGGGCGAAATGTGACGGAGGGTGACGAATTATTCACCAGTTCTTAATGTTGTAACAGGCTGCAAGAAAGGATGTTAGGAATTTTAAAACATCGAT
>JBFMBT010000532.1:0-2025 GCA_040754875.1 Verrucomicrobiota bacterium | reverse complement strand
GTCAAATGTTCCATCCGGCTGCCTCTCCAGTAGCTTTGTGTTGAACAGGTTGGGCCCATAGCTCAGCGGTTAGAGCAGGCGACTCATAATCGCTTGGTCGCAGGTTCGATCCCTGCTGGGCCCACCAACTTCAAAACCGACCAGGGGGTTCCTTGTTCGCTGTCCCATGAAAAGGCAGATAAAAGTTTATCTCAAATGTCGAAACGTGCCCTGGTCGCACGTCAATGTTATGAAGGCCGACAAGTATCGGCCGGACAACGTGACATCAACATCAACTGAAATGACATTATGAAATACGCATTACTCGTTAACGAAACACCCGAACTGGCTGCGCGGCGCAAAGACCCCGCGTTTTCCGCCGCCGGCAAGGCCTTCGGCGAAGCCCTTCAAGCCGCGGGCATTTTCATCGGCGGCGCGGGACTGGAATCGTCTGAAACCGCCACGACCGTTTCGGTGCGGGACGGAAAGCGCCAGGTCCACGATGGCCCTTACCCCGAGACGAAGGAATTCCTCGCCGGTTTCGCGGTCATCGACGTGCCGAATCTGGACGCCGCGTTGGAATGGGCCGCGCGTCATCCGGCTGCGGGCTTCGCCTCGGTGGAAGTCCGTCCGCTGCTGGGTTCCTACTTTGCCGTGGGAACAGCGAAAGCGTGGTAAGAACTTTTGCGAAAGCATCGCACCTTCTGGAGTGCTTATGAACACCGTTGACACATTTCTCCCCGCCATTGAAGAGCCGCGGGGATTGCTGATGAAGCTGGCGTATTTCTTCGCACGCCGGCAGTTCGGCAAAGTCATCACGCCGCTCAAGGTCCACAGCGCGCGGTTGCCGGCCGCCTTCGGCATGTTTTATGGGAAAATCGGCAAGCTCGACCAAAAGCTCACGCTCCCGCCCGAGTTCGTGCTGCTGATTCGTGAACACATCGCGCGCCTCAATGTGTGCGAGTTCTGCATCGACATCTCCCGCGCGTTCACCATCAAGGCGTCGATGAATCAGGCCAAGTTTGATGCGCTCGGCGATTATCGCACAAGCAGCCTCTTCACGGAAGCCGAGCGCGCCGCGCTCGATTACGTGACGGAGTTGACGAAGGAAAAGCGGGTCAACGCCGAAACATTCGCGCGTCTGGCCCGGCATTTTTCCGAACGGCAAATCTGCGAGATCGTCTGGCTGGTGGCGACCGAACACGTTTACAACCTGACGAACATCGGCTTGAACATTCACTCGGACATGCTCTGCGACATCAGCCGGAGGAAATGAATGATGGGACACGCCGTTGCCGGCCGTTACCGATGATGCATGAGCCAATCCGCGACAAACGCCGCCATCGAAGATCTGGCCCGCACCTCCTACGGGCGGCTCGTTGCCTATCTCGCGTCGCGTTCAGGCGATGTCGCCGGCGCGGAGGATGCGCTGAGCGACGCCTTCCTCGCGGCGCTGGAGAAATGGCCGGCGGACGGCGTTCCGGAAAAGCCCGAGGCGTGGTTGATGCGTGTGGCTCGAAATCGGTTGATTGACGTCGCGCGCCATCATCAAGTTCATCAAGGCGCGGAGGAATTTCTCCAGCAAATCGCCAAGGAAGCCCAGACGGTGGCCGAGACACACGAACAATTTCCCGATGAACGGCTGAAGCTGCTCTTTGTGTGCGCGCACCCGGCGATTGACTCCGCCGCGCGCACGCCGTTGATGCTCCAGGCGGTCCTGGGGATTGACGCGGCGCGCATTGCTTCGGCTTTTCTTGTTTCACCCGCGGCGATGAGCCAGCGGCTGGTTCGCGCCAAGAATAAAATCAGCCGCGCCGCCATCCCCTTTCGCGTGCCCGACCCGCCGGAGTGGTCGGAGCGCGTTGCCTTTGTGCTCGATGCCATCTATTCCGCCTACGCGACCGGCTGGGACGCCTTGAATGAAGCGGGTTCGACCCTCCGCGCGCTGGCCGGCGAAGCCATCAGCATTGGGCGGACCCTGGTGCAGTTGATGCCGGATGAAGCCGAAGCGCGCGGCTTGCTCGCGCTCATGTTGCATTGCGAGGC
>JBFMBT010000531.1:0-2042 GCA_040754875.1 Verrucomicrobiota bacterium | reverse complement strand
CCCGCGTTCGCTGGGAAGCGGCGGAGATGCGGCCCGTGGCGAAGACGGATCATGCGCGGGCGCTCGCGCATGCGAAGACGGACTTGAAGGCGGTGATCAAGGACGTGAAGGCGCAATTGAAGTCGCCGTTGGGGGACCGTCACCCGGTGGCGCTGGTGAAGTATCGCGCGTTGGGACGCGTGGGTGATGAAGTGATTATCGAGGACCAGACCGGGGAGCGTCTGGTGCTGGCGGACCATGAGCACGCGGGCGAGCCGGCGACATTGCCGTTGTTGCCGATGCTGCCGCGGCAGGTGCGGCAGGATCAACTGGCCGTGCTGCGATTTCACCATGATCTCGACACGCAGAAGCTGCGCGCCAAGCCGCTGAGCATTGTGACGGAGTCCGAGGTGATCCGGTTAACCTATTGATTTTATGAGCCTGGCATTGATTCAAGAATCCGCGAAGGAGGTCCGGCGGCTGGCGATTGCGGGAAGCCCGCTGGCGGTGGGCGATTTTCGTTTGAAAAAACTGATCGACCCGCTGGAACAGGCGGGCGCCAAGGTGCCGGTGTTCGCCCAGGTGGCCAAGGCCATCAGCGCGGTCGTGGATGGAAAGGAAGCGGATTCGGCGGCGAATCTCCTGACCTTGAGCACGCTGCTCAACGCGATTCTTTACACGCAAGGGCAATCGACGAACAGCGGCGATTTTCGGGAACTGGACATGGTGGCGACGCAATGCGGCAGCACGCGCACGACAGCGCGCGTTCTCAAACCGCTGGTGCAGGCGCTCACGACGTCCGGCGGCGGGCGGTTTGAAGTCATCAAGTCGGCGTGCGAGCGCGGGGCGTTCAATGACCTGCGGCTGATCGAGCCGGCCATCAAGGCGCTGGATGACAGTTACCCGGAAGTAGCGGACCTGGTGGCGGAAAAAGTGTTGCCGGGATATGGGCCGGGCATCGTGCGGCGCCTGAAGGCCACGTTCGACGTCAAGGGGAAGAAGTCCGACGGCCGGCGGCTGACGATCATGCATGAGCTTGATCCCGCCGGGGCGCTGGAGCTTTGCCAGGCGGCCCTGGATGGTGGATCGCCGGAAGTGAAGGCGGCCGCCATCGCCTGTCTCGGGAAGCATGAGGAATGTCTTCCGCTGGTGATGGAGCAAGTGAACTCGAAGAACAAGACCTTGCGGGCCGCGGCGCTCGAAGCGCTGGCGGAGCACGACCGTCCGGAGATTGCGAAAATCTTCACGGAAATGATCCAGGGCAAGTCGCTCGATCTGCTCTCGGCGCCGTTGCAGAAGTTCCGCAACAAACAGGTGCTGCTGTCGCTGGTGAGCGAGGGCAGGCGCGTGTTTGACCTGCTTGTCAAAGGGGACGAGGAACAGATTCCGCGGTATGGTGACATGCTGGGATGCCTGACCAATCGCAAGGAACCGGAAGTGGAGGAATTCCTGCTCAGTTGTTTCGGCCAGTGCGACAAGCTGGCGAAGGTGAAGGCGGCCAAGAATACGTATGTGGCGGGGGCGGACCTGGTCGCCATGCTGGCAGCGATGCTGGAACATCTCGGCTCGGCGCGGGCCTTGGATGCGGTGCTGGAGCGGCGCGATGCGATTCCACCGAGTGCATTCCCGCATGTGTTGAGTTGCGCGTTGCGGGCGTGGCCGGCGGACCGGGTTTACCAGGAGTTTTCGCCGCTGTTGGAGCAAAAGCGCGGCGCAGGCAAGGAGAAGGCGCGGCAAATTGAAACCGCGATCTGGTCGGGGTTCTCCAATGCGGATGATTCCGAACCGGGTGAGAGGAAGGTGGCATGGGACATTCGGTGGCTGGATGCGGCGATCAAGGCGGACAACGAATTGATCGTGTATTCGCTGGCGACGCCCAACCACAAGGGCGCGATCGCCTACCTGCTCAAGGCGCTCGAATCCAAGAAGCAGCAGGCCGGTTACATCATCCAAACGTTGGCGCGCTGCCGGCATCCCGGGCTGACGGACGTGTTCATCGACCTTGTACAACGGAAGACGAAAAAGGCACAGGCGTTTGATTGGGAGATTCGCCAGTTGTTTGA
>JBFMBT010000530.1:0-2042 GCA_040754875.1 Verrucomicrobiota bacterium | reverse complement strand
TTCCCCTCTCCCGGGGGAGAGGGTCAGGGTGAGGGCGAGCCCCACTCGCGAAGCTTGACTCACACTTTTTGCTCGGGTCTTCACGGTTACGCGCCGGGCGGTTTGGTCATGGTGCCGCCGGAGGCGCCGCCGGCGATGTTCTCGCGCATGTTCGTATCCGCCTGCACGTTCTTCATGCGGTAATAATCCATGATGCCGAGGTTGCCGCTGCGGAACGCCTCGGCCATGGCCAGGGGCACCTGGGCCTCGGCCTCAACAACGCGCGAACGCATCTCGGCCACGCGCGCCACCATTTCCTGTTCGGTCGCGACAGCCGCGGCGCGCCGCACTTCCGCTTGCGCCTGGGCGATGAGCTTGTTGGCTTCGGCCTGCTCGGCCTGCAACTTCGCGCCGACGTTTTCGCCGACGTCCACATCCGCAATATCAATCGAGAGGATTTCGAACGCCGTGTTGCTGTCCAGCGCCTTGTCCAAAACAGTCTTGGAAATGCGGTCGGGATTCTCGAGCACGTCCTTGTAACTGTCGGCCGAACCGATGGTGGAAACAATGCCTTCGCCGACGCGGGCGACGATGGTTTCCTCGGTGGCGCCACCGACGAAGCGGTCGAGGTTGGTGCGGACCGTGACGCGCGCGCGCGCGCGGATGACGATGCCGTCCTTCGCGACGGCGTCGATGGTGGTCTTGCCGGACGCGGGGTTTGGGCAATCGATGACCTTGGGGTTGACGGACGTTTTGACGGCTTCGAGCACGGTCTTGCCGGTGCCCTTGGTGGCCAGGTCAATGGCGCACGCGCGGTCAAAGGTGAGGTGGATGCCGGCCTTCTGCGCGGCGATGAGGGCGAGCACCACCATCTCGACGCTGCCGCCCGCGAGGTAGTGGGTGGAGAGCTGGTCAATGGTCAGCGGAATGCCCGATTTGACGGCCGTGATGCGCGTATCAACGACGAGCCCCACCGGGACGGTGCGCAGGCGCAACGCGATGAGTTCGACAAATGTGACCTTGGCGTTCGAGAAAAGCGCGCGGATATAAACGCTGAGGAAATTGAGGAGGATGACAATCAGGACCAGAACAATCAGGCCCAGAATGCCGAATCCAACGACATACATCCCCGACGCTGCCAACATAGGTGTGATTTCCATAATTTGATTCCAGTTGAGTTTCCCGAATTTATACCGCGCGCACGACAATCTTCATGCCCTCGACCGCGACGACTTTCACCGGCGTTTCCGGTTCAATCATGGGCCCTTCGGACACCACATCGATGCGTTTGCCGGCGATGACAGCTGTGCCGCAGGGACGCAGCCTGGTGATGGCGTGACCCGTTTGATTCAACAGCTCGGGGCGTTCCGTGCCAATGTCGCCCACCACGCCCGGGGAGATGAACATCCGAGCGGCACGGCTGTTGGGAAAATATCGGAACCAAGCAATAGTCCCCGCCGTGAGGCCAATGATTACTCCCACGAAAATCCGCGTGCCTGTGTCCGGGCCAAAGTGAATGTAACCCATGACCACGCCGGCGACGACCAAACCAAAGCCAACGATGCCAGCAATCATGCCTGGCAATACCGTTTCGGCTGCGAGCAGCAAGGCGCCGACAATCAGCAAAGTGGCGACAGTGGCGGTTGCGTCCATGGTTTGATTTTAAGATTGGCACGCAGGTGGTTCAAGTCGAAACGGCCCGCGCTTTTATAATGGAACCCGGCACGCTCCTTGCAAAGTGACGGGGAGGCAAGGGGTTCGGCAGCGCGGCAACTCGTGAAGGTTGGCGGGATGCGCAAACGGGTGGGCGCATCGCGGGCTGGTTGCGAAGCGAAACCATGTCGTCGAGTGGCTGGCCTCGTCCCCAGCGGACAAACCGAATCATCATGAATGCGCCTGATGCACCGCATGAACAAAACCTATAGTACAATCTGATGCCAATATTGGCTTAAAACGAACCGCACCATGGCAATTATTGCAAAGTCGTAACGTTATAAGTCTCTTTACTGAAAATCATTGCGAATGAAAATGGCTGACACGCCTCTCGGTAGTTGAATTAGATA
>JBFMBT010000529.1:0-2092 GCA_040754875.1 Verrucomicrobiota bacterium | reverse complement strand
CGCTCCTATGGAGCTGCCGGTACGCTACTTCGCTTCACTCGTCCCGGCTTGATCGAGGATGGCGAGCCATTCCGTTTCGAGTTCGGCCAGATTTTTTCCGTAGATTCGTTGAATATCGGGCTGGGGCGCCTGCCAGAGTTCCTTCAGCTTCTCGCGCCCGTGGCGCTCGTAGAGAAACTTCACAAAGCTGCCGGCTTCCGGATAACTGATTTCGGTGGACAGGGCGACCCAACTGTCGAACCCCGCAGTCAGTTGTTTGAGCGGAACCAGCCTCCCGGAATCGCGGAGACGCCGGGCCAGTTCGTGCATGTCTGTTTTCCAGCGCGGTCGCGGAACGAAACCACACCCCAGCGATTGTTGCTGACCACGTGCATCAGTTCGTGCGCGCCGCCGGCCTTGGTCTGCTCGGAAAAGACGCCCACGATGGCGTGGTGCTTCACCAAGGCCTGGCCGTTGCCTTCGGTGCCGATGAGTGCCTTCATGCGCGCGCGATCTTCCACCGCAAAGATGTGAATCTTCCGCGGATAAGCGGATTCGCCGATCAATTCCAGCAAGCCGGGCATGGCCATCTCGTGCATCCGGACCAGCAGCTTCAACTCCTTTTCCGCAAAAGAACCCGCCTCGTAATGGATCCAAAAATCTTTGGTCTCGTGCCGTCGCCAGGAAAAGCCGTCGCGGCGCAGCAGTTCTTCGGGTGAGGGCGGCCATGAACCGCCGCGAAAGACGAACCAGGCGGCGGCCATGACCAGGGCAAGGATGGTGATGACGACGACCCGCCTGGACAGTGGACCTGGCATGGGTTTAGGCGCCGTTCATTTGCCGATTGGGGATGGGGGAACGGCCATGAAAGCACCGTAGAACCGCTGTCGCGCACTGTCCACCGCAATTTGGGCGTTGCACCGGGGGGTGTCGTCGCTGCGCTCCCCAGGCGTGGTGTGGCCAAACGAACCTCCTGGCCCGCGGTTACAGGCCACGCGCTGCGGTTGGGCGTTGCCACAGCCGCAGTCCGGGTTTTGGCGGAGGCGGAGCGTTGGTTGCAGTTGACGGTCTGCCGGGTGGAAACCGGCGATACAGCAGGTTGGAAACCTGCGCTACGAGGGCGGCGGCATCCGGCAACGGCAGTCGCGATTCATGCTCACTTCCCTTGCTGGCGGCGGCGGAATTCGGTGGTGAGCATTCCGGCGAAGCCCCAATTCTCGGGGTCCACCTCGTCGATGATGATGTGGGTGTGCTCGGGTTGTTTGCCAAGGACGCGTTGGAGCGTCTGCGTGATCTCGGCGACGATTTGCGCCTTCTGCGCGGCGGTCACGCCGTCCCGCGTGATGCGAACATTGACGTATGGCATAAGGGTGTGCGCGAACTTTTCGCGGATTGTGCCGATTGCAAACGGTTGCGCAACACTTGGGGTGGCGCTCCGTTAACAACCAAAGGAAATCTCCACGTGCTTTGAATAGCCACGCCTTGGCCGGCTGAAGCCGGGACTCCGAACCGCCCACATTCAACCACACCCGCCGAGAATGGCGTTCGGATTTCAAGCTTGCCTTTTTGAACTTCGCCCCAATCATGGCGCACCTTATATGAGTTCCGAATCGACAGAATCCGCCAGGTCCATCGAGTTGTTGACGTGGTTGGAGACGCACAAGAAGCACCTGGTGGTGACGGGTCTGGCCATCGTTGCGGCGGCTTTCGCGCACACGGCGTGGAAGCATTTTGACTTGCAGAAAGAACAGGAAGCCAGCGAGGCGCTGCTGAAGCTGGATCGCGGCCCCCTCGCCGGTGGCAAGGAGGCCGAACCCAAGGCGGCGGATTACCTGAAGGTCGCCACCGACTACGCCGGGACCAGCGCGGCGCAGAGAGCCCAGTTGCTTGCCGCCGGGGCGTTGGTCGAGGAAGGCAAATACGACGAGGCGCGGGCGAAGTTTGACGAGTTCGCGGCCCAATATCCGAATGGTCCGCTGACCCCCGTGGCGGCGCTTGGCTCCGCCGGTTGTCTGGATGTCAAAGGCGAGACGGACAAGGCGATGGCGGCTTACAAGCAGGTCATCACGGCTTACGCCAATCATTCCGTCGCCGGCCAGGCCAGGATCGCGCT
>JBFMBT010000528.1:0-2108 GCA_040754875.1 Verrucomicrobiota bacterium | reverse complement strand
ATCTTCACGTTGGTGTCATACGCGGGCCACGCCGGCGGATCACCCGCGCCATCCATGCGCTCCAATATCTCCCGCCCGTCCTTCGCCCAGAACACCACGCCGCCCGCCACCGCCGCATCCGTCAAAGTAAAATGATGCGGGCAGGCCTCGCCGGAAATTGGCACGCCGCGCTTCTTCGCCTCGCGCAACAACCGCACGCTCCCCGCCGAGCTCAAGTGCTGGCAATGAATTGTCGTCCCCGTCATCTCCGCCAGCAAAATGTTCCGCGCCACAATCACTTCCTCGCCAATCGCCGGCCAGCCCTTCAACCCGAGGTTCGTGCTCCAATATCCTTCATGCATCACGCCGTCCGTCACCAGGTCGTAATCCTGGCAATGATCCAGCAACGGCAGATCGAACATCTTCGCGTATTCGAGCGCGCGACGCATCAACTCGTTGTTCTGCACGCAATGCCCGTCATCCGTGATCGCCACCACACCCGCCTGCTTGAGCGACCCGATGGGCGCCAGTTCCTCGCCATCGATGTTCTTGGTGATGGCGCCGGTGACATACACATTCACCACGCCTTCCTTCAACGCCTTGTCCTTGATCTGGGCCACGGTGCCCGCCACGTCGATGCGCGGCGTCGTGTTCGGCATGCACAGCACCGAGGTGAACCCGCCCTTGGCCGCCGCGCGCGTGCCGGCGGCGATGGTTTCCTTGGCCGACTGCCCGGGCTCGCGCAAATGCACGTGCGAATCAATCAAGCCGGGACAAATCACCTTGCCTGCCACATCAATGCGTTGCACGTCCTTCGGGGCCTTCTTGCCTACGCCCGGCCCGACGGCGGAAATCTTCCCATCCACGATGAGCACGTCCCCTGCCCCGTCCAATTGGTTGGCGGGGTCGATGACGCGGCCATTGGCCAGCAGCAACGAATTCATGTGAGGCGCAGGATAACCGGAGCCAACTTGCCAACGCAAGCGCGCCGGTTCAGCGGTGCTGGTTCACGGTGTTCGGAGTCCCGGCTTCAGCTTCAGCCGGCCATGCGTTGCAGTTCGAGCGCGTGGAGGTTTCCTTGGTTGCACAGCGACGCCATGCACCCGACTCATTTGGAGCCGGCTGATTGACATTGGCGGGACCAATGATATATATCACCGCAGCGAAAGCGGGTGTAGCTCAATGGTAGAGTTCCAGCCTTCCAAGCTGGCCACGTGGGTTCGATTCCCATCACCCGCTCCACTCCCTGAACTCCGGTTTGTTCTTGTCCCCTTTCCTCATCCTCAAAACTCGTTCCCTGCTCGTTGTTTTGGACCGGCCGTCACGCGCCCGGCCAGAACAATCGATAATCCGTCGGCAGATGACCTGTCCAATGCTCGAACATGTCCGTGAACTGCGCGACTGACCGGAACCCCAGTTCCTCCGCGATATCCTCCAGGCTGTAATGCGGATTGAGCAGCAGATGCTTCGCCTGCTCGATGCGCGCGGGCGTCGCCGCCGACCTGGCCCACTGCGCCGCGAAACGATCCGCGCGCACGACAGCCGGGATGATTTCATTCCAACTGGTTGAAAGGGCTTGCTCCAATTCGATCGTTGCGTTCATGAGGATAATCAATACTCCGCGTGCGCGAAACCGTCCATAAGCGCAGGTGCCAGACAAAAATAAGGGAAACGCCTAAGCCCCCGCAGCTTGCGCCGTAACCGGCCATCTGCCCTTTGCCCTTCGCTTCCTTCGTCCTTCGTCATTGCCACAACCTCCTCGCACATCACGCCCCATCTTGACCCAGGTCAATAACTGGCCGCCCGGGGATTCGTAAGTCTTACATGATGAAGCGATCCAATATTCCTTCGCGCGCGCCTGCCTTGGGCCCGGCGCGCCCTCATCTCTCGCCTTGTGCTACCGTGCTGGTCGCGGTGTTTGTCGGCCTCGCCGCCATGGCCGCCGATGCCCCCCAACCGTCTCCCGTCGATGCCGCCAAGGCCGCCGCCGAAAAAGCGGCTGCCGAACAGGCCGCGGCGGAAAAGGTCCTGGCGGAAAGAGCCGCTGCCGCCAAGGCCGAAGCGGAGAAGGCCGCCGCTGCCAAAGCCGTGGCCGACAAAGCGGCTGGTGAAAAATCCGCCGTCGAAAA
>JBFMBT010000527.1:0-2108 GCA_040754875.1 Verrucomicrobiota bacterium | reverse complement strand
GTTCGAATTCCAGCACACACCCACCATCGGATGGTCCGCCACATCCATGATCTTTTTGATGTTCGGCAGCAACGACGTGTCCTTGCCATGTACCTCCAGGCGAATCTGCTGGCCGTAGCCGAAGGCAAACTGCCCCAGTTCACGCAACGACTTCCCAATCTGCTCCAGCGTCTTCTCCGGCGGCACTTCCTTCGGCAATCCGTTCGGCCGCACCTTCACCCCGCCCGCGCCGACGTCATGCGCCAGCACGATGTATTCCTTCGTCGCCTCGATGTCCTTGCGCAGCTTCGCCTGGTCTGGCGTGTGATAATCAAACGCGCTGCCCAACCCCATCAACTGCACGGGCGAATCGGAAAACCGCTGCGCCACCTCCGCGCGCTGCTGCTTGTTCAACGTCACCTCCACCCCGTGCTTGTGCGTCGTCCGCAGTTCCACGCCCTCGAACCCCGTTTCCGTGCAATTCTTGATGATTGTCGCAATGTCCCAATCCTTGGCCAGGTTGTACGTCACCGTCCCCAGCTTCATGTCTGTTGTCTTTTGCGGCGACGGCTCGGCCTTCTTCGGCGCATCCGCTGCAACCACCGCTCCGCCGCCAAATCCGATGGCGCCCAGCGCCGCCGTTTTCAAAAAGTCTTTGCGCTTCATGCTGCCGGTTTCTTTAGCACGGTCGTCGCCACTTGTTGCGCCTGTTCCTGCGCCCGCCGCCGCTTCGCCCGCTGGCCCAGCGCATCGTAGGTCGCGTATTTATATGTTTCGGAAAGGGTCGGATAATTGAAACACGTCTGGATGAACAGGTCCGCTCCCGCGCCCATCAGCAACGCCGTCAACCCCACGTGAATCAACTCGCTGGCCTGCTCGCCGATGACGTGCACACCCAGCAACTTCATGTCGTCTTCGCGGAAAATCAACTTCAGGAACCCGTCCTTGTCGCCGATGATCTGTCCGCGGGCATTGTGGTTGTAACGCGTCTTGCCCACCACATACGGAATCTGCTTGGTCACGCACGATTCCTCCGTCTCCCCCGCCATCGAGCACTCCGGAATCGTATAAATCCCATACGGCAGGATGTGCGCCACGTTCGACTTATACTTCAAATCAAACGCGTGCACCATCGCCACGCGCGCCTGCTCCATCGACGTCGAGGCCAGCGACGGAAACCCGATCACATCGCCCACCGCGTAAATGTGCGGGACGCTCGTCTGATAATTCGCGTTCACGTCCAGGTTGCCGCGTTTCGTCGGCTGCACGCCGATGCTCTCCAGGTTCAATCCCTCCGTGTTGCCCGTGCGCCCCGTCGCCGCCAGAATCGCCTGCGGCAGCAACCGTTTGCCGGACTTCAGCGTCACGTGAAATTGCTCGGCTTCCGCTTCCACCCCTTCAATCGAATCCGGCATGTGCAATTCCACCCCCATCGAGGTCATGCTTTCGCCCAGCGCGTAGGAAATCTCCGAATCCAGAAACCCCAGCAACCTTTCGCGCCCTTCCACCAGCGACACCTTGATGCCCAGCGCGGAAAACAAACACGCGTACTCACAACCAATGACCCCGCCGCCCGCAATCAACATCGTCTGCGGAATCTCGCGCAACGTCAGGATCGTGTCCGAGTCATACACGCGCGAATCATGAAACGGAAACACCGGCGGATGATGCGGATGCGAACCCGTCGCAATCAGAATCACCGACCCTTTCAAATACGCTGGCGGCGAATGACGCGGCTGCACCGCCACCGTGTGCGCATCCACAAACGACGCGAAGCCCAGATACAAATCGATTTTGTGCCGCTTGAGATTGTCCGCTATGCGCGCCCGCTCGGTCTGCACCACCTGCTGTTCGCGATAGAGAAAATCCCGCGCCGTCACCTTGTCACGCAGCGTGAACGTGATGCCGTACAGCCCGCGTTGCCGGAAACCAGAGAGATACAGCGCCGTTTCACGCAGGGTTTTGGAGGGCAATGTGCCGGTATTGGCCGCCGCGCCGCCGAGCACCGGCTCCTTCTCAATGAGGGCGACTCGCTTACCGAAGTAAGCCGCCTGGGCGGCTCCCTTTTCTCCCGCTGGCCCGGAACCAATAACGATCAGGTCGTATTTTTTGGCTTCCATGCAAACGCA
>JBFMBT010000526.1:0-2109 GCA_040754875.1 Verrucomicrobiota bacterium | reverse complement strand
AGAGCGCGGCGGAAATCATATCGGCTGCGGCGATCACGACTGCAAGCATGTCATATGACATTCCGAATGTCATCACCATCATCTTGAGCTTTTCGGACCCGATTGCTTCGATTGGCGTCCACGTCCAATCGCGCATCCAAAATCAAAAACTAAAACACCTTCCCCTCAATCCTCTCGACAGCTTCACGGATCGCGTCGCGCACCCGTTGTGGTGTCGCATTCTTTGCCTCGTCCGGCAGCCCCTCCGCGCCCTCACGGTTGCTGGCACGTTTCGCCTCCGCCTCATACGCCACCCGCAACGCCGGTAACGCCGCCACCGCATTCGTTCCCCGCATCCTCAATACGTGCGCCGCCATCCACCGTATGCCGGCTTGCTCATCCTCCAACCTCGCCGCCATAGCCGGAATGACCACCTCATTAGCCCGGCACACCGCCAACGCCCGTATCGCCGCCGCACGCACGGCAACCACTCTATCCGCCGTCAACGCCACCAGGCGCTTGCCATGATCCACACCCAGATTCCCACCCGCAGCAATCGCCAGGCACGCATTGCGCCGGACGTCCGGGTCCGGACTCTCCATCGCCGGCCCCAGGCGTTCTCCGATGTGTGCCTGCGCCACCGGTGACGTCAGCCAGCCCAGTGAACCCGCTGCCAGCCATCCGGGATCATCCTCTTTGATTTGAATCGGCCGGGCGAACACGCGCTCCAGCAGGACATCCGCTGCTTCAATGTCCTTGCCCAGCACCTGCAACCCGATGCGCGCCCGATACCGCCGTTTCCGCGCCGTGTCCCAAAACGGCGCGATGCTCAAGCGTGACAGCGCCTTCTGCGCAGCCCGGCTCAACCCGCCGTCCCTCGCCTCCAGCTCCGCCAGCAGATACGGCAGCGCATTCGTCCCCACCGCTTGCATCGCCGGAATATACTCCCTCGGATGTCCCTTCAACCATTCCCCCACCTTGCACCCCTGATACACCGGCTCCTCCGGCCCACGGTCCAGCCACATCACCGCCAGCAAAATGACCACGCCCGCCGCCACTCCGGCAATCCACCATTCGCGTTTCGGCCTTCGAACTTCTTTCGTCATTCCGTTCCTCAGCATTAAAGCTCCAGCCGCGGATTCCACGCCACTTCCCACAAATGCCCGTCCGGATCTTGAAAGTAACCCGCGTAACCGCCCCAGAATGTTTCCTGCGCCGTTTTCACAATGACCGCGCCCGCCTTCTTCGCCTGTTCCATCACCGAATCCACCTCCGCCTTCGACGACACATTGTGCCCCAGCGTGAACTCCGTCGGACTCGCTTTGCTTTGCGGCAGTCCCGTATCGCGCGCGATGCTCTGGCGCGGCCAGACCGCCAGCGTCAACCCGCCGTGCAACTCGAAGAACGCCACCGCCCCATATTCGAATTCCCTGCCGATTATCCCCTCCGACTTCAGCCCCAGCCCATCGCGATAGAACCGCAGCGCCCGCTCCAAGTCATCCACGCCGATGGTGATGAAAGTGATCCGCGGCTTCATAAAAAGAGGAATCCGCCCGAACCGTAATGCGCGACACCCACCCTGTCGAGCCTCGCGGTCGTCCATTGCTCCTCTGCTCCCCGTTCTGGCCTCGCAAATCTGCTCGGGCACCCTTATCGGGCAGAACCGGGCAGAATCGGCAGGATGCCTCTCACTCTTCAACACTTCCACCCTTCAACTTGGAAAAATAGTTTGCACAGTTTGCATAGTTTGCAGTTTTTGCTGCTTTGTTAGACACCCGCCAGCCATCGTGCCACTGTGCCTGCGACATGAAAACTTTGCTCACTGATTACTGAACACGATTACTTTCCCCGTAACCTCGCACACTCCCGCGCGTCTGATCCACCAAGGAGGCGACCGGTCCCTCGCTCGCCGTCAACCCGCTGGCCCGGGAATGAAGTTGAACCGCCATGATGTTCGGACCGCGGCTGTGGCCGCAGCGCACCTCTTGCAACCGCGCCACGCAAGCTGCCCTCGCGCCTCAGCCACAACCTTCGATTCTCACGCCCCACTTCCCGACCATCGCTCGAAACCCCAAATAACCGGTTATTACCGGTTATTCCCGCATATTCGGGGGAGGGGGGTGGGGAAAT
>JBFMBT010000525.1:0-2176 GCA_040754875.1 Verrucomicrobiota bacterium | reverse complement strand
AGGATTTTTTGCAGGAGGGCGGCCTGCGCGAGTCAGTGGTTTCTTATGCGGGCTTTGTGCTCGTTTGCGGCAAATTCCTCCGTGCCTCGGCGCCCCTGTGGTTGATAAATTTTCGCGGCTGTTGGCGAGGTTTGGCGGGCACGACTCAACGCTTCAACCCATCACTCTTCAACCTACCCATTTTTCGTCTCGCTTCGTGCGCAAAAAATCGGAATGCTCGCGGTCACCACAAGCATGATCATCGATTGCCACAATCACGTCGGTGCCGACCTTATGTTCTACCTCCGTGGCGACTTTCCCTACGCGCAGCATCTCGTGGCCATGACGACCGAAGGCCGCGCGCTGGGCGTGAATCGTTGGATTGTTTTCCCGTTCGTCCTGAATCTCTCGTTTGACATCCCGTCGCTGCGCCGCGGCGAAATCGTTTTCGGCGGACTCGAGCGTGTGCCTTACGCGTTCGAAAACCGCCGCCTGCTCAAGGAAATCTACGAGCTGTTTCCCGAGGAGGGAAAGCAATGCCTGCCGTTCGTCATGCTCGATCCGATGCGCGAGACGGAGGCGCAAATCAAGGAGCTGCGCCAGTTGCGCCAGGAATACAAATTTTATGGCCTGAAACTTCAGACGACGATGATTCAGGCGGATATCAAATGCCTCGGCAAACAGGGACGCGGTTTCATCGACCTCGCGGCGGAATGGGACATTCCGTTTCTCATTCATTCGAGCGTGGGCGAGGCCGACTTGTGGGCGCAGGCGTCCGACATTCTCGATATCGCCGAGGCCCATCCGCATGTGCGGTTCTGCCTGGCGCATTCGTGTCGTTACGACAAGGAATGCCTGGATCGCGTCAATGCCCTGCCGAACACGTGGTTTGATTGCTCGGCCCATTGCATTCATTGCCTGGGGGCGGTGCGCGACCTGCCGTACATCGCGCCGCGGGCGCGACGTTTCCAATCCGATTACACCGATCCCGCGCGCGTCATTGGCGACCTGGCGGCGGCGTATCCGAAGAAATTCATGTGGGGCAGCGATTCGCCGTATTACAGTTACGTGGCGGCAATTGACGGCGTCGTCGTATCATTGGTCAGCACCTATCCGAAAGAGGTCGCCGCGTTGAAGGCGCAACCGGCCGAGGTGGTGGACCGCATTGCCCATCGTAACATCCGCGATTTTCTGAAGCTGAAGGATGAAACCATTCTCGCTCAGTAAGCACACGGCGCTGGTGACCGGCTCCTCGCAGGGCATCGGCTTCGCCATTGGAATGGCGTTGCGGGAAGCGGGCGCGCACCTGATTTTTCACGGCCTCCAGGATCGTCCCGAGAACATCCCGCAGGATTCCTCGTACGTGGCCGCAGATCTGATGAAGCCGGACCTGCCGCAGCGGTTGGTCGAAGAAGCCTTTCGCATCCATCCCGCGCTCGATCTCCTGGTGTGCAACGCGGGGAGTTTCTTCGACGTGCCGGTGCTGGAAATGACGCGCGAGCGCTGGGACAAGACGTTTCAACTGAACGTCACGGCGCCGTATTTCGTGGCGCAGGCGTTCGCCCAGCACCTGGTCGCCGCCAAGCGCAGCGGCTCCATCGTCATCACCACTTCCACGAACGGCTTCCAGGCGGAGACTGATTCGACGGCTTACGACGCGTCCAAAGGGGCGCTGGTGATGCTCATCCGTTCGCTGGCGTTGTCGCTGGCGGACCATCAGATTCGCGTCAACGGAATCGCACCGGGATTGATTAAAACGCCGCTGACATCCGTCTGGATGGAAACGCGCGCCTCCGATTTGCTGGAACATTATAAAAAGAAAATCCTGCTGGGCCGCATCGGCACGCCGGAGGATTGCGCGGGCGCGGTGGTGTTTCTCTGCTCGCCCGAGGCGCGCTACATCACCGGCCAGATCATCACGATTGATGGCGGCCTGACGGTGGGGCAACTGGGAAAGGGCTGAGGACAATATGCGCAAACGGAGTGATGGAGTGATGGAGAATTGGAGTGATGACAAGATCAGGCTGCGCGAGTTGGGGCTCGCCCTCACCCCGGCCCTCTCCCCAGGAGAGGGGGAACCGGTTGCCGCGTGGGGCGACAATCATGCGCAAGGCTCGCGATGAACCCACCCCTAACCCCTCCCAGGAGGGGAACAGATTTGAGCGATTGCGTTGCGCCTGGGTCTAACCACCCCTCA
>JBFMBT010000524.1:0-2198 GCA_040754875.1 Verrucomicrobiota bacterium | reverse complement strand
GTGATTCACCTTTACGAAAAAGGGTTGTGCGAACGGTCAATGAATGGACGTGGCAGCCGATTCGCATCGAAGAAGATTACATCAGACAAACGCGAGCCCTCATTCTTTTGACTGAAATCGGCAGTTCCGCGCGCGTGCTGGTTCCCCGGTTAATCGAAATGTTGAAAAGTGAAAACTGGCTCGATCGTCACAAGGCAACGCTGGTATTGGCTTCCATTGGAACCGATGGCGAATTGGTCGTGCCACATTTGATACGTTGTCTGGAACGACCAAATCTTTCGCAAACGGAATTGGGTGCCTTGGTGAATACACTGGTCAAACACGAAGAATCCACCAAAGCCATCTTGCCTCAAATCCAGCGGCTTAGAGAAACAGCGAATGGAATCACCCGGCTCGCCATTGCGAAGGTGCTGCTTAAACTGGACTCTGCAGACAACCCATCCCTGCAAACACTCGTATCTGGTTTGGCCTCCACCAACCAAGTCGAGCGGGATGCCGCATTGACCAGTCTGGCCGAACTTGGGCCAATCGCGAAGCCGGCGCTGCCGCAGATGCAACGTATCGCCGAAAATCCAAACGACCCTTCGGCCAGTTTTGCGAAACACGCGGTGTCGAGAATACTCACCGAGCCAAAACCGGCGCCAAGTAAATGAAAGACGCTGAAAGCAGTCATCGAGCGCCTCCAGGCGAAAGCGGGAAAGGCGAGTTTGAAGCGTGCTCCCGGCGCGCGGCCTTGAGGCCGCTTCATTGTTCGTACGCCAAGAGTGAAGCTCATCGGTTTGGGTGAAATTACGCTGAAGCGGCGTAAACGCCGCGCGCCAAGGTTCGCCCGGATTCGCCCGAATTTGAATGAAGCCACCATTTCCCATTGCAAACTCACAGCCACGCGCAATAATTCAGAACATGAAGCCTTCTCTGTCTCCCCTGCCCTGCTTGTTCTGCGTCCTTGTCGCGTTGTTTGCCCTGCCGGCGCCGTCGCCGGGCGCGGATGCGGGGCAACCGTTGAAGTTCACCTTGCAAAAGCGCGTCGAGGCGAAGGCGGGCGGCGGCGGGTTCAAGGTCGTCACCGCGAAGGAAGCGTGGGATCCGAAGAAGACGGCGATCATTGTGTGCGACATGTGGGACCTGCATCATTGCAAGAACGCGGTGAAGCGCGAGGGCGAGTTTGCGCCGCGCATGAATGAGTTGCTGGAAAAGGCGCGCGCGCAGGGCGTGTTCATCGTCCACGCGCCGAGCGGTTGCATGAAGTTTTACGAGGGGCATCCCGCGCGGTTGCGCGCCCAGAACGCGCCCAAGGCCGCCAGTCTGCCCACCGACATCGGCCAATGGTGCCGCGTCATCCCCGCCGAGGAACAGGGCGTCTATCCGCTCGACCAGTCGGACAGCGAGGACGACGACCCGGAGGAGCACCGGCTGTGGGCGGAGTCGTTGCAAGCGAAAGGGCTGAACCCCAAGGGGCCGTGGACGCGCCAGATTGACGTGTTGAAGATCCATGACAGCGACGCCATCACCGATTCGGGCGTGGAGACGTGGAACCTGCTCGAAGCGCGCGGCATTTCCAACGTCATCCTAATGGGCGTGCATGTGAACATGTGCGTGGCGGGCCGGCCCTTCGGCCTGCGCCAGATGGCGAAGAACGGCAAGCACGTGGTGCTCATGCGCGACCTGACCGATTCAATGTACAACCCGAAGAAATGGCCGTATGTGGACCATTACCGCGGCACGGAGTTGATCATCGAGCACATCGAGAAATACATCTGCCCCACGATCACGTCGGACCAGATCCTGGGCGGGAAACCGTTCACGTTCAGCGAGGACCCGCGGGTGAAGGCGGCGAAGGCGCTGTGAACGAAGGTTTGATGGCAACAGGCATGAGTGGGGAAATGCAACGAACGCAACGCGAGCCGATCGGCGGTTTCCCTCTCCCTGAACCAGATTTGGGAATCGCGGCCAAAATAACGCTCCCTTCCCCCTCACCCCGGCCCTCTCCCTTGGGGAGAGGGAGAATCCCATCCCGCGTTGGTGGCAGGATTTGGTTCGCGCGTTCATTACGCGAAGACAGTTCGGGAAATTCTCTCCTCGCACTTTGTAGCAGCCGACGTGAGGAGGCTCACTCTCATCTGGCGAGTGAGCGAACCTTCATAGCGGAAGTTGCAGACCACGCGCTGCGGCTGGGCTTCGCCACAGCCGCGGTCCGA
>JBFMBT010000523.1:0-2217 GCA_040754875.1 Verrucomicrobiota bacterium | reverse complement strand
ATTGGGGGGGTGCAAAATCTTTGTCGCCGGTTCCGTTTCTTTCCGCTGTTTTCCACTTCCTTCCCCGGTGGAGGAAATTTTTTTCCGAACTGCAACCCCGAATCAGAAACTCAAAACCGTAAACTCAGAAAACTCAGAAACTGAGACCCCGGCCATCCCGGCCTTTCTCTCCGGTTGATTTGCTTTGCTTCGACCGATATGGAATCATTTCCAACATGAAATGCCCCATGGCAACCAGTTCCATCGGCGCGGCCCGCTGGGCGCTGCTGGCGGTTTTGGCAGGCGCTCTGGTTTCGCCGTTGGAGGCGGCGGAGTCACGCAAGAAGTCCGGTAAATCCGCGCCGCCGAAGGAGGCTGCCGAGCAGACGGTGGAGGAGATTTCGGCGTCGGTGAAGGAGTCGCTGGTGGTCATTCATTACGTGGGACGCAGCGGGGCGGTGGAAGGGGTGGGCACGGGGTTTGTGGTGGGCGCCAACGGGCTCGTTGCCACGAGCCTCCACGTCATTGGCGAAGGGCGGCCGATTCAGGTCCAGCTTTCCAACGGCAGACAGTACCAAGCCACGAAGGTCCACGCGTGGGACCGGAAGCTCGACCTGGCCGTGGTGCAGATTGACGCGAAGAATCTCAAGCCGCTGCCGCTCGGCGATTCCGAGGCTTTGCGGCAGGGCGCGCAGGTGGTGGCCATCGGCAACCCGCTTGGCCTGCGCTACAGCGTGGTGCAGGGCGTGGTGTCCGCCAAGCGGGACATCGACGGCATCGACATGATCCAACTGGCCATCCCGGTGGAACCGGGCAACAGCGGCGGGCCGTTGTTCGACATGCAGGGGCGCGTGCACGGCATCCTGACCATGAAATCAGCAACGACCGCCAACATCGGTTTTGCGATGCCCGTCAATTCCCTGAAACCGTTGCTTGAGAAACCGAATCCCGTGCCCATCGAGCGGTGGCTGACCATCGGCACGGTGAATCCCGAGGAATGGCGGGCCGTGTTCGGCGGGCGTTGGACGCAAAAGGGCGGGATGATTCAAGTGGATGGCGCGGGACAGGGCTTTGGCGGGCGCGCGCTTTGCCTGGCGCAAAAACTTTCGCCCAAGGCCCCATACGAAATTGCCGTTTCGGTGAAACTGGATGACGAGCGCGGCGCGGCGGGACTCGCGTTCGCCTCGGATGGGCAGGACCGGCATTACGGTTTTTATCCGAGCGCCGGCCGGTTGCGGCTGACACGCTTCGAAGGCGCCAACGTTTATACCTGGCAGGTGATGCGCGAGATTGACACGCCGCATTATCGGCCGGGCGAATGGAATCATCTGAAGGTGCGGTTCGAGCCGGAACGCATCCGTTGCTTTGTGAACGACCAACTCGTCGCCGATGTCGAGGACGAAGCGCTCCCCGGCACGATGGTGGGCCTGGCCAAATTCCGTGAGACGAAGGCGGAGTTCAAAGATTTTCGCGTCGGCGCGCAATTGCCCAATTATTTTCCGGCGCCAGAAGTGGCCGCGAAGATCTTGAAGCAGGCGGAAGTGCCACACGTTGACGGCGAACCGCTGGGCGAAGTGGCGGACGCGCTGCAAGGAAACGGGCGCGCCAACCAGATTGTGCTGCTCGAACGCGCCAAGCAATTGGAGCGCCAGGCCTCGCGCCTGCGGGTGTTGTCCGCAAAGGTCCACTACCGGCAGGTGCAGGATGAACTGGTGAAACTCTTCGCGCCGGAGGAGGAGAAAGTAGATTTATTCCGCGCCGCGTTGCTGGTGTCCAAACTCGACAATCCGGACCTGGACGTGGACGCCTACCTGCGCGAACTGGAGCGGCATGCGCGCGAAATTGCCTCGCGCCTGCCGAAACGCGCCGATGACGAGGCGCGGCTGGGCGTGTTGTCGAAGTATTTGTTCGAGGAAAACGGTTTTCACGGCAATCGCTCGGACTATTACAACCGCGCGAACAGCTATGTGAACGATGTGCTCGATGATCGCGAAGGCATTCCCATCACGTTGTCGGTGGTTTACCTGGAACTCGCCCGGCGCATCGGCCTGGAGCGCGTCCACGGGCTGGGCTTGCCCGGGCATTTCGTCGTGCAATACAAGCCGGCCCGGGGCGAGGCGCGGATGATTGATGTGTTCGAAGGCGGTGGATTGCTCGGTCGCAAGGACGCGGAGGAACTGGTGCGGTCGTACAGCGGACGCGACTTTGTGGAGGCGGAGCTGCGTCCCGCGACCAAGC
>JBFMBT010000522.1:0-2240 GCA_040754875.1 Verrucomicrobiota bacterium | reverse complement strand
GCAACGCGCCGCCATCGCGCGCGCCTTGGTGAACGATCCGCGCATCATCTTCGCCGACGAGCCCACCGGCAACCTCGATTCCCACACGGGCGAGGCGATTCTGCATTTGTTTCATGAATTGAGCAAAAAGGGCCGCACCATCGCGCTGGTGACGCATGATCCGGAGATTGCCGCGCTTACTCCGCGGCGCATCGAAATTCGCGACGGCAAGATCGCCAAGGAAGTGGACGCGAGACTTGCCGGCCTGGACCGGGTTAATAAACCAGTGGAAGCCGCTGTTCCCGCAGCCGCGCCATGAACTTTTTCAACACCATATTCATTGGGTTCAAAGAGATCTGGGCCAACAAGTTCCGGTCGGTCCTGACGATGCTCGGCATCATCCTCGGCGTCTCCAGCCTGGTCGCCATGTCCGCGTTGGTCAAGGGCATGGAAAACGGCATGAAAGAGGCATTGGTGGCCATCGGCGGGTTGGAAAAGGTGCGGGTGGAGGAACAGGACATCCCGGTTTACCAGCAACATCTGGCGGACCAGGCGGTGGGTTGCACGATGAGCGACGTGTATGCGCTCCAGCGCAGCGCGCCGTTGGTCAAGCTCATCACGCCCGAGATGCGCACGCGTTACATCACCATGACGCGCGGCAGCAAGGCCTTCAACCCTTACAACTTCGTCGGCACCTGGCCGAGCGCCCTCGAGATGAACGAGCATATCATTGAACATGGCCGCATGTTCAACGAGGTGGACGACGAACTGGCGCGCAACGTGTGCGTCATCGGCACCAACGTGCGCAACGCGCTGTTTGGTTCGCCCGAGCAAATCGGGCGCGAGATCAATCCCGTGGGCGAATACGTGACCGTCAACAGCCAGCGCTTCAAAATCATCGGCATGTTCCAGAATTACGAGAGCGAGCAGGACAAGAAGCGCCGCGAACTGGAGGCCGCCAAGCCGCAGCCGGAAAAGGCGATGACCGTCGAGCGCAGCAAGGGTTACAGCGGTCGCAGCCGCAGCGGCGGCAGTTACGTCTTCGACATGAAGAATTCCACGGTGTACATCCCGCTCAACACCATGTGGGTCAAGTTCCGCGCCAGCGCCGGCACCAACAACATCCCCGACCCCCGCCTCTCCGGCCTCTCCATCAAGGTGGCGGACATCGAGGCGTTTGAGGACGCACTCACGCAGGCGCGCAACGTGATGATGCACACGCACAAGGGCATCGAAGATTTTTCCTTCCGCACCCAGGAGAACTGGTCCGAGGGCATTACCAGCGCCATTCGTAACGCGCGCATCAGCGGCGGCATCATCTCGGCCATCAGCCTCATCGTCGGCGGCATCGGCATCATGAACATCATGCTCGCCAGCATCACCGAGCGCGTGCGCGAGATCGGCATTCGCAAGGCCGTGGGCGCGACATTTGTCGATGTGTTCATCCAGATTCTGGTCGAGAGCGTGGTCATCGCCATCCTGGGCGGCATTGCCGGGCTGTTCTGCTCGAACCTCCTGGTGCAGCTCCTCTCTTGGGCGTCGCCCACGGAAAACACGCCGGTCATCACCGTGACGGCGATGGCGGTGGCGTTTGGTTTCAGCGTGTGCGTCGGCATTCTTGCCGGCATCTTCCCCGCCTTCAAAGCCGCCCGCCTCAATCCCATCCAGGCGTTGCGGTACGAATAGCCGCGCTCTACTTCTGTTTTTAGCCGAGCCAGTTGTCATGCGCGACCGGCGCCACCGGGAACTCAATCGCCGCCCGTGGCGCGTTTGAACAGGTGTTCACGCAGCGCGGGGTCATCCGTCAGGCTTGCAGCGCGGGTGAATGCTTCCTGCGCGTCGCCGTTACGATTCAACAACTGGAGCAGGTGCCCGCGCGCGGCCCAATACGGCTGGTAATTCAGAACCAGGTCGGCACCAATCTCTTCAAGGGCGGCAACTCCACGGGCCGGCTGGCCCGCTTGCGCCAGTGCGACGGCGCGGCCAACGAGCGCGCCGATGGTCGGCGCGATTTGGACCAAGCCTTCGTAAAGCAGAGCGATTTGGTTCCAGTCGGTGCCGCCGGTGTACGCACGGCTGGCGTGAATGGATTGAATGGCGGCTTCCAATTGGTAGCGTCCCATGCGCTTGAGCACGGCGGCCGCCCGCAAATGTTCCTCGGCTTCGCTCATCATGGGCCGCGACCAGAGCGCGGTGTCCTGTTGATCGAGCGGCACGAATTCGCCGCCGGCGGAGAAGCGCGCGGCGCGGCGCGCCTCGCA
>JBFMBT010000521.1:0-2255 GCA_040754875.1 Verrucomicrobiota bacterium | reverse complement strand
CAAAGATTTTGCACCCCCCCAATATGTGGATTTACGTGGATTTAAACGGCCCGTCGCAGCGCCCAACACTTTGCCGACAAGCAGGTTAAGGATAATTGCTGAAATCCGGCCACCACTCCGGGTGAATCCCGCGCACTGGGCACACGGCGTCCCACCGGCAGGCTTGGGACCGGCCACCACCTTGCATGACGGCGACGTCATAGGAACAAAATTACGTCGCAGCGGGCCACACGTCAAGTGACAACGTGTGCCATTCGATGTGACGGCGAAACTCAACCCGGTGTGGGAAGGACGTAGCCGCCTAAACCCAAAGGCCCGGAGTGCTGCGAAGTCTTTCCAGCAACCGGGCATCCGCGGCGGGGAAGGAATACTCGGCCAACTGGCCGGGGCCAATCCAGGCAAGGGCATGGCAGCCAAGCGGCCGCGGTTCGCCGCGGGTGAGCCGGCAGTGGAAAAACTTCAGGTGCACCCTTTTGTCCGGGTAATCGTGATGTATCTCCTCAATCAGTTCGTGGACGGCGACATCGATGCCCAGTTCTTCCTGAAGTTCCCGCTGGAGACAGGCTTCGAAGGTTTCGTGAGGCTCGCGTTTGCCACCCGGGAATTCCCAGAGGCCGCCCAGATGATCCTGCGGACGGCGCTGGGTGATGAGCAACTGGCCGGAACGGAAAATCAGGCCGGCGGAGACTTCGGTGGGCATGGGGTGCTCCACTTCACCGGCCGATGCTTTTGTAGATCCAGCCCATTTGTTCCATTTCCTTCACGTCGAAAAGATTGCGGCCGTCGAACAGGATGGGATGGGTCATCGCTTTCCGGGCGCGATCAAGGTCGAGCTTCTTGAATTGCGGCCATTCGGTGGCGATGCAGAGGGCGTCGCAACCGTCGGCAATGGCGTTCATGTCCTCCACGTACTCCACGTCCTTCAAGATGGCCCTGGCCTTGTCCATCGCCTTGGGATCGTGGACGCGGAGCTTCGCCCCTTCCTTCTGCAAGCGCAGGCAAAGATCGATGGCGGGCGACATGCGGACGTCGTCGGTGTTCTGCTTGAAGGCCAGGCCGAGGACGCCGATTTTTTTGTCCTTCAGCACCCAGAGCGTGTCGGAAATCTTTTTGACGAAGCGATCCATCTGCTCGCCATTGATGCGCTGAACCTCCCTGAGCAGGCGGAAATCGTAGCCCAGTTTCTCGGCAATTTTGATGAACGCACTGAGATCCTTCGGAAAACAGCTTCCGCCAAAGCCCAGCGAGGCATCGAGAAAGCGGCGGCCGATGCGCACATCCATGCCGATGCCGTTGGCGACTTCCTGCACATTCGCGCCCGAGGCTTCGCAAATGACCGAGATGGCGTTGATGTACGATATTTTTAACGCCAGGAAGGAATTGGCCGCGTGTTTGATGAGTTCCGCCGAGTTGATGTCCGTGACGATGATTGGCGCATTGAACGGCGCGTAAATCTCGCGCATGGCCGCAACGGGCCGCTGACTGCGGACACCGACAACGATGCGGTCGGGCTTCATCAGGTCTTCGACGGCGAACCCTTCGCGCAGAAATTCGGGGTTGCTGATGACATCAAACTCGGCCTGCGCCTTGCAGTAACGGCGGATGGTTTCCGCCACCTTGTCGCCGGTGCTGACCGGCACCGTGCTTTTGTCCACAACGATCTTGTAGCCGTCCATGGCGCCGGCGATGTCGCGCGCGACCTTTTCCATGGCGCTCAAATCGACCCCTCCATCCGGCAGCGGCGGCGTGGCCACGGCGATGAAGATGACATCGGAATTACGGACACCCTCGGCGGTATTGTCGGTAAAACTCAGCCGCCCTTCCGCGACATTGCGCTGCACAAGCTCCTCGAGGCCCGGTTCAAAAATGGGAATGCCCCCACTGCGCAGCAGGTTCACCTTGGCGACGTCATTATCCACGCAGATGACGTGATGCCCCACTTCGGCGAAACAAGCCCCCGTGGTCAATCCAACGTAGCCGGTGCCAATGATGGAAAGTTTCATGCTTCGTCGCGGGCAATATAACCTATTTCTTGTCCGGTGTTGGAGACGGGTTGGGCGCTTTGGGCGCGCTTGGCGCGGCGGGAGCTTTTAGAGGGTTATCCACGGCTGGCGACTTGGGCGCGGCCGGGGCTTGGGGCGCGACCTGAAAGGGCACGGCGTTGGTCGTTGAAGCCGCTTTGGAAATCAACAGCGCGGGATGCTTTTTTACCAACTGCGACCGCCTGCCCATGGCTTCGGACGCCCAGACGGACC
>JBFMBT010000520.1:0-2297 GCA_040754875.1 Verrucomicrobiota bacterium | reverse complement strand
CAGGATTGTGGCGAATCGCAACATCATTTCGTCACCTCAGGCATACTGTTCCCGTGGGGCCAAGTCGATTCATTTTGAGATTAATGTCGCGGAAGACAATGCTTCGAGCAAGCCCTTGTAGCAGCCGAGGTGACGAGGCTCTGACTTGCTCCGGAGCGTCCCGGAGTGCGCCGGTTCCGCGGCGCTTTTGACGGGCTTGGGAAATCGGAAATCAATCGAATGAGGTCAAACGAATGTGAATATGCGAACGTGCGAATGTGCCGCGTCAATGCACGCGAATCTTTATTGAATACTGGTTACTGAATACTGAACACTGGTCTCCTCATTCGCTTGCTGGTCGGAACCTCCTCAACGTTCCCGGATAAACTCCTCTGCCGTCAGGCCGATGTCGCGAGCAATCTGTCGCAGAAGAATCGGGGAAATGTCTCGTCCCGGATGATTCGGAACCGTGGTCCCTCGGCCATCGCTGTGACGGTACTGCAGGTGGGAACCGCGTTGGCGCACGAGCACAAATCCCAAGGCTTCGAGCCGACGGCAAACCTCACGCGGCTTCAGGACTGGCAGCTTGCCCATATCCTAGCCCACTTGGATCATCTGTGTGCCGACAAACTCCGCCTCCAGCGACGGCTCGCCGTCCTCGAATAGCATGCGGATGACCTCTTCCAGATTGCGCTTCAACTCGTCCAGCGAAGCCCCTTGGGAATGTGCCCCCGCGAAACCAGGGACGTAGCCGACATAGAGGCCGGTGTCCGCGCATTTCTCAACAACTGCCGTGAATGACTTCATGGTTGAAGATTACTTGATCGGCAATCTTACGTCAAAGCCCACGAGCACCCGAAGCACCCGGCTGCCGAACGTGTCCATCCGCCCCCTCCCCATACCCGTTTATTAAATTATATGTGGTGCACCTTGATTGGATTCATTGTTATCGGGTAATGGCCTTGTAACTTGGAATCTGGGTTCCGTGGTTTTGATTAAGACTCATTCCAGCCTTTTCTGTGGCACAACGAGCCCTGCCGGTCAATCCCCCAACTTGCTCGACCAGATGCGCGCGGCGCTGTGGTGCACCGTTACCTCAAGTTTAAATCCATCACGCCAACGCCAAACCCGGCGCGATCTCGCATTCCCACGCGGTGGGTGCGGCATGGTTCGCCAATTTCCGTTCCGCGACGATGCCGACCATTCCCGCGTTGTCCGTGCAAAAGGATTTGTCGGCCAGACGCAGGGCGAGGCCGCGGCGGTTACAGGCCAGGGCGAGTTCCTGGCGCAGGCCGCTGTTACAGGTGACGCCACCGGAGGCGGTCACGCATTTGACGCCCAGCCGGCGCGCGGCACGGACGGTCTTCGTGACCAGCACCTCGACGATGGCGGCCTGCACGCTGGCGCACAGATCGCGCAAGCGGCGGCCGTCGTTCAACACTTCCGGGTGGTCGCGCAGGAAATAGCGCACGGAGGTCTTGAGGCCGCTGAAGCTGAAATCGTCATCCTCGCTGTTGAGCATGGGCCGCGGGAAATCAAACGCCTTCGGATCACCCGCTTGCGCCAGCCGGTCCAGTTCCGGGCCGCCCGGATACGGCAGGCCGATGAGTTTGGCCACCTTGTCGAAACATTCGCCCGCGGCGTCATCGACCGTCGAACCCAGGACGCGGTGCTGGAAGATGTCCGCGACGTGAACCAGCATGGTGTGCCCGCCGCTGACGATGAGCGAGACGTTCGGCTGAAAGGAATCCAACGCGGCGACGGGCGGGTTGCCGGAAATCCAGGGGGAATACAAATGCGCCTCGTGATGATGAATGCCGAGGAACGGCTTGCCCAAGGCGAACGCGACGGACTGGCCCGCGTGAAAACCCACCATCAGCGCACTGGGCAGGCCGGGGCCTTGCGTGGCAGCCACAGCGTCGAAGTCCGCCGTGTTTACGCCGGCTTCATGCAACGCTTCGCGGCAAACGGTCAGCAGATTGCGAAGGTGCTCGCGCGTGGCCAGTTCGGGCACCACGCCACCGTATTCGGCGTGCAGCTTCATCTGCGACGACACGACATTCGCCAGCACGCGGCCGTCGCGAACAACGGCGGCGCTGGTTTCATCGCAGGAAGTTTCGAGGGCGAGAAGCGGCATTTATGATTTATGATATACGATTTACGATTGGGGTCGCGGGTGGGTGATGTCGTGGTGTTTCCATTCTATGCATTATGGGTTTGCGGAGCCGCGGTCCCCCTCACCCTGCCCTCTCCCCAAGGAGAGGGTTTTGTTGTTGCCGCGTTGGGTCGAAATCACACGCAAGATTTGCCAATCCGCA
>JBFMBT010000519.1:0-2307 GCA_040754875.1 Verrucomicrobiota bacterium | reverse complement strand
CCGGGACACGCAGGGCATCATTGGTTTTGTGGGTGGCGACCGGCCGACCCCGACGGACCCGTCGGAGATTGATTCGATCAAGTCGCAGATTTCTGATTCGGAAGATCGCGAGAAACCGAAGGTGAACTTCGAAGTGGGCGAGACGGTGAAGATCAACGACGGCCCGTTCCTGAACTTCAGCGGCGTGATCGAGGAAATCGAACCCGAGCGCGGCAAGCTCAAAGTCACGGTCAACATTTTCGGCCGCAAT
Organism: Verrucomicrobiota bacterium; assembly: GCA_040754875.1. Taxonomy (GTDB): domain Bacteria; phylum Verrucomicrobiota; class Verrucomicrobiia; order Limisphaerales; family JBFMBT01; genus JBFMBT01. The sequence goes on along the minus strand of JBFMBT010000519.1, from coordinate 2,057 downwards.
ACGCCTGTCGAACTGGAGTACTGGCAGGTGGAAAAAGCATGACCGGCGTGACGCGTTGAACCGGCCAACGGCGACGCAGCAACCAATCAACGATTTAACGATTAACGAATTTATATGGCTAAAAAGGTTACTGGACAGATCAAGTTGCAGATTCCGGCGGGCCAGGCGAATCCCGCGCCGCCGGTGGGTCCGGCGCTCGGCCAGCACGGCGTCAACATCATGGGATTCTGCAAGGAATTCAACGCGGCCACCAAAGAGCAGGCCGGCCTGGTGATCCCGGTGATCATCACGGTGTATCAGGACAAGTCATTCACCTTCATCACGAAGTCGCCGCCGGCGTCGGTTCTGTTGAAGAAGGCGGCCGGCATCGCCTCGGGTTCCAAGGCGCCGAACAAGGAAAAGGTCGGCAAGGTGACCCGCAAGCAGGTGTTGGAGATCGTGAAGGCGAAGGCCAAAGATTTGAACGCGACGAACGAAGAAGCAGCGTTCCGCGTCATCGCGGGGACGGCCCGCAGCATGGGAATCGAGATCAAAGAGTAAACCAACAACCCGCGGGAGAGCTCACGCTCGCATGCACCGCACCAAACAATGCCCAGCAAACGCTACAAAAAAGCACTGGAAAAGGTTGATACGAAGAAGGCGTATCCCTTGAAAACCGCCGTGGAAATCCTGTCGGGTTTCCCGCGCGCCAAGTTCAACGAAACCATCGACGTGGCGTTTCGCCTCGGGGTGGACCCGCGGCAATCCGACCAGATGGTGCGCGGCACGGTGCCGTTGCCGCACGGCAGCGGCAAGACCGTGCGCGTGCTCGTCTTTGCGAAGCCCGGCGCCTCGGCGGACGCGGCGAAAGCAGCGGGCGCTGAATTCGTCGGTTTCGAGGACATGATCAAAAAGTGCAACGAAGGCTGGACGGACTTTGATGTGGCGGTGGCGACACCCGAGGCAATGGTGGAAGTGCGCAAGCTGGGCAAAGTGCTGGGTCCCCGGGGCCTGATGCCGAATCCGAAAACCGGCACCGTGACCGAAGACACGGCGAAGGCCGTCAAGGAAGTGAAAGCGGGCCGCGTCGAGTTCAAGATCGACAAGGCCGGAAACATTCATGTTCCGGCGGGGAAGGTTTCCTTCAAGCCGGAACAGATTCAGGAAAACGTGCGCGCGATCATCGACGCCGTGGTCAAGGCCCGTCCGGCCAGCGTGAAGGGCATATTTATCAAGAGCTGCACGGTTTCGGCGACGATGAGCCCGCCGGTGCGGATTGAGTCCCGCGAACTCCAGGCTGCTGCGGCCTGATAACCAGGAGACCTTAAGATGCGAGCCGAAAAGAAATTTATTACCAACGAATACGTCGCCCGTCTCAACGCGTCGCCGTTTTTCATTGTCGTCGAGTACACCGGCCTGACCGTGGCGCAGTTCACCGAACTGCGGAAGCGGTTGACCGGCGCGGGAGCGGAACTGCATGTGGTGAAGAACTCCATCTTCCGCATTGCCGCGAAGGAAGCCGGCGTGGCCGAATTGAACGGCGCGATGACGGGCCAGCTCGCGGTGGTGACCGGCAAGAAGGACGTTTCGGTCGCGGCGAAGGCCGTGAAGACGTTCGCGGCGGAGTTTGACAAGCCGAAGATCAAGTTCGGCTACCTGAACAATCAGCGGCTGGAAACGGCCGACATCGTGGCGCTGGCGGATTTGCCGTCGCTCGACGTGCTGCGTGGCAAACTGCTGGGGCTGTTGCAGGCGCCGGCGGGACAACTGGTGCGGTTGCTCAACACGCCGGCCAGCCAACTGGCCCGGGTCCTGCAGGCCCGGGTGGAAAAAGGCGCTTAAGCCGATTTGAACGAAAAGACTTTCGCCGTGGTTTAAAGCCAAAACACGGCGGAAACAAACAACAACAAAGTAAATCGTCGGTTCACGGGCAGTGGGCATAATTCCCTTCGCGGCCGCGGAGGACGACGAGACTGAAAGGTAACATGGCTGACATCGCAAACCTGGTGGAACAATTGGGCAAGCTCACGGTTCTGGAAACCGCGGAGCTGGTGAAGAAACTGGAAGAGGCTTGGGGC
>JBFMBT010000518.1:0-2324 GCA_040754875.1 Verrucomicrobiota bacterium | reverse complement strand
TTTCTTCCAGGACTGGCTGCTCAAGGAAACCGATTACAACTGGCGCCTGCTCGCCAGCGAAGGCGGCAAACTCCGCGCCGTGGGCGACATCGGCACGCACTGGATTGACGCCGTTTCGTTCATCCTCGGCGCAAAGGCGCAGCAGGTGTTCGCGCATCTCGAGACGTTTCACAAGACGCGTTACCGTCCCAAAGGCGAGGTGCAGACCTTTGCGAAAGTGGACCCGAAGACCATGCAGCCGTATGCCGTCGATACCGAGGACTTCGGCACCGTGCTGCTCAAGTTCGGCAAATCGATGCATGGCAATTCCGATGGCGTCCATGCCAACGCCTCCATCTCACAGGTCGCCGCCGGTTGGAAGTGCAGCCTGTCGGTCGGCATCTACGGCACGAAAGGCAGCGTGCGCTGGGACCTCCAGCAGCCAAACGAAATCCTCGTGGGCCGGCGCGACGAACCCAACCAGATTCTCCAGCGCGCCACCGCCGGTTTCAGCGAAGACGTGGCGGGCTTCACCGATTATCCCGGCGGCCATCCCGAAGGTTTCCCGGACAGCCACAAGATGCATTACCGCGCCGTGTATGAACACATCGCGGGCGGGCGCAAGACGCCGGTGTTGTTCGCCACCGCGGAGGATGGGCACCACGAAGTGAAACTGTGCGAGGCGATTCTGCGGAGCAGCACGGCGCGGAAGTGGGTGGGGGTGTAGCATTGGTGATCTCCGGCCATGGCAACGCCCGGCAACCCATTGCGGCACAGCGCCCCCATTCATGGAAGCGCGCCTATCCATGAATTGTTTGCGCGCCGGCCCGTCCCAATTTCCCTTGTCGGCCTGAACAAATGGGCCTCTACTTTTGCCTGTGCTGCTGAGCAAAAACTACAGCGTGGACGGGTTCTTCGATGAAATGTATGCGGGCCCCCGCGCGGTCCGGCCTCATTACCAGAAGTTCCTCCAATGCTTCAACGGCCTGTCCTCCGAGGAGTTCGACGAGAAGCGCCGCGCCATTGACCTCGCCTTCCTCCGCCAGGGCATCACCTTCAATGTCTATGGCGATTCGCAGGGCACCGAACGCATCTTCCCGTTCGACCTCGTGCCGCGCATCATCTCCGGCAGCGAATGGGAGAAACTTGAAGCCGGCCTCGCCCAGCGCATCAAGGCGCTGAACCTCTTTCTACACGACATCTATCACGGGCAGAAGATCATCAAGGACGGCGTCATCCCGTCCTATTACGTTCTTTCGGCGAAGCATTTCCGGCGCGAGTTCGTGAACTTCAAGGTGCCCAAGGACATTTACATCCACATTTGCGGCACCGACCTTATCCGCGACGACAAGGGGAAGTACCTGGTCCTCGAAGACAACGGCCGCACACCCAGCGGTGTCAGTTACGTGCTCGAAAACCGCCGCGCCATGAAACGCACGTTCCCGGACGCCTTCGAAACCGTCGGTGTGCGCCCGGTGGAGAATTATCCCGTGGAATTGTTGAAGGTGCTGGAACACATCGCGCCTGCCAGCGTCGCTGATCCCACGGTGGTGCTGCTCACGCCCGGCGCCTACAACAGCGCCTACTTCGAGCACACCTATCTCGCGCGGCAGATGGGCATTCAGATTGTGGAAGGGCGCGACTTGCTGGTACGCGACGCCCGCGTGTTCATGCGCACCACCAAGGGCCTCCAACCGGTGCACGTGATTTACCGGCGCATCGACGACGATTTCCTGGACCCGACGGTGTTCCGGCGTGATTCGGTGCTCGGCGTGCCCGGCCTTATCAACGCCTATCGCGCGGGCAATGTCTCGCTCGCCAATTCCATCGGCACCGGCGTCGCGGACGACAAGGTGATGTATTACTTCGTGCCGCGCATCATCAAGTATTACCTCGACCAGGAACCGCTCATCGACAACGTGCCGACCTATCTCGCCAGTGAGGAAGCCGACAAGAAATACATCCTCGAACACCTCGATGAACTCGTCGTGAAGGCCGCCAATGAATCCGGCGGTTACGGCATGTTGATGGGCCCCAAGGCGTCGAAGTCCGAGATCGCCGAGTTCCGCAAACAGATCGAAGCCGATCCGCGCAATTACATCGCGCAACCGATGATTTCGCTCTCGCGCCATCCGACGCACATCGACAACGAAGGCTTCGAGGGCCGGCACATTGATTTGCGCCCGTTCGTTTTGTATGGCGAAAAAACCGTCGTTGTCCCCGGCGGCCTGACCCGCGTGGCCCTTCGAAAAGGCTCGCTCGTGGTGAACTCCTCCCAGGGCGGCGGGAGCAAAGACACGTGGGTGCTGTATGGAGATGAATAGACGATGAAAGGAAACTTCAAA
>JBFMBT010000517.1:0-2355 GCA_040754875.1 Verrucomicrobiota bacterium | reverse complement strand
GCTTTGCCACCTGCCGGCGCCGAACCCGCCCAGTTTGGAGTTCAAGCTTTAGCTTGTGGAAGGAGACGCGGCTCCATCCCGATCCAAATGCTTCGCGACTGAACACTGCATACTGAATACTGAACACTGCTACTGCTCCACATCATCATCCTTCAAATACTCCGTCTCCATTTTGGAGGCGAGGTCCTGCGCGAAATTGTCCAGTTCGACCGTCTGGACGCGCAGGTTATGAACCAGCCAGTTGTAACCGAACATGGAGGGTATTGCTACCAGCAGGCCGGCGACGGTCGTCACCAGCGCCGCCGCCACGCCGGGCGCCATGGTTTGCAGGTCGGCGCGGTTGGATTGCGCCACGTGCGTGAAGGCGCTCATGACGCCCCACACGGTGCCCAGCAACCCGAGGAACGGCGCGCCGCTCACGGCCAGCGCCAGCAGGATGAGGCCGGACTCCAGTTTGATGGCCTCGCGCGCCACCGCCGCTTCCATCGTGCGCTTGATGTGTTCCATCGACTTGAGCGAGATGTATTGCTTGCGCCCCGCCTCGTGCGTCTTGCGCAGGCGGATGTCCAGTTCGGCGCACCCTTCCTTATAGACGGCGAAGAGCGGGCAGCCGTCCACCAGCACGCGGCGGTCGAAGATTTCCAGCACGTGCTTCTGGTTGCGGAACTCGGTGTCGAAGAGCTGGTTCAATTTTTTGGCGCGGCGCATCTGGAACGCCTTGGCCGCCATGATGGACCAGGCGAACACGGAAAAAATGCCCAGCGCCGCGAGGACCAGTTTACCCTCGAGCGTGGCGCCGGTGATGACATAGGTCAAATCACTGACTGCTAACATGGACGCGGGAACGTTCATCAATTCCAAAATGCCGCGCGAAATTTCCGAAGAGAAAAACGGCGGGCCGCTGACGCACCAACAAACCAACGGTCACCTTGATAAGCAACGAATAAAACGCGCCACAAATTCAAACAAAGGAGAAAAAACTTGCGCTACCGGCCTTTGGAGCCGCGCGGCTGGAACAACCTGCCTTCGTTCAAATGATCCTCGATGCCCCGGGCGATCAACCGCTCTGCTGCTTCGGCCGGATTCTTCCCGAACAACCCGCTGCGCACCAGCACCTCCAGATACTCATACACGGGGGGCGTGGTGGACACCGTGATCGTCACCGTCTTCAGGCTGTTCGGGGTTCTCGGCATTTAAATGGCATTATTATGGCATTAGTATCCCGCCAGGGTCAAGGGGCGAAATGCGGTTTTTTGCAGGAACTTTCCGGACCGCGCCTGTGTCCCAGACCGGCCGCAGCGTGTCGCCCGTAACTGGCGCATCGGATCATCGCTGAGCGCGGCCCGCATCGGTTCGGAGTCCTGGCTTCAGCCGGCCAGGGCGCTGCCATTCAGGAATCGTGGAAATTTTTCCGCGCCTTGTCGTTGTCACGCCCGGCCGCCGCCGCGCCAATTTGCGCTTCCCTCGTCCGCATCGCGTGTTAGCATCTCCTTTGCTGGTCATGAAGGGTCCTCTGTCATCAGACAAGCCGCAACGTCCCGAATCCCCCGCCCTCGCCGGCCTGGAGCAGGCTTTGCGTGAAAGTGAAGCCCGTTACCGTGCCATCATCGAGACCGAACCCGAATGCGTGAAGATCGTCGCCCGGGACGGCCACCTCCTTCAAATGAACCCCGCCGGGCTGGCCATGCTCGAAGCGGGCTCCCTGGCGGAGGCGCAGCAACGCGCCTTGGTGGAATACATCGTGCCCGAACACCGCCACGCCTTCCTCCAACTGCACCAGCGCGTCATGTCCGGCGAAACCGCCCTCCTGGAATTTGAAGTCATCGGCCTGCGGGGCAGCCGCCGCTGGCTGGAAACCCACGCCGTCCCGCTGCGCGACGCCGCCGGCCAGGTGCAATCGCTGCTCGGCGTCACCCGCGACATCACCGGGCGCCGGCAGACCGAACAGGCGCTGCGCGAATCCGAACTTCGCCTCCATGCCGTCTGGGAAAGCTCGCTGGACGCCATGCGCCTCACCGACCCCTCCGGCCAGGTGGTCGCCGTCAATGAAGCCTACTGCCGGCTCGTTGACATGAAGCGCGAAGACCTGGAAGGCCGGCCGTACATGGTTTGCTACGGCGGCCCTCATTCCCCGGAACACATGCTCCAACGGTATCGCGAGCGTTTCGCCCAACGCGCCGTTGACCAGCGGCGCGAGCGGCGGATGACCTTTGCCAACGGCCGCACCGCCGACCTCGAGGTCACCAATCTCTTCCTCGATCTCCCGGACCGGCCGCCCCTGCTGTTGAGCCTGTTCCGCGACATCACCGAGCGCAAGCGGCTGGAGGAACAGTTGCGCCACGTGCAGAAACTGGA
>JBFMBT010000516.1:0-2379 GCA_040754875.1 Verrucomicrobiota bacterium | reverse complement strand
ACAACTCGTCCAACGCCCCTGTCATGAATTTCCCCGTCCTGATTTACCCCGTCACAGAACCCACCCCCAGCCCCTCCGGAGGAGGGGAGCAACACTGGGCATGCCGAGGTGTGGAGATATATCCGCCGCGTCAGGAAACACCGCGACCAATTCCCCTCCGGAGGAGGGGAGCAACGCTGGGCGTGCCGAAACGCATGGGCTTTCTGATGCCGCGACGTTAAAAATTCGCGTTCAACACTTATGAAAACATCTCTCCTCACCGGCTTGCTGACATTACTCATTTTTGTCACCGCCTCCGCCGCTGACCAAATCAACATCCTGACGCCCGCCGAGAAGAAGGCGGGCTGGCGCCTGTTGTTTGACGGCAAGGACACCAGCCAGTTCCGCGGCTTCAAGAAGGATGCGTTTCCCGCCGAGGGCTGGGCGGTGGAAGACGGTTGCCTGAAGAAGGTCGCCAACGTCAAAGCCGGCGACATCATCACGAAGGACAAGTTCACCGACTTCGAGTTTTCCTGGGAATGGAAGCTCGGCCCGGGCGGCAACAACGGCATCAAATACTTCATCCTCGAAGAGCGCGGCGCGGTGGGACACGAGTACCAGATGATCGACGACGCGATTGTGAAGAAGGACGCGCTCTCCAGCGCCGCGTCGTTTTACCTGGTCGTCGCGCCGAAGAAGGACAAGCCACTGAAACCGCCCGGTGAATGGAACCATTCACGCGTCATGGTGAAGGGCAATCACGTGGAGCACTGGCTCAACGGCGAGAAGGTGCTCGAGTACGAATGCGGCAGCGAACCGATCCTTCAGCAGGTGCAACTGACCAAGTTCAAAAACGTGAAGGACTTCGGCAAGAAGGTCACCGGCCACATCTTGCTCACCGATCACAAGGACGAATGCTGGTATCGGAATCTGAAGGTGCGGGAATTGAAAGCAAGCGTCCAGTAAGCAACATTCCCGGACCGCGGGCATCCTGCGCATCCTGCCCGCTTACGATGTGGTATTGCGATGCGGTGAAATCTCACCCTCGCCCCGGCGCGCTGTATCGTAAGCGCGACTGGAGTCGCGCGGTCCGGGGACTAAAAGTTCACGTTCGGCACTTCGCGCACGGCGGGTTCGAAGGCCAGGTAATCCTCGGGTTTGAAGCCAAACATCCCGGCGATGAGGTTCGACGGGAAGCTCTGGCACTTGGTCAGGTAATCGCGCACGTTGCCGTTGTAAAAACGCCGCGCGGCCTGGATGCGGTCCTCGGTGTTCACCAGTTCCTTCTGCAACTGGAGGAAGTTCTGGTCGGCCTTGAGATCCGGGTAATTCTCGGCCACGACCAGCAGGCGTTGCACGGCCGAGGCCAGCGCGTTTTCATCGGCGGCCACCTCGGCATGAGTCGTGTGCCCGGCCAGGCAACGGTTGCGCAGCTCGGTCACATTCTCCAGCGTCTCCCTTTCATGCTGGGCGTAGCCTTTGACGGTCGCGACGAGATTGGGGATGAGGTCGTGGCGGCGTTTCAATTCGGTGTCGATATTGCTCCAGGAATTACGGATGTACTGGCGCAAGGCGACGAGGCTGTTGTATTGCACCAGCACGAACAGCAGGGGCAATCCCACGACCACGGCAAGGGCGATCAACGCTTCCATATCAGGTGTTCCACAGATATTCGGGCATCAGCTTGCGGATGGCGAGCAAACGTTCGAGGTTGCGCGGGATGTCGTGAATCTCCAGCCGCCGCCCGAAAATGATGGCCAGACAATCGACATCGATTTCCACGTTGAGATCGGGGTTTGCGAGCAGATATTCCATCATGCGCGTATGGCAGACGTCATACGCGAATTTCTTGTCCGCCGAGCGCACGCAAAATTGTTTCGAGAACTCGGCGGACTCGAAGTCGATGTCATCGTAGCCGACGAATTGCGCGATCTTCGAGAACAAGCCTTCCTCGGTGATGGTCAGCTCCGGGAAATCGCGGTCCAGCGTGAGGATGAGGCAGCCGAGGTAGTGATGGTGCGTCTGGCGATGGCCCTTGGAGTTGCGCGAGTAGGTTTCGTAGTGGTAATCGAAGATGGTGACGTTGTGGTCCTGATGTTGGCCCGAGAGAATGTTGAAGGCGTAACGGTTGGCGCCCTGGGCGAGCTTGTTGAGAAAACCGAAACGCACGGCCAGGTTGTGGTCGCGTTCCCGGCTGTAGCGCAGGCCCAGTTGCGCGGCCAGCGCGGCCAGTTCCTCGCGGCGCTTCTTCTCCGCCTGCCAGGCAAAGATGCCGCAGATGATGGCGAAGACTACAACCGCGATGAAAATCAGGGGTTCCACGGTGATTCAGTTGCGCAAACGACCCGCTTTACCGGAAAGAAAAGCACGAGCCGCGCCGGATGGCACTTACAAAATGGC
>JBFMBT010000515.1:0-2384 GCA_040754875.1 Verrucomicrobiota bacterium | reverse complement strand
CAACGTGGCCAACCCGAGCGCTCAAATTTCTTCCCAAGGCGGCAACCGTACCACCCTCTCCTTGGGGAGAGGGCCGGGGTGAGGGGGACCGCGACGCATCAAATCCACATGCTCTGGATGCAAAGCCTGCGACTTCGCGAGCCCGCTCCCCCGGACCGCGGCTGTCCCCAGCCGCAGCGTGTCGCTTGTGCTGATGAGTCGGGAGGTTCGTTTGGGCGCTTGCATGTGTGACGTCACACGCAAATTGGGCTTCGGCCAGTCCTGTATCGCTGTTGCATTTCACGCGCTGCGGCTGAGGACAGCCGCGGTCCGAACCTTTCGGAGTGCCCCCGTCCTCGGGGGCAGCGACGTAGCTGAACCCAACGCGTGATTTCTTGGGGCGCGCGGCATGCGTCTCCCTCTCCCCGGAGGAACGAGGGGGAGAGGGAATAAGGGAGAGGGGCTTCCCCATGGCGTCCGAAGATTTGCCAGGCGCAACAAAGCGCCATCGGACTGGCGCACTCCAGGACGCTTCGCGCGGTTCAAAGCGTGGGATGATGACGATCGGCGTTTCTGCCGGACCGCGGGCATTCTGCCCGCTTACGACGTGGTCAACCGGTGCGGGTGCAATTGGTCCTGCGTCTGACGTCGCAAACCGGTCCGGGTGTAATTGTTCCCTGACTCGGCACGCCATACCGTAAGCGCGACTGGAGTCGCGCGGTCCGCCTTCCGGCTTTCCCTCAATCGCAAATCGCAAATCTAAAATCGAAAATCCCACGTCCTTCGTCATTCGGATTTCGAACTCACCGCCATCCACTTCGCCAACACCTTCTCCAATTCCTCTGTCTTCACCGGTTTGGAGACGTAATCATCCATGCCGGCGGCCAGGCACGCGTCTCGGTCGCCTTGCATGGCGCTGGCGGTCATGGCCACGATGGGCAGACGTTCGCGGCCCTGTTCTTTTTCCCACGCGCGGATGCGGCGCGTGGCTTCGTAACCGTCCATGCCCGGCATCTGGCAATCCATCAACACGAGGTCAAACGCCGCTTCGTGCACGGCTTGCACGGCCAGTTCCCCGTTGCCGACGACTTCCACGGAGAAGCCCAGCTTTTCCAACTGCCGCCGCCCGACCTTCTGGTTCACGGGATTGTCCTCGACCAGCAGAATGCGCGGCGCATTCGACGGAATCTCCGTCGCCGCTGCCGGCGTGACGCTGCGGCGCGCCGCCGCCGGTTGCTCCGCCAGCACGCGCAGCAAGGTGCTGCGCAAATCCGCCTGCCGCACCGGCTTGGTCAGCCAGGCGGACAAGCCGCATTGGCGCAATTGCTCCGCGCTCAGGCGCTCTCCCATCGACGAGAGCAACACCAGGCGCGCGCCGGCGATGAGCGGGTCCGCCTTGATGAGTTGCGCCAGGCGCAGGCCGTCCATGCCCGGCATCTGCATGTCCAGGATCACTAATTGGCACGGATCACCTTCCAATGAATCCTGGCGGAGCGCGGTCAATGCGTCGGCACCGCTGACGACGCATCTGGCGCGCGTCCGCCAGGAAAGTAACTGATGCTGCAAAATGGTGCGGTTGGTCGCGTTGTCGTCCACCACCAGCACCTTCAGGCCGGCCAGCGCGTCCGGCGCTTCCGGCGTGGCGCCCGTCTGGAACGGCTGCTTCTCCAGCCGCACGGTGAACCAGAAGGTTGAGCCCGCGCCCGGCGTGCTTTGCACGCCGATCTGCCCGTGCATCATCTCAATCAATTGTTTGCAAATCGCCAGGCCCAGGCCCGTGCCGCCGAACTTGCGCGTGGTCGAGTCGTCCACCTGGCTGAACGCCTTGAACAACCGGTCCTGCGCCTCCGGCGGAATGCCGATGCCGGTGTCCACCACTTCGAAGCGCAAGGTGGTTTCGGCGTCGTTCTCCTCCACGAGCGTGGCGTGGATGAACACCTCGCCCTGCTCGGTGAACTTGATGGCGTTGCCGGCAAGGTTCAAAAAGATCTGGCGCAACCGTCCCGGATCGCCGCGCAAACCGGACGGCACGTCCGGCCGCATGAAGAAGCCCAACTCAAGATTCTTCGCGCGCGCGCGTGGCGACAGAATCGCCAGCGTGTCCTCGACCATTTTGCGCAAATCGAAATCGACGGTTTCGAGGTTGAGCTTGCCTGCTTCGATCTTCGAGAAATCCAGGATGTCATTGATGACGGTCATGAGCGCCTCGCCGCTGGTGCGCACGGTGTCGGCGTAGTCCCGCTGTTCCTCGGACAATTCCGTGTCCAGCAGGATGTCCGTCATGCCGATGATGCCGTTCATGGGCGTGCGGATTTCGTGGCTCATGTTGGCGAGGAAGGCGCTCTTGGCGCGGCTGGCCTGCTCGGCGGCTTCCTTGGCGGTCTGCAACTCGCGCGCCGTGCGCT
>JBFMBT010000514.1:0-2405 GCA_040754875.1 Verrucomicrobiota bacterium | reverse complement strand
AAAAATGGGGAAGGGGGTGTGGGATTTTTGATTGATTTGCGATTGAAGGCGGGCCGAAAGCCAGCCGCTTGACCGCCAGCCGCAAATACTTTAACCCAAGAGTCATGAAAAGGCGGCGTTCGCTGAGCGCAGACGTTGGCGGCACGGGCGCGCGTTGTGAGTATGGGCCAGTGGTGTGAAATAAGACCAAAGACGAAGCGAAAACATTCGTGGCTGTTTGCGCATTACTACGAATTCCCGTCGGAGCGGGCCGACGGCATGTGGTACACTGCGTTTCTCTTTCGCGACGCAGACAGGACGGCGTTTGGCATTCACGAGATTCTCGGCCAGTCGCCCCACCAAAACGATTTGCGGCACATGGCTACCCGAGTCGTGGTTGACGCCGCCTATCGCAAGTCCATGCTCTCGGACAGGCCGGAGCTACCCAAATGGTGGAAGAGACATTGAAACGAATGGCCTTAAACACGTCGGCTGCCAATGCGGACGCGGCGGGCCGCCCGCGTCGCTCGGTTGGGCGCTAGCGGCGTTGCGTATGCCTGTGCTCGCGTTAATTTACGCTCTGTTTATGGCTTACGTGGCCATTGATTCACTCCAGGGCAAACTTGAGCGAAAGGAACCCGCGTGGTACACTCTGCTTGATTGTATCGCGGACGTCATTGTTCTTGGACTTTTTGTTGGCTATTGGCTTCCTCCATTTGATGGGGCCTCCGGCTTGGTCGCCGTGGCACTTTTTGTGTTTTCGCTCTTTTGGTTTCTTGGCTGTATTCCGTACCAATTGAGGGCATTCGAGGAGCGTGACTTTTCGCCGGAGATGAACCGCCTCTACAAGCGCTTTGTCCTTGCCCTTGGCATAGTGTTATCGTTTCCCGCATATTGGTTCGGTGGGATGGCAGCATTCAGATCACTTTGAGGTAGCCTAACACGTTCGGTAGCGTAGGCGTCTGCGCCTGCGAGTGAGCCGGACAGGCGGGCGCACGCGTTTATTACTCTGGTTTGAAGTTCAAGCTTCAGCTTGCGGAATGACGCGCGGCTCACACGCTGAAGCGTGAACTCCAAACAGGGCGTGTACACGTCGGATGGAATGCGCCGCACATCATGTGCTAGCCTCGTTGCTCTGCCCGGGACAGGCACACTCCGGAGGGCCGCCGTCCCCGGCGGCAGCAATCCAACCGACCCGGCGCACCAATTCGAAGCGGGCATTGATTTTTCGGGCCAGCAGATCATCTTTCGCCATGCTTTTATCCGCATACGTATTAATTTGGCTTTTGGCTGGCAAAGCGGTTTTGGCTTGGTAATTTTTTGGGGGGCGGGTGACCGGTTGACTCCCGCATATTTGCGAAAGAATGAATTGCAGTTCATGCCGGTTGTTGTTGTGAAGGTTGCGAAGTTCATCGTGGTCTTGTTGCTGCCGATCCTCTCGGGCTGCATCAGCTTTCCGCCCACCGACGGATTCATCCGGCGCGGCCCCAATTACGAGAAGCTGGCGCCCGAAATCCGGCGAATTGGGATCGTCACCGATGTCCTCCTCACCCACAAATCGTTTCGCACCAACAGCCTTAGCATCCCGGACTCGCTTGCGTTGGGGAACCACATCATGGCGGCGACCGCTCAGTGCCTGACCAACAAAGGATACGAAGTGGTCTTTTCCGACGGTCCACTGGTGGGGGCCGTTCCGGTGGAGGAACGCCCCATGCGCTGGGCGCTGGAATGGCGCCTGCTGGATGCTCCTTCTTCGATACCCGAGCAAATCCCGCCCGCCTTGGCAGATGATGCGCCTTACCGCGACGCGTTGGTCAAAGTCACGCGCCGGGCATTTGCGGCCGTCGCGGAAAGCGCCGAGCTGCCAACCGATACGTTCCGGGCCGCTCCCACCCTCCAAGCGAGTCTGGATTTGATTGCGCAGCGGAAAGGCGTGCAATACCTCGTCGTCGTGGTGGGCGATGCGGTGGTTGTCTCACCGGGGTTGCAAGTTGGCCAGACTGTTTCAACCTTCGCGATTTCGACGCTGTTCAACACCGGTACGGGGGATTTCAGCCAGTCTTCACAGATGCTTTCCTATGTGTGCGTCGTGAATCTGACGGACGGGGAAGTGGTCTGGACAAACGTCGGCGACATCCCGCGCAACCCGATGAAAAGCCTGTCGCTCGAGAAAACCTGCGCCAATTGGGCAACCAAACAATTCTATCATTTTCCGTCCCGGGTCACGGAACTTGCGCCCGCGCCAACCAAAACACGCCGATGAAACGCGCGCGCTTCAACTGGAATCTGGCATTTCTCGCCGTCATGGCCGGCTGGCTGGGTGGCGGATGCGCCATCAATCACATCCGGCTGACGACGGACACGCCAATTCCCCCCGGTTGCGGGGCTGTTTACATCTACACGGTCGATTACACGGATGAAGAGGG
>JBFMBT010000513.1:0-2425 GCA_040754875.1 Verrucomicrobiota bacterium | reverse complement strand
ATGGCGGGCGAGGATGCCCGCCGAGGACGCGGCGGCCCGGGCGCCGTCCACGCCCGCATCGCCGAACGCGAAATGCTTGAGCGAAGCGTCCAAAATCCTGGAGCCCTGCTCGAAGAAACCGCCGCCGATCAGGATCAGGGCCAGGTCAAACCCGCGCTTGGGCTCGTCGGCCAGGGTGTAGTGGCGCGGAGTCCCGGGCGTGCGGTGTGCCGCGCAGGCGGGGCCGGTGTTCGGGTCGGTCATCGGCGCGATGCATTCGAGCGCAAACGTTTGAGCCTTCCGGATGGCTGCGTCGAGTTTTGGCTCACGATAGCCAGCATTGAAGTGTTGCAGTTCCATCAGCACGCGCGTGGTGAGCATGAAGTAGCCGAGGATGTCCTTGTCCTTTGGGTCGTTGCCGTTGAGGTTGTAATGCCAGAAGCCATCCGCCAATTGCGCGGGAACGATCTGCCCGTAAACGCATTTGTCGGTCTTCAGCTTGAGCCGCGCGGAGAGGTCCGGATCGGTTTTGCGCAGCGCCTCGGCGAGCATCCCCGTCGCCATCGCAATGGCCGCGTTCTTGTTGATGATGGACGGTTTGCTCATCGGCACCTTGGGTTTGCCGGTTTTCACGTCGATGTCCTGTGACCACCAGCCTTGTTCGTTCCAGGGAAAATCGTCCAGCACCTTGCCGAGGTATTTCAAATCGTCCGCGCGCCCGCCCTCCTTGTGCAGGATGTAGGCGACGTTTCCGGTGTAGAAGCCCAGTGCCGGCGGCCCGCCCCCGATGAATTTGTCGCCGGCTTCGTTCTCCTTTTCCTTGATTGGCAGCACACCGAATTTCGTCGCCCGCATTGCCTTCAGGATGCGATCGGTCAACGTCAGCGCCGCCGCGCGGTAACGCCGGTCGCCCGTGATTTCAAACATGCGGTAATACGCGAGCGCCATCTCTCCGTCGGCGGCTTTGCCCTTGAGGATGGCGACGACCCCGTCCTCGCCGAGCAATGAGTTCAAATGCTTCGTCATCGCCCCGGTGAGTCGCGGTGCGAATGCCGGCGCATCCGCGGCCTGCACGATGCACGCCGTCAATAAAAGAACGGTGAGGAGTGCCCGGAGCAGGTGCGACGGGAAGCGCGTCATGAATGCACTGGACTGCTTTGGAATCTTTGTCGTCATGGCAGAATCATCTCGTCAAAACCCGGTCGAGCAACGGGTATGCTTTTTCGCCGTTCCATTCGTGCCCACCGGAAAACTCATGAACGGCGACGTCGTTCTCCGCGCCGAGTGCGCGATAAACCCGGCGTATCCGCGCCAACGCCTTTTCGGCCCAGCCTTTGTCGATCAACTTGTCGCGGTCGCCGACCGTCCAGAGAATCGGCCGCGGCGCAATCAATCCGGCAATTTCCGGAACGTCGCCAAAGTTGAGCAGCCCGGGGATCGTCTGGCAGCCACCGACGGATTTCGACATGACGCGCTCCTGAAGGCAGTTCAAGCTGCCGGCCATCACCGCGACTTTGAGGCGCGGTTCCACGGCGGTGGTGAGCATGGTCATTCTGCCGCCAAGCGAAAGGCCCACACACCCGAGCCGCTCGCGATGCACGTCCGGTTGCGCGATCAGAAACTCGAAGGCCCACAGGCAGTCGCGCAGGTTTTCCGTCATCAGATTGCGGCCGAGCATGAGCAGCCGCAGTTGCGTCACTTCACACGCATCGCCCCGCGGCGTCGTGATGTCGGTTGCCAGCCGGCGGCCAAACGGCGTCAGGCACGGCGCGACCACCACATACCCGCGGCGCGCCAACTGCAAACCATAATCATACCGGAAGCGCTCCAACTCCGCCTTGAGTGCGGGCGTTTCGTCCCGTCCGGCAATCGTATCGTAACCCATGCCGTGACCGTGAATTGCCAGAATTCCGGCGCGCTTGCCGGTCGTCGCGCCTCGCGGCCGCAGCAAATAGACCGGCACCGGATCGCGTCCCGTCGCCGTGAGAAGCCGCTCTTCCCGAATATGGTCCGGCAACTCCACGGTGCGTTCGAGCACGGAATCCCATTGTTTGGGCGGTCGATATGAGCCCAGCAGCGTCTCCAATTGCGTGCGAAAGACGCGCTGCCACTCGCGAGCATCAGACGCCGACTCGCCGCGAAATTGCATCGCCAGCGGTGCGTCGGCGGCGAGCCGGCGCATCCGCGGATCCACCAGCAACGAGCCGGATGTGTCCGCGCCGAAAACACGCGACGTCAGTCCGGCGCAGCCCAACAGCGCCGCCCGGACAAAGTTCCGGCGCGAAACGGTTGCTTGAGTATCAGCCGATTTCATTTCTGCGTGGGCGAGGTGCTTTGTCACTTTATGCACTGATTGATCCGAGGCTCAATCGTCTTTTCCGCCCGTCGTGGCCGGGTTCTGCGGCTCGTCTCTTTTCGGAAGCCACTTTTGCAGCTCGTTCTTCAC
>JBFMBT010000512.1:0-2429 GCA_040754875.1 Verrucomicrobiota bacterium | reverse complement strand
CGAGGGCGGGGGAGGGGGGGCGTCCTGGGCCGGGGTGGTTTGGAGGCCAAAGGCGAGCAGGAGGATGAGATTTGCGATTTGCGATTTGCGATTTGCGATTGGGGAAAATGAACAAACGTTCAGTGCCCGGCGTTCAGCAACGTTCGAAGGTGATGTTTTCATAAATATATCATTGTGTGGACTGGCTCAAGGCGGTGAGGCGGTAGATGTTTTGTTGGGCGCGGCGAATTTCTTCCTCGGACATCGAGGCGACAGTTTCGAGATCCTTGCGCAGCGCGAAGTAATCGGCGGCGTGCTGGCGCTGCATTTCCTGCAACAGCGTGATGACGGCCTGGCGGTCCTCGGCGCGGGCCGCGGTCAATGCGGTGGCAAATTGTTTCCCCAAGTCGCTGGCAATGGCGGCGCGGACGGATGGCTCGATCTCCGCGCGCAACGCCTGCGTGTCCACGCGCGGCGCGGAAGAGCGTCCAATGGCCACGCCCAGTCCCAGCACAACAACGGCGGCGGCGGCCCACTTGAGCAGGCGCGCGGGCGCGCGCGTGACGGCAGGTTTAGCGGGTTGTTTCAACTGCCAGTTGCCCAGGCGCGCGGTGGCGCGCTGCCAGGCCGCGATTTCTCTCGCGCACTCGGGACAATTCTGCAGATGTTCCTCCAACCGCCGGCGCGTGTCGGCAGACGCTTCGCCGTAGAGGAAGGGGATCCATTCGTCGCGTTCAGGATGTTTCATAACGTCATGAGGGGATGTGGCTGGTCCGGTTTGGGTCGGCGATCAAGTTGAGGTTCGAGCATGCGGCTGAGGCGGGCCAGGGCCTCGGCCATCCGCGAGTTGACGGTGCCTTCGGGCACTTCGAGAACTTCGGCAATTTCGCGCAGCTTGAGTCCTTCGTAATGACGGAGCACAAGGACAGTGCGGTAAATCTCGGGCAATTGCAGGACGGCGCGCCGGACCAATGCTCCTTCCTCCGAGCGGACCGTTTCGCCGTCGGGACCGTCGTGCGCCGCGGGCAGCGCCTCCAATCCCTCGCCTTCCTCGCCATCGACGAGGTGTGTGGCGTGCCGTTTGTTTCTGCGCAATTCATCGTAACAAAGGTTCAGGGCAATCCGCCAAAGCCAGGTCGAGAATCGGAGGTCGGGCCGGTAATCCTTCCGCTTCGCATAGATGCGGGCGAAGACTTCCTGCTTGATGTCCTCGCCGCGGTGGGCGTCGCCGGTGAGCCGCGTGCACAAGCGCCAGATGGGTTGTTCCCACCGCTCGACGACCCGCGCGAAGGCTTCGTGGTCGTCCTGGTTCTGGACCCGCCACATCGCCTGCTCGTCGGTCATCGTCAGCAACGACGTCAGCCATTGCTTGCCACCCATGCGTATTCTCGTTTAGACCCGTTTCCCGGCAAATGGTTCGACCGGATTCGGCATTCAATTGCTTCAGAGGGTGATACGTTGAGCAACGGATTTTCATCGGAGAATTTGTGGACAAGTCGGACAGGATGGTTTGGCTAGTTTTTCCTTTTCAGAAGGCTTTGAATCCGTAGCTTATGCGCCCGATGCAAACGACTGTCATTTTGTTGAAGCCCGATTGTTACGAAAAGAAACTGGTGGGGGAGATTGTGCGCCGGTTCGAAAGCGCGGGGTTGCGCATTCGCGCGTGCAAGATGTTGAGACTTTCCACGGACCTGTTGAAAGACCATTACTCGCACCTGGCGGACAAGCCGTTCTTCCCGGAGATCGTGAAGTTCATGCAATCGTCGCCCGTCATCGCGATGGCGCTGGAGGGCAAGGATTCGGTGGCGAAGGTGCGCGACATGCTTGGGCCCACGGATTCCAAGGCCGCGCCGAAGGGCACCATTCGCGGCGACCTCGGCGAAGACAAGATGCGCAATCTGGTGCATGCCTCCGATTCAGCAGAGACGGCCAAGGCGGAATTGAAGCGCTTCTTCCAGCCGGACGAGTTGCTGTAGGGCAACGCGTTGGGCGGGAGATGGTTGGGGAGTTTCATGGGGTTTCGCAGATTCCTCTTGCAATCCGGTTCGTTTGCGGTAATTTCTGTATAGACAGAAATAGCTGAAACACGATGCCAACCCTTACTCCAGTTCAGCAAAAGTTCGTCCTCCATTGGGGCGAGATGGGCACGCGCTGGGGCATCAACCGCACGGTCGCGCAGATTCACGCGCTGCTCTACATCTCGCCCAAACCGCTCAACGCCGAGGAAATCGCCGAGACGCTGGCCGTGGCGCGCTCCAACGTCAGCACCAGCCTGAAGGAGTTGCAAGGGTGGGGGATCGTAAAAATGGTCCATGTGATGGGCGACAAGCGGGATCATTTCGAATCCATGAAGGATGTGTGGGAGTTGTTCCGCGTGGTGCTCGATGAGCGGAAGCGGCGTGAAATTGATCCGACCATGGCGATGTTACGCGAATGCATCGAGGAAACCC
>JBFMBT010000511.1:0-2448 GCA_040754875.1 Verrucomicrobiota bacterium | reverse complement strand
TAGAAGGCGACGCCCTTTTTCGCCGCAGCCTCCATCGCGTAGGCCATGGTGGTAATATAGGTGTAAAATCGGACGCCAACGTCCTGGATGTCGAAAACCAACGCATCCAGGCCCGCGATCATCTCTGCGGTTGGGCGCCTGGCGCTGCCATACAAGCTATACACCGGCAGAGCGGTGATCGGCTCCACGCCCGAGGCGACTTTTTCGTCTACATTGCCGTACAGACCGTGCTCAGGACTGAAGATCGCTGCCAACTTGACGTTGGGAGCGCGATGCAAAAGCTCAAGCGTGCGGCGTCCCGCGGCGTCGAGACCGGTGTGATTGGTAATGAGCCCGACCCGGAGACCAGCTAACGGCGCAAACTGTTCGGCAGCCAGCACGTCGATTCCACTTTCTACTTTGCCTCTAACCCCTTCCCTAGTAAGAACCGTCTCCGACTCGACGGCTGGTGAGCCGAGCGCCGTGGCAACAACCTGCGCAACTCGCTTGCGCAGCGGTTGCACATCCCCTTTCCCATCCGGATGCACCCGATTGGTCAAAATGATGACATAGGTGCGAGAGGCGGGGTCCACCCAGAGGGAGGTACCAGTGAAGCCGGTGTGGCCGTATACATCTCCGTGCCATAGCTCTTGGTGATCAGTGGCCGAGGAAGTATCGAGGTCCCACCCAAGCCCACGTAATCGCATTTGCCGCGGTGGGGATTGCGGCCTCGTCATCTCCGCCACGGTTGTTGCACGTAAAATCCGGACGCCATTGGCGCTCCCACCATCGAGCAACATTTGCGCAAAGCGCGCGAGGTCATCGGCGGTGGAAAACAGCCCGGCGTGCCCAGCCACGCCACCCATTCTATACGCCGTGGGATCGTGAACGACACCAAATTGCATTTCCCGGTGCCGGTATACGGTGGGGGCAATACGGTCGTGCTGCGCGGGCGCAGGGTTGAAACCTGTGTCCGTCATACCCAGCGGAATGAAAATATGCCGGGCGCAATACACATCGAGCGGAAGACCAGAAATCCGCCGGATCAGTTCCCCCAGGATGGCAAAGTTAATGTCGCTGTAAAGAAATCTGGTTTCCGCGGCAAAGCGGGGCTTCTCGGCCACAATCAGCTTGAGCGCGGTATCGTAGCCTCTCCAGCCTACACTGGTGTCGAGGTCTGGACGCAAACCTGAGTAGTGGGTCAGCAGCGCGCGCACGGAGATGTCGGTTTTCCCATTGACCGTGAATTCCGGCCAATACCTTGCCACCGGATCTTCGAGACGCAGCTTTCCTTCCTCCACCAGTTGCATGACCGCGGTCGTGGTCGCGACCACCTTGGTGAGCGAGGCCAGGTCAAAGATGGTGTCTGCCGTCATCGGCAGTTTTTCCGGCCTGAGCGCACGGTGGCCGAAAGCCCGGCGGTAGACGATTTTCCCCTCGTTTCCGATCAGGATGACGGCCCCTGGGATTCGACCGGCGTGAATTTCTTGCTCGGCAAGCGCAGCGATCGGCTCAAGGTCAGCCTCACGCAGCCGCTGCGAAACGCCCGCGTCTGCTTGCGCCCGGAGGGCAATCACAAGTGTTATCCGGCATAAGCAGAATGCGAATGATCGGTACCGGTTCATCTTACCTCTGCTGCTGAAGTTCATTCTCAGGAGAGAGTCCGTCGCCGGAATAGACGTTTCGCGGATTCCACAACATCCATCCGTTCGACCCGAAGTCTTCCGCTGCTTTTATCTGAGCCCGGATTTCCTTGCCGGTAAACGGCCTCCGGTCAAAGGCGTAATCCCTGAATGCTTGCAACCAGGGCCGGAAGCGCATCGACGGCAAGCCGGTCCTTTCCTTCGCCTTTTTCAGGGAGAGGTACACAATTTCATAGGGATGAGCCACCGGATTGCGGTATCCTGGAATGCCAAGGTGATAGCCTGAGGGGTACAACATCGGCGAGGTGAAGTCGAGGTACGGGGTCAGTTCTTCGAGCTTTTGCCCAATATCCGTGTCATCGAAATTCCAACACACATAGCCGAAAATATCGGCGGCGAGAAAGACGTTGTAGGGTCGCAGCCTGGTTTTTGCCTCCTGGAGAAATTCGGCAATAGCATTGATCCGATTTTGCTGGGTGTTCGGTTGGGAAAAGACCAGCCCGCGCGCATCGGGAAAGCGCACGTAGTCGAACTGGATCTCGTCAAAACCGTTCTTGGCCGCCTCCACGGCGACCGCGATATTGTAGTCCCGTACTTCTGGTTTGAACGGATCAGTCCAGGCGAGACGTTCACGATCATGCCAGATGTTGCCATCCCGCGTTTTCACGGCCAAATCCGGGCGCGCCGACGCCAGCGGGTTATCCTTAAAAGTGACGATCCGCGCGATGGTGTAAATCCCTTTTCCTCGCAAGGTTGCGATCAGGTCCTGCGGGTTTTTAATGGTGATGGTGTTCTGTGCGCCGACTTGCGCCGCCAGGGGAATCGC
>JBFMBT010000510.1:0-2487 GCA_040754875.1 Verrucomicrobiota bacterium | reverse complement strand
AAGCCGGCCAACAGACCCCGGCCAGAACGCCGACGAGCAACCAGCGAAGCCGGCGGGCGGGCTTGCGGACGAATTTGTTGAGCGAGTACGCTGGATTAGACATCAAGCCCCACCCTATGAGGCGTTTGGTGGGAGAGACAAGTGGGGTGGGAACCTGAAACGTCCGCAATGAGCAGACCTATGCGCGCGCCGTCAAAGATGCGAAGCCCCGCGAAGTGTACGGTCTTTCGGTCTTGAAAGTAGGGTGTTGAGGCAGCGCTATTTGTCGCTGGGCGGGCGCGAGGGTCGTCCTGGCTGGGGTTGAGTCGAGCGTGCCGGGACGGTTGGTCCGCCGATCTGGCGTGACAGAGCTTCGGCTTCTTCCTTGGTCACGGCGCCATCGCTGTTCGTATCGGCGCGTTGAAGAACAGGGCGCATCTGTTCAGGAACCTCGTCCATCGTGACTTTACCATCACCGTTCTTGTCATTTTGCATCAACCGGGTGGCAAAGTCACCCGCGCTTCCAACGCCGGGGCCGCGCGCGCCGCCTTGCGGTCCGCCTGGGCCACCGGGCCCGCCCTGACCAAATCCACCCGGCCCGCCCGCGCCACCCGGGCCGAAGCCGCCGGGACCACCGGGCCCGCCTTGACCACCAAAGCCGCCGGGGCCTCCCGGACCACCTTGAAAGCCGCCGGGACCACCGGGGCCGCGACCGCCTCCCGGAGGGGCGCCAAGGGGCCGGATTTCATCGGCGGACAAACGGCCATCTTTATTGCGATCCAGCGTTTTGAGCGCTGTGACCGCGCCCGCGAGTTCTGATTCGTCAATGGCACCATCGTTGTTCACGTCCAAAGCGGTCATCAATGGATGCGGGGGCATGCGGCCACCGGGACCGCCTTGAAATCCACCGGGCCCACCGAAACCGCCCGGGCCTCCGGGACCACCGGGCCCGCCGGGAGGATTCTGTGCGGCAACGGTGAACGCAGCCAATCCCAACGCTGCGATGAGGAGCTTGGTTTTCATACGATGCTTTGGTTGATTGATGGGCTGATGGTTCGTCAATTCTTTGCTTCCGATGAAACACAATAGAGATAACGGTCGGAGCGCAAGAAGATTTGGTTTCCGCTGATGGCGGGGGTGGCGTTGAACTGGGTGCTGTCGGAGGAAAATGTATTGTGCGCGACCAGCTTGAACTGCGGTTGCGCCGCGACGACGAACACGCCGTTGCGCCGGCTCACCGCATAATAATGTCCGTTGGCCAGCACGGGCGAGGCGTAGAAGGGTTTGCCACCCCGACCGATAGGGCCATCCGCGGAGACGCGTTCCTTGTAAATCAAATCGCCGGTCTTTGCGTTCATGCACAACGCGAAACCCTGGTCGTTGACGAAATGAAGCCCGCCCTGATGCACCACGGGCGTGGGGACGTACGAGCTGTTGTTACTCGTCCACAGCAGGTGCGATTGTGTGACATCGTCCTTGCCGCCGAGTTTAACGGCGACGGCGGCTGTTCGGGGAAAACCACCGAAGGCAAAGACCACGCCGTCTGCCGAGACAACGCTGGGGGCGATGTTGCCGGGGAGGCCAGTCATGGCGTACCAGCGTAATTTGCCGTTATCCGGATTCAGGCCCCACAGTTCGTTTGGCACCGAGATGACGAGATCCGCGCGGCCGTCGTGTTCCGTGATGATGGGCGTTCCAAAAGCGTATTCCAGCGAGCCACCTTCGGCCTTCCAGATTTGTTTGCCGGTTTTCTTGTCGAGCGCGTAGATGGCGTGGCTTTCCTCGGACGCGTTGATGATAACGGTGTCTTTGTGCAGCACGGGGCTGGAGGCGGAGCCCCAGTTTTTGGCGTTGGCGTCCGTGCCAAGATTCACGTGCCAGAGTTGTTTGCCTTCGAGGTCGAATGCGAGCGCGCCGCCCTTGCCAAAATAAACATAGACGCGCTCGCCATCGCTGGCGGGCGTGTGGCTGGCGTAACCATGTTCCTGAAGGTAGCCATCGTAACGGTCCACGCGCGGCTCACCGTTGACACTGCGGGACCAAAGAATCTTGCCGCTTTTCTGGTCCACACAAACGAGTTGGCGCTTGAGCGTGGCCGAATCACCCGTCCAGCATGTCACGAACACGCGGCCCGCAACGAGGATGGGGCTGGAGGTGCCGGACCCGGGCAGGGAAGTCTTCCATTTGAGATTCTGAGAATCGCTCCAAGTGAGGGGTGGGTGGGCATCGGCGGTAGCGATGCCGGAGCCATTGGGGCCGCGGAAGCGCGACCAGTCTTCGGCGGCGGAAGAAGTGAGGATGATCAACAGTGATAGAAATGCAATTGCTCCTCGAATGAGGCGGCTGGTTGGCCGGATCGCAGCAATCGCTTTCCGACATGCTTGTTCCTGCATTGGGCAACAATCATGCGCAAGGCTCGCGATGAACCCACCCCTTGCCCCTCCCAGGAGGGGAATGGCGTTGGGTGATTGCGATGTGATCGAATTCATAGTGTGTTCAACGCTCATG
>JBFMBT010000509.1:0-2491 GCA_040754875.1 Verrucomicrobiota bacterium | reverse complement strand
CGTGCAGGCGATTCTGGATTTGCGCGCCGGCAAGCCGGTGCCGGAACTTATCCGTGACCCGGGGTTCGTCATCCATCGCGGAAATCTCGAAGACAAAGCGGCTCAGATGTGGGGCGCGCGGGTGGCTCGGAAACAATAAACGCATCCATCGGGCATGGCCGCTTTCCTCCGACGCGCGTTGCTCTCCGATTATTTCGTGCTCGGACTCTGCGCGGTTTACGCGGCGGCAATTGCGCCGTTCACACCGGGTTTCCTATCGGCCGGGAATTGGGCCAACATCCTGGCTGCGATGCTGCCGCTACTGATCGTCGCGCTGGGTCAAACCATCGTGCTCATCACGGGCGGCATAGATCTCTCAGTCACAGCGATCATCGGACTAGCCAGCATTGTCGGTGCGCTCGCGATGAATGAGGAGACCGGTTGGCTCGCGCGCCATCCGCTCGCCGCACCGATCGCTTTCCTCTTGATGCTCTCCGTAGGCGGAGCGGTGGGCGCTTTCAACGGACTGGCCATTGCGCGCGGTCGGATGCCGCCGTTCATGGTTACCCTGGCCTCCATGATGGGTTTCAGCGGCCTGGCAGTCTGGCTCACCCACTCCAAGGCAATCAGTGCGCTTCCCACCGCGTTCACAATGCTCGGGGGTCATCTTGCAGTCGTCATCGGCATCGCGCTGGCCGTCGCGGCTTTCTCGCACCTCCTTTTGAGCCGATCGCTATTCGGCCGCTGGTTTTATGCGGTCGGGCAGAATCCACGCGCCGCACTGATTTCCGGTGTGCCCGTCGAGGGTGTCGTTTTCGCGGCGTATGTTGTGTCGGGCATCTTTTCGGCGCTCGGTTCGGTGCTCTACACTGCCCAGGCCGAGACCGGCTCGCCCGTGCTCGGCCAACGCATCCTGCTCGATGTGATCGGCGCGACGGTCATCGGTGGAACCAGCCTGTTCGGCGGAAAGGGCAAAGTGCTCTGGACGGTTTTCGGTGTGCTCTTTCTCAAGCTCGTGGACAACAGCCTCAACCTCCTCAGCCTTTCCATTTTCACGATCACCATGGCAAAGGGGGGTGTCATTCTCGTCGCGGCGTGCCTGGACTCTTTGCGTTCTAGACTCAATGGCGAATGACTCCCGCGCTCCAATTTGACGGCATCGAAAAAAGCTTCGCCGGCGTGCCGGTTTTGCGCGGAGTAAGCTTCGCGGTGGGCGCGGCGCGCACGGTCGGATTGGTGGGGGAAAATGGAGCGGGTAAGTCCACACTGATGAACATTCTCGGTGGCAATCTTGCCGCCGATGCCGGGCGGATGTTTCTCGAGGGCCGGCCCTACGCTCCCGCGCATCCCACCCACGCCGCGCGGGCTGGTGTGGCTTTTATTCACCAGGAGCTGAACCTCTTCACGAATCTAACCATCGCGGAAAATCTCTTCCTCACCGAATTCCCGCGTGCGGCGGGAATATTCATTAGTCGCCGTGCGATGCGCCGAAGGTCCCTCGAGCTGCTTGCTCAAGTTGGCCTGAGTCGCGACCCGGAGACGTTGGCGGAACGGCTTTCGTCAGGCGAACGTCAGCTTGTGGAAATCGCCCGCGCCTTGAGCCGGGACGCGCGCCTCATTATTTTCGACGAACCAACGACCTCCCTCAGCGCGCGCGAAACGGAAATGCTCTTCGGCCTTCTGGCGCGGTTGCGCGCGCGCGGTGTCGCGATCATTTACATTTCCCACATTCTCGAACACGTCCTCCGTATTTGCGATGATGTCATCGTTTTGCGAGACGGCGCGGTGGTTGGGGGAGGATTAGTGGCGGATTTCGACTCTGCTCGTCTCGTGTCGTTGATGGTGGGGCGTGATTTGACCCAGCTATACCCGCAACGCAAGGGGGCGCCCTCGAAGGAGGCTGTCCTCGAAGTCAAACAGGTGAATGAACCGGGCGTTCTACGCAACATCTCCTTCACCCTTCATCGTGGCGAAGTGCTCGGAATCTCCGGCCTGATGGGCGCCGGCCGTTCGGAATTGGCGCGCATCCTCTTCGGCCTCGATCCGTGTGCCGGTGGCGAAATCCTGCTCCATGGAGTCGCGCTCAGGAGTGCCTCGACCCGTGGACGCATTGCACGCGGCCTGGCCTTCCTGACCGAAGATCGCCGCCATGAAGGACTGTGCCTCGACGCCTCCATCGCGGACAATCTCGCCCTCGTTTCCCTGCGCCAACACGCACGTCCCCCGCTTTGGCTGCTCAATCGGCGTGGATGGCGCGAAGCCATTGCCGGCATCCGCGAAGCCGTTCGCCTTTCTCCCCGGGCGCGCGACGACCAGCCCGTAAAAATCCTCAGCGGAGGCAATCAACAAAAAGTCGTGCTTGCCAAATGGCTCCTCGGCCGGCCTGCCGCGCTCATTCTTGACGAGCCGACACGGGGCGTGGATGTCGGGGCGAAATCCGAATTGTACCATCTCATCCTCGACCTGGCTGACAACGGCGCGGGTGTGATTGTGATCTCCTCCGAAATAGAAG
>JBFMBT010000508.1:0-2497 GCA_040754875.1 Verrucomicrobiota bacterium | reverse complement strand
CGTCGCTTGGCGAGCCCGACGCGCTCGGATTTGCCGAGCGCTGCATCGGATACACCCTCTCCCTGAGGGAGAGGGCCGGGGTGAGGGGGAAGGGCGCGATCGCAAACCAGTTGCTCCCGAGGTTCCACAAAGGACACCGGCGAACAATACGAAGGCAACGGATGCGGACATCGCTCCTGCAACGAACGGAAAATCGTGTCCCTGATCGCGTCCTTGTCTCTCCTTAACCGAGAGTTCCAGAATCTCAGCACCTGGATGCCGCGCGCTTCCAGATAAGCGTCCCGTTCCTCATCTGCGCGCTGTTGCGTCGGAAAACCATGCTGCGAACCATCCAACTCGATGTTCAGCAGCGCCTCCAGGCAAAAGAAATCCAGCAAGTGCGGTCCGAACTGATGTTGACGCCTGAACTTGTAATCGCAAAAGCGATGGCCCCGCAACCAGCCCCACACGAGCTTTTCGGCCCACGTGTCGTTCTTGCGGAGCGTCCGCGCGATCCCCGTCAATCTTGGGACTTCGATCATGGGATAAACACAAATTCCGGTGAATTGACCAGCGCCCAGAGCATGTCTTCCATGCGCTCGCGCCAGTCGGGGCGCAGGCGGTCGGTCGGCTCATCGCCCAGGCGTGCCTTGCGCTCGGCCTCCAGTTTGATTTCGGTCGCCTTTGCGTTGAGATGGTTCGACCAGCTCAACAACAAGGTCGGGTCATACTCCTTCTTCTTCGCCTTGCCCGGCAGCACGCGCTGCTCGTAACCATGCTTCAGATGTTCGGCAAACATCGCGGCCTCTTCCGCTGAAGGCGGACGCGACAGCACGCGCAGATACACTGCCTTGATCAATTCCGGCAGCGGCTGTGGTTTCACGCACATCTCTGTGACCGCGCAATCGTCGGTCAACCGCGCGATGCGGCCGTTGCCCATGTCGCCGTTGGCGAGGACCGCCGGCTGCAACACGTTCGGTGAATCATCGCGCACGCTCAGCGCGCTCTGCCGCGCCTCGCGCCAGCCGAACATCCCCAGCACGTTGACAATCTCCTGCGTGCGCGGCATCGCCAGCGCCGGCCGGTCGCGGTCGTTGGAGAGCGACGTGAACTCCCACGCGCGCCGCGGGTAGCCCAGGTTCAAGAAATCCTTCGCCGCGCGCCGCGCGTCGTTGTCCAGCGTCAATTCCTCGCCTTCCAGCTTCTTGCCCACCGCGGCCCACAGCGAATCCACAATTTGCTCCGCCGTCAGGCGGCGTCGAACGGGCGACGCAAACAATCGTTCCTCCGGCTTGTCCGACGATGCCGTCTGCGCCAGCACGGCGCGCTGGTAGGTGTGTGAATTGAGAATCAGCCGCGCGACGTGTTTCAGATCGAAATTGTTCATCGCCAGTTCGCGCGCCAGCCAGCTTAGCAACTCCGGATGCGACGCCTTCGCCGTCTCCCAATCGTCCACCGGCTCCACCAGGCCCACGCCCAGGTAGCGCTTCCACAAGCGATTCACCATCACGCGCGCGAAACGTTCGTTGCGCGGGTCGGTGATGAACGCCGCAAGCTGTTCGCGCGAATCATGCTGGTTGCGCACCACGCCCGGCGGCAACTCCGCATCCATCGCCTTAGAAAACGGCCAGTAGGGCTCGACCTTTTCGCCGGGCTTCAACGTCACATTCACCAAGCGGCCCACCTTGATGTTCGCCTTGGCCGGGATCGAGCTGCTCGCCGGCACGGCCTCGGGGCCTTTCTTCAACATCGCGGCCAAGCCGAACAAGTCCTTCTGCTTGAAATCGTGATACGGCGCGTCATGACAGCGCGCGCACGCCAGGTTCATCGCCAGGAACGCCTGCGACAACACCTGCCCGCGGTCGGCCATCGGCACGTCGTTCTGCGTCGCCAGGCCGAAGCCCGCCGGGCCGCCGTGATACACGCTGCCTTCCATCATCACCAGTTCGGTGAGGAAACGATCCATCGGTTTGTTGTCGAGGAACGACTCGTGAATCCACCAGCGGAACGGGCCGGTGTTGTTCAACGTCGGCTTCAAAATGCCCGGGTTCTCCGCCAGCACGTCCTGCCAATAACCCACCCAGTTGTCCGCCCACGAGGGACTGGCCAGCACGCGGTCGATGAAATTCGCGCGGCGGTTCGGGCTCTGGTCGTTTTGGAACGCCGCAATCATCCCGGGCGTCGGCACGGTGCCCAGCACATCGATGCTCACGCGCCGCAGGAATGACCAATCATCCACCAGCGCCGCCGGTTTGACCTTCGCCGCTTTCAATCGCGCGTTGATGAAGCGGTCAATGTCGTTATGCACCGCTTTGCCGGAGACTTGCGGCACTTTCGGCGCGGGCAGTTGCGCCAACAATTTCCGCGCGAGCTCGTGGCGCTCCTGCCAGTATTGATTTTCTTCCGCGGCCGCATCCTTGCGCCGTTGCGCATCCAACGCGGCGAGCCGTTGCAACCGGGCCTCGACATAAGCCGTCCAGCCTTCGTCGGTGTGGGGAATCGTTTCCTTCGGGCTGAG
>JBFMBT010000507.1:0-2509 GCA_040754875.1 Verrucomicrobiota bacterium | reverse complement strand
GGGAAGACGGAATTCTGAAACCCGGGCCCGGCGGTATTCCGCTCGCAGTCGCGCAATCGCCCGGCGAGCAACGTTTGCTCGGCCTTTACCTCGGTGAGTTGCATCGCCTTGCGCAGGTGGCTGGCGGCGGCGGGGAAATTGCCGAGTTGGGTCTCGAATTCGGCCAGCACGGCGTATAGCAGGTAGTAGGAATCGAGGGAGCCGCAGTTGCGGATGGCGGCAACGGCGTCAATTCCCGCCGCCGGCCCGTGCACCTGGCCGATGGCGACGGAACGGTTCAAGGCCACGACGGGTGAATCGTCAATCTCCACCAGGCGGTCATACAGCTCGAGAATTTGCGGCCAGTCGGTGGACTCGTAATCCCTCGCCGCGCAATGGCAGGCGGCGATGCCGGCCTGGAGGTGATATTCGCTGAGTTCCTGTCCCGCCGCGGACTGGGCCAGATGCTGGATGCCCGCGCCGATCATGGCGCCGTTCCAGCGCGAGCGGTCCTGTTCCTTGAGGCGAAGCATGTTGCCGTCCATGTCCACGCGGGCGCGCAGGCGCGCGGCATTCAACAGCATGAGCGCGAGCAACGCGTGCGTGCGCGGCAGGTTGCCCACCGGATGTTCCGCCAGCAGGCCCGCCAGCCGAATCGCCTCGAAGCACAGGTCTTCACGCACGAGATTCTCGCCGCTGGACGCCTTGTAGCCTTCGTTGAACAGCAGGTAGAGTGTTTGCAATACGGTGTCGAGACGGCCGGCCAATTCCTCGCCGGAAGGAATTTCAAATGCAATGCGCA
Source organism: Verrucomicrobiota bacterium (assembly GCA_040754875.1). GTDB lineage: Bacteria > Verrucomicrobiota > Verrucomicrobiia > Limisphaerales > JBFMBT01 > JBFMBT01. The sequence goes on along the minus strand of JBFMBT010000507.1, from coordinate 1,728 downwards.
GTTCCTGAATTTTCTGGCGCGCACGCGTGAGCCGCTTGGCAATGGCCGCTTCCGTGGTGAGGAAGGCCTTGGCGATTTCCGCGGGGCTGAATCCGCAAAGGGTCTTGAGCGCCAGCGCGGTCTGCGCCTCCTGCGGAATGAGCGGATGGCAGCACGCGAACATCAGCCGCAGGCGACCGTCCTTGATTTCGTCGTCGAATGACGGGGCGTCATCCGAATCCACGGTCCCCTGCTCGATGAAGGCGACAATTTGCGATTCCTTCTCCTGGAAGTTCTTTTCGCGCCGGACCAGATCCAGCGCGAGATTCTTGGCGGTCTGCGTGAGCCACGCGGCGGGGTTCTTCGGTATGCCGTAATAGGGCCACGTCTTCAGCGCGCGAATCAGCGCCTCTTGCACCACGTCCTCCGCCATCTGCAAGCGATGTATCCCGAAGATGCCCGTCAACACGGACACGAGTTTGCCTGCTTCGTGGCGGAAGAGGTGCTCGGCCAGGCGCGAGATGTCGCCCGATGCCGGTTGCGTTTCGGCAACGGGTGACACTTCGACTGCGGGCAGCTCGGCGGTTTGGCTCATAGGACAATCAGCGTGATTTCTTTGTGTTGCGCGGTGAAGCCTTTGCCTTTGCCTTTGCCCGCGATTTCGAGGATTGGGCGCGCGGATTGAATTCCAGCGCCAGGTCGAGCCACGCCGCCAGATCGCGATCCGACGCGTATCCTTCCCCGACGACAAACACGAAGCCGCGCATGGGACGTCCGGTGAAGTCCATCGGCCGGCAACCCTTGCGTTGCAGCGCCGATTCGTAAGCGGCCGGATCAATCCGCGCCATGAGCCGCTCCTTTTCCACGCCCACGCACATCTTGCCGTCCACGAGAAAGCACAACCCGCCCATCATGCGCTTTTCCTCGAAGGACACCGAGCGCGCCGCGAAGTGCGTCCGCACACGCGCCGCCAGTTGTTCGTCGTAAGCCATCAGGCCCTCGCGCCGGCAGGCTCGCCTGCGGACATCTCCAACGCCCGCGCGCGGACCGCGCACATGTCGGCCACCGGACGCACCTCAACCTTGCAGCCGTATTCAAGCCCGGGGCACAGTTGCGCAATGGCAATGGCCTCCGCTTCGTCGGCTACCTGGAGGTAAAAATATCCCCCCACGGCTTCCTTGGATTCAGCAAACGGTCCATCGGCGACGGTGCGGCCTTTCTTGCCGGAAACAATCTTGCCTTCGTTCTGGAGCGGATGTCCGCCGAGGCATTTGCCTTCCTGTTTCAAGCGATCGAACCACGCATACCAGTCGGCCACGACCTTTTGCAATTGTTCGGGTGAGAGGCCCTTGTCCCAATCGTTGCCGCGGAACAAAATGAGGTAATCGACTTTTTCAGTGCTCATGGATGGTTTGGTTGAGGTTAAAACTTCGCTAAAATGATAACACAGATTGCTGGCGGACGTCAGGTCATTTGAAGTTAATTTTTCGCAACATCAGGCATTTACGGCTTCGGCGGCTTGTTGTGCCCGGATGCGCTGGAACACCGGGCATTCGTCGAGCACCGGGCGAACTTCGATGCTCACGCCGTAGGCCAGGCTCGGGCAGGACTGCGCGACCCGGACGGCTTCCTCGAAGCCATCGGCGTACAACAGCAGATAACCGCCCACCGCCTCCTTGGTTTCCGCGAATGGCCCGTCGGCCACCTGGCGCCCGTTCCGACCGGAAATGGTCCGGCCCTCTTCGCCCA
>JBFMBT010000506.1:0-2541 GCA_040754875.1 Verrucomicrobiota bacterium | reverse complement strand
GGCTCCCGCCGCCGAGACGGCATCTGTCGAGCTTCAGCCGTGTCCCAAGCATCCCAAGGAAATCGCGACGGCCACGTGTTTCATGTGTCAGAAGCCGATTTGCCCGAAGTGCATGGCGGTTTTCGGGTTCCTCTGTTCGGCCAAGTGCCGCCACGAAGCGGAAGTCAACGGCGTCAGAGTGCCCAAGTGCGAATTCCAACACAGCGTCGCCGAGGGCCAGCTCTGGGGCAAGGTCGGCCGCATCGCGGCGGGCATCGTGTTCTTGCTGGCGGCGTTGCTCGGCGTTTACGCGTGGTACTACTTCGTCGGTTCGCATCCCAGCCTCGAATATTCCATCGCCGTGACGGCTGCCGATCCGGAAGACCCTGCCGCGGTCGCCGCAACCTTCGTTGGCGCGGACCGCGTGGCGGTGTACGACGGCAAGAGCCTTGCCCTCCACGATCCGAAGGAAGGCAAGACGGTGTGGACCAAGGAAGTCTCCGGCGGCGGCTCGGACGGCGGTTATTTTGACCGCCCACAACTGGCCGTGACCGGAAATGAAATCTGGGTGCAGGCCGGCAGGCGCATGTTGGGTTTTGATGCGCAAAGCGGGGAGGAGAAACACAACGTTGCGCTCAAGGGCAACCTCGAGTCCTTCAGCGCCACCAGCGACGCGGTGACCATCGTGTCATCCATCAGTTTCGACCGCCGCCAGATTACGCGCGTCACCTTGCCGGACGGCCAGCCGGAAACGCAGGAAGTAACCATCCCCCGCCCGGAATCCAAGACGGTCAAAAAGGATCTATCCAAGGCCGCCCCGACGCAAGGCGTGCTGTTGAAACAGGAACTGGGGGAAGATCTTGCTTTCTTGAGCAAGACGCGCGTGGAATTTGTCCCCGCCGGCGAAAACGTTGCCGAGCTGACCGTCAAGCTCATCAAGGAAAACATGGTCTCCAAGCGCGTGATGAAGGAGGCCAGCGCCAAGTCGAGTTTGAACACCAAGACCAGCGCCGCCTCCAACGTCGGGGCCGTGGCCGAGGATTTGTTCAACGAAATCAAACGCAGCGAAACCGGCGGCTACGACACCTTCGACGAAAGCACTTACGAAGTCACCCTGAAGCGCCGGATGGGCAGTGGCGAAAGCACCTGGATCAAGCAGGTCACCGGCCCGCCCTCCTTGTTCACTGCGAAAACCGTGGACATGGTCGTGGCCAACACGAAGCTCTACCTGCTCGACAAAAGCAACAAGCTCCTGGCCGAAAGCACGCTCTCATTCCCCGTCGCCGCGCGATTCGGATTCGGCGGGTTCGGCGGACAACTCGCCCCGCAACCGTGCCTCGAAGCCAACGACACGCTCTATTTCTATGATCAAGGCGTGCTGACCGCCTTCGCCTTGCCGTCAGGCGAGGTGAAATGGCGCCTCACCAGCGTTGGCATTTCCCAGGTCGCGCTGGACGCCAAAGGCATGCTGCTTGTCAAAAGCACCACCGCCTCGCCCGATTCCATCCAATACTCCGAACAGATCAAACTGACGGACAAGCCACAGGTCGTGATCATGAAGGTGGATCCCGAAAACGGCAAAAAAATCTGGGAATCCGAACACCCCGGGAACCGCTTTTTCGTGACGGAAAAACACCTGTTCATGAGCCATTCGCAGGACGGTTTCTCGGGCAATGACGATCACTTCCGCATCTACCGTTTGAACCCGCGCAGCGGCTCCGAAGTGTGGGAATTCTATCAAAGCGAAACCCCGCGCCACCTCGAGTTCGAAGGCAACCGCATCCTGATGGTCATGCCCAAGGAGATCAAAGTGCTGAAATTCCTGTCGCTCTGAGGTTTGATTTGATTATCGGCTTCGAATCGATATAGTATGACTTCAATGAAGTGGTTCCGCTCAACCATTGCGCTCCTGCTCGCGGCGTTCTGGCTCCCGCTTTCAGTGCATTGCCCTTTGGAAGCATTGCACCAATGGGAGTTCCTCAGTTGCTGCGCTCACGATGACGCCGTGCCCCATCAGGAATCCGATTGTCAGGACGCCTGCGCCGTCATTGAAGCCGGCCTTTATAAAAGCGAGAAAAGCGGCGTCGCGTTGCCGGTGCTCCTCGTTGTCCTGGACATCTTCACCGCCACTTTGGCTGAACTCCCCGCCGACAGCGCTGGCCAGAGTGAAATTGCCGGGGCACCTCCCCCCGAACTTCCCAAGGCCTGGCAATTCATCCATCGCGCGGCCGCCCCACCCCGCGCGCCTTCGTTTGCTTCGTAAACCGTCCCTGACGGGACGCTCTTACGGTCGCGGTGTGTACTCACGCCGCGCGTCGTCTCCCTTGTCGGTTGAACCCGTTGTGTCTGTTTATGAAGCTTTGGAAATTGGTCTGTCTGTGTCTCCTGGTCGCGCTCGTGTCGCACGCCGTGGCGGCGGAAAAGGAACCCGCCATCCGTCCGCACGCCATTGACGCCCTGGTGGCCGAGGCGCTGGAGAAGAATCCCGAACTCAAGTTCTACGAAGCCGAAATCGCCGCCGCGCGCGCCGGCGCCAAAAACGCCGGCAAGCTCGCCTCGCCG
>JBFMBT010000505.1:0-2546 GCA_040754875.1 Verrucomicrobiota bacterium | reverse complement strand
CAACACGCACCCATCATGAGCAGTTTGTCACGACGCATTGGAGTGTCGTGATGGCCGCTGCACACGGCGAGAACGTCCAGGCAGGGGAGGCCCTGGAGAGGTTGTGTGAAACATATTGGTACCCCCTTTATGCGTTTGTGCGCCGACTCGGGCACAGTTCGCACGACGCGGAGGATGTCGTTCAAGGCTTCTTCGCTCAATGCGTGGAAAAGAACTACCTGCACAGCGTTGACCAGGCGAAGGGCCGGTTCCGTTCTTTCCTGTTGATGGCGTTGAAGCGTTACCTGGCGAAGGAGTACGAGAAGTCGCGCGCCCGCAAACGCGGCGGCGGGCTGACGATGATTGCGTTGGACGGTCTCGCCGCAGAGCAGCGTTACGCGCTCGAGCCGGCGGAACAGTTGAGCGCTGACAAGCTATATGAGCGTCGCTGGGCCTTGACGCTGCTCGAGCAAGTTTTGTCCCGGCTTCGTGCCGAGCAAGCGGCCGCGGGGCTGCTCGAAGCTTTCGAGCAACTGAAAGAATTCCTTCAGTCGGGCGGACGCGGAACGCCTTACTCGGAACTGGCCTCGCGTCTCGGCGCCAGCGAAGGCTCGGTGAAAGTTGCGATCCATCGATTGCGGCGCCGATATCGGGAGCTGTTGGACGAGGAAATTGCCCACACCGTTGCGACGGCGGAGGAAGTCGCGGAGGAACGGCGTCATTTGCGGAAAGCGTTGAGCGGATGAGAGGCGTGTAACCTTTCGCCGCCTTTCAGTAAGTAGGAGATGCGAGATCAAAAAGCGAAACCATGCCCATGAAAACCATACGACTTTGCCGCACTTGCGCCTCCGTTCTCCCAGCCGACGCGCCCGATGGTCTCTGTCCCCAATGCCTGCTCCAGACCGATGGAGTGACGGAGGCAGGCGGTCCTGGTTTTAAGCCGATTTTGGGGCCAGAACCGGGAGGGCTCTTTGGCGGCTATCGCATCGTTCGTTTGCTCGGCGAAGGAGGCATGGGATCGGTCTATGAAGCCGAGGACGTGGAAAACGGGCGCCGGGTGGCGTTGAAAGTCCTGAGGCACGCGCCAGATTCACCGACAGCGCGCCAGCGCTTTCTGCGCGAGGGACGCCTGGCCGCTTCAGTCAACCATCCCAACAGCGTTTATGTCTACGGCGCCGAGGAAATCGACGACGCGCCCGTGATCACGATGGAATATGTGCGGGGCGGCACGCTTTCCGAACTCGTCAAGACGGGCGGGCCAATGCCCGTGACCAAAGCGGTGGACGCCATCCTGCAGATCATGGCGGGCCTGGAAGCCGCCGCCGCCAAGGGCGTTTTGCATCGCGACGTGAAGCCATCAAACTGCTTCGTCGATGCCGATGGCACAGTTAAAGTTGGCGACTTCGGGCTTTCCATTTCGACCATCGCGCGCGATCCGGCCAACCTGACCATCACCGGCGCGATCATGGGCACCCCCAGTTATGCTTCGCCGGAACAATTGCGCGGCGACGACCTGGACGTGCGCTCCGACATTTATTCGGTGGGTGTAACGCTTTATTTTCTGCTCACGGGCAAGACGCCGTTCAACGCCGACAACATGGTGAAACTCGTGGCCGCCGTGCTCGAGAAGCCCGCGCCGTCTCCACGCATTCTTTGCCCGGAGATTCCGAAAGCGCTCGACCAGGCCGTGCTGCGTTGTCTGGCTAAAGCACCGGCGCAACGCTTCAAGGATTACGAGGAGCTGCGCCAGGTTCTCCTGCCGTTTAGCTCGGCGGAGACGCCGGCGGCTGGCCTGGGCTTGAGGACCGTGGCCGGAATGATCGATTGCGCGCTCACGACCATCGTCGTCCAGGCGGGCGTGTCGATTTTCTCCTCCATTTCCGGTCACGGGAACGCGGCCCCGGGGTCGGATACGATGAAAATTTGGATGTGGTCGCCGGTCATCGTGCAAGCGCTCTACTTCGCTTTGTGCGAAGGCCTCTGGGGCGCCGGGATCGGCAAGCGCCTTTGCGGGCTTCGCGTGGTGGATTCGAACGGCAACCTTCCCGGTTTGCCCAGGTCGTTTGCGCGCGCGTCGATTTTTGCTTTTGCCCCGTACATTCCGGCTTGGTTGATCGGCGCAGGAAGCCCCGCGGGGCTCGGAATGGGGATGCAGGTTGTTGGGGCTCTGTCAATATACGCGGCGCTCGCCCTCTTGTTCGCCACTGCCCGGCGCCGCAATGGCTTCGCGTCCGTGCACGATTTGCTCACCGGCACGCGGGTCGTGCAACGCGCCGGTCACGAACGACGTTCGCCACAAACGCTGGCGGAGGAGTCCGCTCCACAGACCAGCGAAACGCCCAAAGTCGGACCGTTCCACGTCCTCGAGTCACTGTCGCTTTCCAGCGGTGAGGAGATCCTGCTCGGCTATGATCCGCGGTTGCTGCGAAAAGTGTGGATTCGAAAACAGCCGCCCGGCGCCCCACCCATTCTCCCGAAGCAGCGTGAACTTACCCGCAAAGGCCGCCTGCATTGGCTGGCCGGGCGACGGTCCGCCGACGAATGCTGGGATGCTTATGAAGCGGTCC
>JBFMBT010000504.1:0-2559 GCA_040754875.1 Verrucomicrobiota bacterium | reverse complement strand
ATATGAATTGCTGGCATAGGCTGTGGCATCGGTGAACGGGACCTCCCGCAAGGAGATCGTTCTCTGCCCGGCTTGTGCGTGGTAAAGGTCCCACCCGATGAACTCGCAAGAGTCATCGGGACTTTTTTTGAATCGGGTCCATACTGACGAAATAACGTGCTCGCTAAACGCATCATACCCTGCCTGGACGTGCACAACGGCCAGGTGACCCGCGGCGTGCAGTTCGGCAAGGCCGAGGCCGGCGAATTGCGCAACGTGGGCGACCCCGTGGCGCTGGCCGTGCGCTACAACGACCAGGGCGCGGATGAAATGGTGTTCTTCGACATCACCGCCAGCGCGCATGGGCGGGCGTCGATGGTCGAGGTCATCCAGCGCGTGGCCGACCAATGTTTCATGCCGTTGACGGTGGGCGGCGGCATCCGCACGGTCGAAGACATGCACACGATGCTGCGGGCGGGCGCGGACAAGATCAGCATCAATTCCTCGGCGCTGGCGACGCCGGAGTTGATCAAGGCGGGCGCGGAAAAATTCGGCAGCCAGTGCATCGTGGTTTCCATCGATTGCAAGCGTGTCGCGCCGGAGACATGGGAAGTGTTTTCGCACGGCGGCCGCAAGCCGACGGGCCTGGGCGCGGTCGAGTGGGCGCAGCGCGCGGTGTCATTGGGCGCGGGCGAGATCGTGCTCAACAGCATCGACGCCGACGGCACGAAGGCGGGTTACGACCTCGTAATCACGCGGCGCATCAGCGAATCGGTGCACGTGCCGGTGGTGGCCAGCGGCGGCGCGGGCAGGCTCGAACACATGGCGGATGTGTTGTTCGAGGGCAAGGCGGACGCGGTGCTGGCGGCGAGCATTTTTCATTTCGGCGAATACACGGTGGGCGATGTGAAACAGTTTCTCGCCCGCAAAAACATACCAGTGCGACTATGAGCTTTTACGACCAATTGAAATTCACTTCCGACGGCCTCATCCCGGCGATCATCCAGGAACAAGGCACGGGCCGCGTGCTGATGATGGCATGGATGAACCGCGCGTCGCTGGAGAAAACGATCGAGACAGGCAAGACGCATTTCTGGAGCCGGTCGCGCCAGAAGTTCTGGATGAAAGGCGAGAGCAGCGGGCACGTGCAGACGGTGAAGGACATCGCGTTCGATTGCGATGGCGACACGTTGTTGATCCAGGTGGAGCAGATTGGCGCGGCCTGCCACGAGGGTTACCAATCGTGTTTCTTCCGCTCGGTCAAAGGCAAGGGCGAAGCGTTCGACATCACCGAGGCGCAACTGGAAACGCCCGAGCAAATCTACGGCAAAAAATGACGGAATTCACAGTCCCATTCGCCAGCGCGGACTATTTCATTCTGCTGGCCGTGGTGGTCTTTTCACGGGCGGCGGATTTTATCAGCACGTGGATCGGCACGCCGAACCTCGAACTGGAGGCCAACCCGCTTTCGCGCCGGCTGGGCTGGCGCGGCGGCGTGATCACACACGCGGTGCTGGCGTTGATCGTGGCCATGTATCCGCTGCCGGCGATTGTGTTGAGCACGACCAGCGTGCTGGTGGCGGCGCATAATTTTCAATCCGCCTGGCTCATGCGCGCGCTGGGCGAGGCGCGTTACAGCCTGATGGTCGCCGAGCAGATGTCGCAGGCGAGCTGGAGCCTCTACGTGTTCTGCCTGTTCGCGCAAAACCTGCTCATCGGCGGCGTGGGCGCGGCGGTGATGCTCTTCAGCGGCGGGCGCGAGCCGGTGCTGGCCATCGGCCTGGGCATCGTGGGCTACGCGCTGGTGGTGGTGTTTTATACGCTGCTTTCGGTCTGGCACGGACGGCGGTTCATGCGTTGAGCAAAACATTATGCATTCCCCGAGCAAGGACGAGTTTCTGAAACTGGCACAGCAGGGCAACCTGATCCCCGTCACGCGCCGCATCCTGGCGGACTTCGAGACGCCGTTGTCCGCCTACCGCAAAATCCGCGGGCAGGGCGAATCGTTTCTGCTCGAATCGGTGGAAGGCGGCGAGCATCTGGGACGTTATTCGTTCGTGGGCTGCAACCCGCGCGGCATCATCCGCCAGTACGGCAGCCGCCTCGAAATCATTGAGAACGGCAAGGTGGTCGAGCAATTCGCCACCGCGCAGGCAACAAACGCGGAGGGCGCCAAAGGCGTGCGCGACGGGCTGGAGGTTGTCGAGAAGGTCCTCCAGCGATATCGCCCCGTGTCGCTGCCCGGCCTGCCGATTTTCACCGGCGGCGCTGTCGGGTTCATCGGTTACGAATTCATCCATGACATCGAGCCCGTGGTGCCGCGCCCGCCGCAGGACGATTTGCGCACGCCCACGATGTATTTCCTCATCGCGGATGAGCTGCTGATTTTCGACCGCGTGGCGCAGACCATCACCATCCTCGTCAACGCGATCATCGAAAACGGTGTCAGCGCCGAGGAAGCCTACGAGGATGCGGTGAGCGAGATCGACCGCATCATCGCGTTGCTCGAACAGCCCATCGAGCATCATCCCGTTTCCGTGCCCGCCGAGGTGCCGCAGATTCCGTTTGAATCGAATGTCC
>JBFMBT010000503.1:0-2583 GCA_040754875.1 Verrucomicrobiota bacterium | reverse complement strand
AACGCGGGAACAATCCACCCTCTCCTGGGGGAGAGGGCAGGGTGAGGGGGACCGCCGTATCGCGCACTGGTACCTTCTGAATGGAATCACTTCGGCTCCGCGAACCAGCAACCCGGCGTTATAACTATGGGACTCCAGGACCTCACTCCTCAATTGCGCACGCGGCTCAGCCGCGTCGAACGCGCCGTCGGCCTCTTCGTGATGCTGGCCACTTTTCTGTTGCTGGCCGGCTTCAGCTACTATTTTTACTACACCGCCGACCGCAAAGGGTGGTTCAAAACCAAGGCGCCGTTCTTCACCTACGTGAAAAACGCGACCGGTCTGGGCGTCGGCGCGCCGGTCAAGATGATGGGCTTTGATGTCGGCCAGATCACGCGCATCACCGCTGAAGACCCGGGGAAGGATTACAATGTGTATGTGGAGTTTTACGTCCAGGGCGAATACATCGGCTATGTCTGGAACGATTCGCGCGTGAAGGTCATCGCCGCCGACTTCCTCGGCGGACGCAATCTGGAGATTCTTCAAGGCGGCTGGAACGGCTACACCAACGCCAACGGCACAAAAAAGGACCTGCACGCGGTGTATGAACAGAAGGGCAAGACCCTGACCGCCGTCTGGCTCGACCAGGAGGGCCGCTACGAACGAATCACCAAGGACTCCAAGCCCTACTGGCTGCTTTCGGATGAATCGCCCGCCGTCACTGAACGATTGGAACGCCTCGTGGACACCGCCGAGAAGGCGTTGCCGAACTTCCTCACGCTCACCAATCAGCTCACCACCATTCTCGACAACACCGCCCGCGTCAGCGCCAACGCCGACGAACTGGTCGATGAAGCGCGTCCCATCGTGACCAACCTCGCCGCCATCAGCGAGCGGCTCAAGGACCCGCGTGGTTCGCTGGGCGAATGGCTCATCCCCACGAACATCAACACGGAACTTGAAAAGACGCTGGTCTCCGCCAATTCCCTGCTCACCAATTCCAGCCGCACGCTGACCAACGTGGACAACACCCTGCTCGTGGCCAGCAACGCCATCAAGACCGCCGATGCCACCCTCGCCAGCGCGCAGACCGTCGTCACCAACGCCGATGAACACCTGGCCGTGCTGGTGTCCAATCTCAACCGCACGCTGGACAACATCGCGAACATGACCAGCAACCTCAACAGCCAGGTCCAGGCCAATTCGAACATCGTCACCGAGATTTCCGACGCCATCGTCCACGCCGATGAGCTGATGCAGGGCCTCAAGCGCCACTGGCTCCTGCGCTCCGCCTTCAAGGAAAAGAAAACCAACCAGCCGCCCCCCAAATCCACCACGCCCCCATTGGGCCCGCCGAGGAGGTATTGATTCGTGCGGGCCAAACTTGAACAGGACGGTTTCGCCATTCTTCGTGGTGTTGTTGCGCCCGAAGAGACGGCGCGTTTGCGCGACCTCTTTGCTTTGTTGGATGTATCGGTTCCTGGCAGCAGACGTGGAGGCGGTATTCGCAACCTGCTCACTCAGGTTCCGGAAGTGCGTGCCTTGGCCGATTCAAGCGCCATCCGTTCATTGCTCGCGCCGGTTCTCGGCGCAAATGCCCACCCGGTTCGCGGTTTGTTTTTTGACAAGACCCCTGCGGCCAATTGGAAAGTGCCCTGGCATCAGGATTTGTTCATTGCGGTAAAGCAAAGACGCGATGCGCCAGGCTTTTCCGCGTGGTCCACGAAATCCGGTTTGGTTCACGTGCAACCGCCGGTTGAAGTGTTGCAACAAATGCTCACCCTGCGGCTGCATCTGGATGATTGTGGCGAGTCGAACGGAGCTTTGCGTGTGCTTCCTGGCTCGCATCGCGAAGGCAAGCTGTCAGCAAACGCCATCAAACGCTGGCGAGAGCGGGTTGAACCTGTCGCTTGTGTGGTCAACTCCAGCGACGCAGTCCTGATGCGCCCGCTTCTCCTGCATGCTTCCTCACCCGCAGTTTCTCCGGCAAACCGCCGGGTGATTCATCTTGAATTTGCCGGGTGCGATCTCCCCGGCGGATTGGAATGGGAAGCTGCGAAGTCAGGATTTCATTTCAACACGCAGGCTGAACTCGAAATGAAACTCAACGAGGGCATCACCGAGTTGGATCGGGGAGAACGGATTCCTGCCGACGTCAGCTACAGACGCATCATCGGGGAAATCCAGGAAACAAAGGGGCGCTAACTAATCAGCTCCGAAATCTTTGACGAATTCGGCATCCTCTCGATAATCCGATTCGCGAAGCGCAAATTGTTCGATGACGATTCGCCGCACGCGCGTCGCGATTTCCTCGCGGCTGAATTTCGAAGCATTGGTAAATCGCGGTGTTTGCGGAACAAATGATCGGAGCAAATCGCCAACCGTGAGGCAGCTCATCGGAAACTCGCGGCGCATGAAACGGGTTCCACGCAACCCGGCCCACCAGACTGCCGCGCCCAGACCCAGAGCCACCCAGGATGGTGGCAGCGGCAAATCCATCAAACGTTCCGCCACTTGCCACGAGGCGACAAACGCCCCGGCAACCGCGATGAACATTAACACTTTCACCCAGCGTGGCCGTATCAGGGAGGGCCAGCGCGCGAA
>JBFMBT010000502.1:0-2594 GCA_040754875.1 Verrucomicrobiota bacterium | reverse complement strand
AAGAAGACCGATTACGTGCTGGCCGGCACGGAGGCCGGCTCCAAACTCGACAAGGCACAAAAACTCGGCGTGAAAATCATCGACGAAGCGGAGTTCCTCAAACTCTGCGAAAGCTGACGACGCGCGCTCCCTTTCCATGAACCTTGTAGCAGTCTCCGAGCACTCATCGCGCTCAAAAAACATCAAAACCCTGAACTTTTGGGGCGGCATTTCAACGGTCGTCCCTCCAGCGATTCTTCCTCGAATCATCAGTACCTGATAATCCCCACCCGTTCGTTTCGTGGGTTGAACGGGGATGGAGGATTCCAATTGGGGATCGATCTTCTTCAATGTTGCACGGGCGTGACGCGACCACTCTTCGTTTTTCAAGATGACTTGGGCCAGTGCGTTGGTGGCGGCGCGCGCTTCATTACCCATCTCGCTGAGCAATTCAAACGCGCCCGTTGTCGCATGCCAATTCCGATACCAACTCATTTTCGCTTCGACGCAACTGACAAGCACGGGGACAACCTTGGACGCGTCACGCGTGTAGATCCACAAACCCCTTGCCGCTTCGATGCGAAAGGTGCCTTCATGCCGCGCGATGGCTTTCTGGAACAGGCCCACACATTTTTCGTCGTACGGCGCGGCAGCAAGCGTCTGTATGGCGAGCTTGGGCGGGTCGTAATGAAGCCATTCTTGCCAGGGAATCCTCGGATCGTTCCGACCACTGACATTCAACACAAATGTAATTGTGTAAAGATCCCTGCGGGGCGGCAGCATAATCGAATTACCCAGTATCCGCACGGCGGTTTCCATGTCGGTGTTGGCATCGACAAGACCGACGGTAGCGAGCAGGCACACCTCGTCGTCCGGATCATTTGTCATCTGCCGGAGCGCCTGCAACGCTTCCGGTGAAATGCGAGTGGCGGTGCTCAGCGGATGGGCGGCGATGCGGCGGATCAACGGGTCCGCGTCGGCCAGAGCCCGTTGCAGTCCGCGCAACGAATCCACAGTGAACGGCCGGATGCGCGCCAGCGTGTCAACGGCGGCCGTGCGGGTCAGCAGGTCGGTACCTTGAAGCAAAGGGAGGACATGCGGAACGGAGGCGGGGCCAATCCGCACCAACGCATCGCGCCCAACCTTTTGCCTGGAGGGATCACGCAGCCACTCGGCCAGATGAGGCGCGGCGGGTGCGGCTTCGGGGCCGTAGTTCGCCAGGACGTGGGCGGCTCCGAATTGAATTTCCGCGGCGGACGGTCGTGGAATGGGCCGGATGCCAAGTGAATTCCAGGCGTCAATGAGGGGATTGCGCGATGCCGCATCGGTGGCGTGAAGGTTGCGAATGGCTTCTTTCACCGTCATGGGCCGCGGCGTGCGCCAGCACAACCAGCCGATGCACAGGAAGACGAGCAACTCCACCATCAGCAACGCCCGGGCGAAGCGCCGGCTCAGGCTGGGCGGCAGATGGAGGCAGCCGGTGCGGATGGTGTCAGGGGGATTCACGGTCTGCTTCGCGGACTGTGAGGACGGCAGGCATGCCGATCTCCGGGAGAGGGAAGCGGCTCCAAGCGTGTTCCAAGTCGGCATAAATGTCGTTAGGAACAACCGAAATCGTTTGAGCCATAGCCGGATCAATTTTAGCAAGAGCCTGATGGGCCGTCAGTGCCGTCAAATTGGTGGAGGCCGCCAACCTGGCCAACGCCGGGACAGCAGGTTTGGCCGCGTTTCCCATTTCGCCAAGAAGAACGATCGCAGGACGCATTCTCAAGTCATTTGGTGAATCGAGAACTGCCGATAGCGTAGGCAGCACAACTTCGGGATTGCGCGATTGTCGCCACAAGCCACGGGCAGCCGCAGTCGCAATGTCAGGACGTTTGGGATCCAAGAGCGACCTCATGGCTTCGGTCACATCCTGTGGCGTAGGAGCAAGAGCGACAAGGTTGCTGACAGCGCGTTTCCAAGTCCGTTCATCGGGCCAGCCTGCGGGAAACTGGCGGCTCGAACCAAATCGCTGCGGGTGGTCGTAAAAGGCGGAGTAGTAAGTCGCCATCAACAGGTTCGGCAGGACGACTTTGGCATCATAACCAATGCTGGCCAATCCCACGGCTGCCTGCATGCGAATCGCATCATATTCGTCATCCAAAGCGGCAACAAATTGGCGTTCCGCGGCATAAACCCCAGCTGGGTTGTTACCAAGACTCAGCATCACCAAAACTCGAGTGTATCCGGCGGGGTCATGGGTGTGGTGACTCAAGCGGCGCAAATCTGAAGGGCGAGTTGGACCAATCTCACGCAAAAACCACGCTGCGCGATAACGCGTCATCAGGTTTGTAGAATCCAGCGCGCCAAGCAAAACGGGCACAGCAGGATCGCCAATGCGAAGCAACGTATTCCGCGATGCCGAAGCAATGCTTGAGTCGCGACTGTTTGACAATTAAATAACGTTACAGCACTCTGTTTGGGATGAGACCCAAACGGATTAACCTGGCTTCCGGGGATCGGCGCTTCCTGGAAGGTTTTCGAACCAAAGGACAACATTCAGCCCGCGAGGTGACCCGCGCCCACATTTTGCTGGCCTTGGAACGGGAAGTTCCCACGGCCCAGATTCAAAA
>JBFMBT010000501.1:0-2597 GCA_040754875.1 Verrucomicrobiota bacterium | reverse complement strand
ACGAACTGTGGCTGATTCGCTTGCGAGTTCCCACTTCGGGCTTCTTTCGTCATTCGGCATTCGTCATTCGTCATTATCACCCATTCCCTCCGGGATTGCTTTTTCGCCCGGCGTTCGCTATCACCTCCGGCGCATGAATAAATCTGAAGTATCCATGGGAGTGAAGTGTTGCCTCTGGGGTCTGGCGCTGGCCTTGCCGCTGGCGGCCATGGCGCAGCCCGCCGCGCCCGCCCCGAGCGTCGGCGAGATCAAGGACCGCGCCCAGAAGGGCGATGCCAAGGCGCAACTGTCCCTCGGCGTGATGTATTACCAGGGACAGGGGGTGCTCCAGCATTTCGGCGAGGCCGCCAAGTGGTTCCAGAAGGCGGCCGAAGGCGGCGACGCGCAGGCGGCGCGCAATCTCGCCACCATGTATTTTCAGGGCCAGGGCGTGGAGAAGGACAACGCGCTCGCCGCCAAGTGGACCCGCAAAGCCGCCGACTCCGGCGACGCCATCGCGCAGAACGAAATGGGCTGGATGTATTCGCGCGGCATCGGCGTGGCGGAGGACATGGCGCAGGCGGCGAAGTGGTTTCAAAAGGCCGCCGAACAAGGCAATGCCGTGGCGCAGAAGAATCTCGGCGTGATGTATTCGCGCGGGCTGGGCGTGCCGAAGAATGCGGCGGAAGCCACCAAATGGTTCAAGAAAGCGGCCGACCAGGGCGTGACCGAGGCGCAGGCGGAACTGGCGTCGCTCATGGCGCAAGGGCAGGGCGTCGAGCGCGACATGGCGCAGGCCGCCAAGCTGTTTGAAGAAGCGGCGAACAAGGGCGACGTCAACGCGCAGAAGAATCTGGGCATTCTCTATTTTCTCGGCCAGGGCGTGAAGCAGGACGACGAAGCGGCGCTCAAGTGGCTCAAGCGCGCGGGCGACGCCGGCAATGCGCAGGCGCTCTATTATCTCGCCTTGATGCATGCGCGCGGACGCGGCGTGAAGGCCGATGAAGCGGCGGCATTGACCTATTACCAAAAGTCCGCCAACGGTGGCGACGCCACGGCGCAGAACGAACTGGGCTGGATGTATGACAACGGCAAGGGCGGCGTGAAGGAGAACGACGAGGAAGCCTTCAAGTGGTATCGCAAGGCGGCGGAGCAGGGGCACCTGCCGGCGCAGCACAACGTCGGCGTGATGTATGCCAATGGGCGCGGTGTGAAGAAGGACGCGGCCGAGGCGTTCAAGTGGTATCAGAAGGCCGCCGACCAGGGCAACGCGCGTTCGCAGAATGAAGTCGGCTGGTTTTACGACCAGGGCCAGGTGGTCAAGCAGGACAAGAAGGAAGCGGCCAAGTGGTTCACCAAGGCCGCCGAGCAGGGCTTTGACGTGGCGCAATTCAACCTCGGCGTCCTTTACGCGAATGACAAGCTCGCCACGCCTGATTACGTGGAGGCCTACAAATGGTTCAACATTGCCGCGGCGGGAGGCAACACCAACGCGGTGAACAACCGCGAATTCGTGCTGCGCAAACTGAATCCTGAACAAGTCAAGGACGCGCAGAAACGCGCGGCGGACTTCATGGAGAAACGCGGGGGGCAGTAGGCGGCGCGGAATAGTTTGATTTGCCAAGACGCCGCAACATCGCGGCGTCTTTTTTTGTAAACGCATGGGGAATAAAGCATTATTGGATCTGCTCCTGTTGGAGAATGTCCTCTGGGTCGCGGTTCAACCGACCGAATTTCCCGGGTACGATTTTCGGTTCAGCGACTTCTTTGAATGTCGGCGTCCGTCAAACCGGCCCGAGCGCGTGCGGGCGGTGGCGCGAATGGGGGCGACCGGCGATTACGCGGGGCGCCGTCGTGAACTGCTTTCAAACGGCATCGAACTCATCCACATGCCCGAGGAGCATCTGCGATGCAGTCAGTTGCCGCAATGGTATCCGTTGCTGGCGGACATGACACCGCGCAGCGTGTGGTTCGACGCGTGGCCGGATGCGGAGACGATCGCGCGGCAATTCGGCTGGCCTGTATTCGTCAAAGGGGAACGGCAGACCAGCCGGCATCAACGGAAACTGTCCATCTTGGAGAACCCGGCCGATTTTGAACGGGTGAAAACCGCTTGGGATGCCGACCCAATCCTGCGATGGCAGCGGGTGGTCTTTCGCGAATTCATGCCGCTGCGGCTCGTTGGCCAGCAATTGGCGGAGACTTTGCCGCGCGCGTTTGAGTTTCGCTCATTCTGGTGGAAGGGCCAATTTGTCGGCGTTGGCCGTTATTGGACCGATGAGCATTACCAGTTAAGCGACAGCGAAATGGCCGAAGCAATCGCCTTGGGAGCGGAGGCGGCTCGCCGCGTGGGCGTGACATTCCTCGCGGTGGATATGGCGCAAACCCGCGAAGGCCGGTGGGTTGTCATCGAGTGCAACGACGGACAGGACAGCGGTTATCGGGCGGTTGCGCCGGTCATCATGTGGCGGCACGTGCTGGATCTGGAGCGCGGTGAACGAATTGCGTGATTGTGGGTTGTCATCGATTGTTTCGAACTCCGTAGGAGCCTGTTTATAGCACCCGCAGATACGAAATGCGTCCCTCTTCTTCCCGGGCAACCCGCGACACGACGCGTC
>JBFMBT010000500.1:0-2601 GCA_040754875.1 Verrucomicrobiota bacterium | reverse complement strand
GCGTGGCAGAATTGGGCCAGGGCTTTCTGGCCGGCCCAGGCAGCGGGCACGCCGTCGGCGAGGTAGTTTTCATTCTGGCGTTCGATGACGTCCGCGCTCCACGTTTGTTCGCGCGCGGTGGGCGGGCGCGCAAGCACGAGTTGAAAGGCCAGTTCGATTTTCCGTTGCAACGATTTGCCGGCGGCCGCCTCCGTGATGCGCTGCGCCAACGCTTCCGCCTGTTCCAGCACAAACTGATCATGCAGCATGGTCAGCGATTGCGACACGACGGCGGACGGCGGACGATAGGAGCAGTTCGCGGCGACGATCGGCTGGTCGAACACCGCGAGGAACGAAGGATGATAGTTGCGGCGCATCAAGAGATAAAGGCTGCGGCGCACTTTGGCGGAAGGCGCCTGGCCTTCCTGCTTCACGGTCACGCTGCCGTCGGGATTGTTCGCCAGCAAAACGGGTGGCCCGCCGATGGTGCGATCCAACTGGCCGGAAACCGCCAGCAAGGAGTCGCGCACCACCTCGGACTCGACGCGCCGCAACCGCTGCCGCCACAGAAGCGTGTCGTCGGGATCCGCTTCAGCCGCGCGTTGCATGAGGCGCGTTTGCTGCGCGGTTTGCCGGTAGGCGGAGGACGTGACGAGCTGGCGCACCAACGATTTGACGCGCCAGCCGTCGTCGATGAAGCGTTGCGCGAGCCAGTCGAGCAATTCCGGATGCGTGGGCGCCGCGCCGCTGCGGCCGAAGTTGTCGCTCGTCTCGACAATCCCCTTGCCGAACAAGTGCTGCCACGCGCGGTTGACGAACACGCGCGACACGAGTGAGGACGCGGGTGTGTCCGGACGCGTGAGCCATTGCGCCAGCGCGAGCCGGCGGCCACTGGTCTTGCCGGCGGGCTGCAACTCCGCGCTGCCGGAAACGTGGTTCGCGAGAAAGCTGGTTTCCTCCGAATCGCACAGCACGGCGAGAAAGCCAGGTTGAATCAACGCGCCCGGCGCTTCGAGATTGCCGCGATACAATACGTGGATGGGCGGCGGCTCGCCGACGTCATAGACGGCCTGGATGCTGCCATGCGTGCGGCGTTTGGCCGTCATTTCCTCGATCTGTTTGTCCAGCGCGGCCAGTTCGCCCTTCGCCGGCTCGACCAGTGACGCCACAACTTCGGCCGGGCGCGCACGCACATCGGAGCCGAAGCGTTCCACCAGGTACTTTTGAATCTCATTGCGCTTGTCGTACTGCGTACGGACGGCAACCAGGACATCGGCGCGAATTGCTTCCGGCAGCCTGAGCGCGCGCGCTTCCTGCATCTGGTATTCAAACGGCTTGAGAAAATCCTCGCGCTGCTTTTTCAACGCGTTGAGCGGTTTGTCGATTTCGGAGTTGTGACGGTCAATCTCCGCCTTCACGGACCTGGGGACGTCCGGCAGGGCGCGCTGGGCGGGTTGCGGCCATTCGACCGGGTTGAAGCCCGTGGCGAACATGGCGTTGAGGCGGTAATAGTCGCGCTGCGTGACTGGCTCATATTTGTGGTCGTGGCATTTCGCGCAATGAACCGTCAGCGCGAGCAGATTGCCCATGACGAGTTCGGTGGTGCGTTGAAGCTGGTTGTGCCGGTCCACGGGCGTGTTGATTTCCATTTCGTCCGTGTCATCCGGCGCGGTGCGCAGGAAACCGGTGGCGATGAGCAGGCGTTTGAGTTCGTCGGCATAAACTTCGGCGTTGCGCCAGTCCACCAGTTCATCGCCCGCGAGTTGCTCGAGCAGAAAACGGTCGAGCGGTTTGTCTTCGTTGAACGACTGCACCACATAATCGCGATAACGCCATTTGCCATCGCCGAGCTTCACCGTGCCCGCGTCGTTGTCGATGCCCATGACATCCACATAGCCCGCGCCATCCAGCCAGTGGCGCCCCCAGCGCTCGCCGAAATGCGGCGACTCCAGCAAGCGATCCACCAACCGCTCGAACGCATCAGGGCGTTTGTCGCCGAGAAACGCCTGCGCTTCCTCCGGCGTGGGCGGCAATCCAATCAAATCGAGATACGCGCGCCGCAACAGCGCGATGCGCTCCGCCTCCTTGCTGAACAACAGATTCTTTTCCTCCAGCTTCGCGAGCAGGAACGCATCCACCGGCGTGCGAACGGATTCGCGGTGCTTCACCGTTGGGACGGCCTGCGGTCGCAGCGTTTGAAACGCCCAATGATGGCGCTCCAGTTTTTGTGCGGCCAGCGGCGGCGGTTCTTCCATGCGCGGGTCCGGCGCGCCGCGTTTCACCCAGTCCACGAAGTCGGTGATGACGGCGTCCGGCAATTTCTCTTTCGGCGGCATCTGGGTGTCGCGATTGGCGTAGCGGATGGCGTCGATGAGCGGGCTGTGGTCGGGATTGCCGGCAATGATGGCGGGCTTGCCGGAATCGCCGCCGCGCAACATCCCGGCGCGGCTATCGAGGTGAAGGCCGCCCTTGAGCTTCTCCGCCTTCGCGCTGTGGCATTGGTAACACTTGGCTTCCAGCACCGGGCGGATCTTTTGCTCGAAGAAGGCGAGCCCCTCGCTGGCGGCCCGTTCTTCCGCAAGCATCGCCAGGGGTAGGCACAGCAGCGCTGTGGCAAGGAGC
>JBFMBT010000499.1:0-2641 GCA_040754875.1 Verrucomicrobiota bacterium | reverse complement strand
ACATCCTGCCGTCGAATTTGCGGAAGGTGTACTAAACTCCAAACGGGCAAACTTCAAGCCCCAGAGAAGCTCCAAACTCCAACTACTTGTGCGAGACTCCGAAGGCTTCGGAATCTCAGAACGGCGCATAGATTTGGGGAACGCTGGATTGTGCGAAGAATAGCGCGAGAGTGAGTGGACCAATCCAGAGCGCGAACCAAACCAACCAGAAACGTTGAGTTTCCAGTGGCAAGCGCAAGAACAGTTGAACCAAGGGTATCTGTTCCGGTGCCTTCATCGCCTGCGCTTTCTAGAACAGCGTATAGATGAACGGTGCCGCACCGGTGCCGCCGAGGATGACCAGCAGGCCGAGCAACAGCAGCATCACCACCAGCGGAATCATCCAGTACTTCTTGTTCTCCTTGAGCATCAGAAAAAACTCCTGCACCAGGCTCATGTCCTTCTGCTCGCCGGCTTCGGCGAATGATTTTTTTGGTTCGTCGCTCATGCTCGTCAAAATTGTTGATAATAGCGCGCCGGGTCGTTCGTCTGCGGCGCGTCGTGCCAATATGTTTTCGCGTTGCGGTTGAAGGACTTTTGCAACGGGTCCTTGCCCATGATCCGCAACAGCAGCCCGATCAACGTCATCAATGTATAATAGAACACGGTCAAAATCACGTTGCTAATGACCAAACCGATGCAACACGCCAGACCGTACCAGACCAGATAAAACGGTTTGGCGATTTGCGGCAACACCCAAAATACCACGCCCGCCGCGAAACCGGCGCCGCCAATCCACAGCGGCACGGTGGGGTCCTTGATCCCCAGCGCCAGCCAGCGAATCAAATACAGCACCACGGCGACAATCGGAAAGCCGATGACCAGACTGCGCGCGAACGATTTGCGCGCCGCGAGGTCGGGGTTCCAATTGACTTCTTTGAACGGATTGATCATGGGCGTGAGGCGCTTAGTCGAGCTTGAATGATTCGATGTATTTTTGCTTCGCGTCTTTGGCTTGTTGCGGCTGTTCGCTCTTGAACAGCACGCAGTTTTCGAGCACCAGCACGTCCATGTCGGTGGCCATGAAACAACGATACGCGTCCTGCGGCGTGCAGACAATGGGCTCGCCGCGGATGTTGAAACTGGTGTTGATGATGACGCCGCAGCCGGTCTGGCGCTTGAATTCCTTCATCAGCCGGTAATAACGGCCGTGCCGCGGCTCATCCACGGTTTGCAGGCGCGCGGACATATCGACGTGTGTGATGGCCGGCAGCGACGAGCGCTTGACGTTCACGCGCTTGCGCAGGTCCGGGTCTTTCATCAGGCGCTGCTGTTCCGCGGTGAGTTGGGAGCGCAACTCTTTGCGCACATCGGCAACGAGCAGCATGTAGGGCGATTCGCGGTCCAGTTCGAAGTATTCGGAAACGTCCTCCTTCAACACGCATGGCGCAAAGGGGCGGAAGGATTCGCGGTATTTGATGCGCAGGTTCATCGTCGCCTGCATGGTTTCGCTGCGCGCATCGCCAATGATGCTGCGTGAACCCAGAGCGCGCGGGCCGAATTCCATGCGGCCTTGGAACCAGCCCACGACCTTCTCCTCGGTCATCGCCTTGGCGACGACCTGGAGCAGTTCCGGTTCGTTTGCGTAGAATTTGTAAGGGACTTTCTCAGCGTCGAGGAAGGCGCGGATTTCTTCGTTGGAATATTTGGGACCCAGCAACGAACCGCGCGCGGCATCGGTGCCCGTCACTTTGCGCGGCTTGTCGAGCAATTGATAATGCACAAATAATGCCGCGCCCAGCGCGCCGCCGGCGTCACCCGCGGCGGGTTGGATGAAGATATCGTCGAAGATGCCTTTGCGCAGCAGCTTGCCGTTAGCCACGCAATTGAGCGCCACGCCGCCGGCCAGGCACAGATACTTCGCGCCGGTCAATTCCTTCGCGGTGCGGGCCATGCGGAACACGGCTTCCTCGGTGACGGCTTGGATGGACGCCGCCATGTCCATCTCACGCTGGGTGATGAACGATTCGGAATTGCGCGGCGGGCCGTCGAAAAGCTTGTCGAACTCCGGGCTGGTCATCGTGAGGCCCTGGCAATAGTTGAAATACTTCATGTCCATCGCCAGCGAACCGTCTTCCTTCAGGTCGATGAGCTTCTCGAGAATGACATCGGTGTATTTCGGTTCGCCGTAAGGCGCGAGACCCATGAGCTTGTATTCGCCGGAATTGACCTTGAAGCCCGTAAAGTAAGTGAACGCGCTGTAGAGCAATCCGAGTGAGTGCGGAAATTGCAGCGTCTTGAGAATCTTCAGTTGATTGCCCTTGCCGTGGCCAATGCTGGCGGTGTCCCATTCGCCCACGCCATCCATCGTGAGGACGGCCGCTTCATCGTAAGGGGAGGGGAAAAAGGCGCTGGCCGCGTGCGATTCATGGTGGCCGGTGAAGGCGATGCGCTTTTTGAAGCGCCCGTGCAGGGATTTGCGGATCTCGCGGGGCAGATGAAGCTTCGTCTTGAGCCACAGCGGCATGGCCATCATGAACGATTGCAGGCCACCCGGCGCGAAGGAGACATAGGTTTCCAGCAGGCGGTCGAACTTCAGCAGCGGCTTGTCGTAAAAGACGACATAATCCAGTTCTTCTGGCGTGATTTTCGCCTCGCGCAG
>JBFMBT010000498.1:0-2683 GCA_040754875.1 Verrucomicrobiota bacterium | reverse complement strand
TGGGCCGTGGTGCGCGCTTTCACGAAGTTGGGAATCGCGATGGCGGCCAGCAAACCAATGATGGCGACCACGATCATGATTTCAACGAGCGTGAAGCCCGCTTTGCGTGAGGTTTGGATCTTCATAGTTTGACCTTTCTTCTGCTCGCGGTGTGGACGAAGCAAAAGGCGGGTTAACTATTAATACGACTGGTTGTCCACGTATTGCCTTTTGCAAACCGCAAGTCTGACAATAGCACACTCAGTGCCAGCGTCAAGTTTGAAATCCTACGCGAAAGGGCTGTTTGGCAGGGGTCATCAGGGAGTGGATACCCCCACTGCAAAGGGCGGGTCGCCCTAAGGCAATTCCCCACAGGCGATCCGAAAACTCGAAAACAATCTTATAACTTGTTTATTATAAGCAATTTAAGTTCTTTGAACTGTTAAACGGGATGCCGCGACAAATCCTCCCCTTTGCGAAATCTGTCCTTCCCCTGCCTTGGCGGACACTTACGCCTTTACCTCATGGCTGGCCTTGCGCGGAGCTTCTTCCCAATCCCGTGCGGCTTCGACGATCCGATGCATCTGCTCGAACCACCAACGCGCCCGGGCGGCCCTCGACTGTCGCCGAGTGGGCTTGACCCCTGCCAACCCCAGTTCCATCTGTCGTTTAACCATAACCGGTCCTATCTGTTGAGACGTTACGCCTGGACCGGGCCTTACAACGTTTCTTGTCCTGATTTGAACATAATCTGCTTCAAGGAATGCGCAATGGGGCGGGTGGGCGGACCGCCCATGATTCTGTAGCCGCCTTTTGTTTGGTCTCCCAGGGGCGCGGCGTTCACGCCGCTTCAACGCCGCCAGCACAAACCGCGCGGAAGCAGGCTGAAGCCCGCGCGCCGCCGGCGGCACAGTTAATTTAAACTTTAACCGCAATAGAAATCTTGGACTTAAGCTTGGAACTTTCCCGGCTCTTACACGTCAATGCCTCGCGATTCAATGATTCCAAAATACGTGGGATTACGTGGGACAAACTGCCGCTTCCGCCCGCTTCCGCCCGATATCGGCTACTCCGGCATCGCCTCCCGGATCTGCCCGAAGTAACCCGCATAGAAGGAGATGATCTGGTAGCCAATGGCGATCATCACGCACAGGATGATGGCCGTGGTCAGCGCCCGGGTGAACGCGCGCATCTTCCGCACGCCCTCCTCCTGGTAGAGGTTGTGCAGGCGCCGCAGCGTTTCATCCAGCTTGCCGCTGATTTCCCCCGAGTAATAGAGGTTGGCGAACAGTTCCGGAAAATCCCGCGCCCGGCTGATCTCCTCGGAAGGCCGCTGGCCGGCTTCGACGCTTGGCTTCCACGCCTTCACCGCGCGCTTGAGCGCCGGCGAACCACTGGCCGAAGCCGCCAGATCCCACGCCTCGATGATGCTCACGCCCGCCGACACCAACGCCTCCAGCGCCGCCGACAAGCGCGCCAGCGCCAGGCCGCGGCGCGCCGTGCCCAGCACCGGCACCACGTGCATGACACCTTCGAGAATCGCCCGCCATTGCTCCCCATGCCGCGCCTGGCCGAGATACAGCGTGAAGAAGACAAACGCGTAAAGCGGCCCGAAGAACAGGAGCTTTTGCAGAAGAAAGGGGAATGTTTCGCCGCGCAGAATCAGCCCCACCAGCCCGTTCACCGGGAAGATTAAAAAGGCGAAATGCACGAGAAACGCCGGGTAAATCAGCGCGTTGATGACGCTGTTGGCCAGCTCGGCGCGCTCGCGATAATAGTCGGACAGCATCTGGAAACATTGCGGCAGCCGCCCGCTCTTCTCGCCCGCGTGCAGCAGCGCCAGGTCGAACGCCGGCATCCATTGGCCGAGCTTGAACATCGCCTCGGCAAACGAGTAACCCTCTTCGATATACTCGACCGCCTGCTTGAGGGGATTGCTGAACGAGCGCGTGGGCGGGTTGCGCGAAAGGGCGCGCATGGCGTCCGGCAGGCCCAGGCCCGCGGCCGTCATCGAGCCCAACTGGTGGTAAAGTTCGGAGCGAAGGGTCAGATGCCGGGGCGTGACGATGAAAGGCATAACGCCGCGTCCGCCCGCGTGGGTCAACTGCTCAGCTTGGCAAAGCTGGCCTTGATGTCGTTCTTGGAACGAAGGCCGACAACCTGCCCGGCAACTTCGCCGCCCTTGAAGAAGAGCATCGTGGGAATCGACGTGATCCCATACTGGCCCGCGACGCCCTGATGGTCATCGATGTTGAGCTTGCCGATTTTGACGCGGCCCTCGAATTCATCGGCCAGTTCGTCCAGGATGGGTGTCAGCATCTTGCAGGGGCCGCACCATTCCGCCCAAAAATCCACGACAACGGGAATGGGGGATTGGAGGACTTCCTGCGGAAAACTTGCTTCAGTGAGCGTAATGATTTTGTTGGAGGCCATAAGGCGCGCTGGGAAAATTGATGGGACCGCCGGGGGTTATTGCGGCGGCGTGCCCACGCCCGGGATGATGCCCGCGAGCATCAACATGTAAACGAGGGCGCCGGTGCTGGCCAAAGCCGCCAGAACCCCGAGAATGATGTCCACCACGCTGGCCTTGGCGCGCACGCCGGGCGCAGCGGGAGCGGCCTCGGCTTTGGCCGCGGGCGCTTTGCCGGGCTTGCCGGGTTTTGCTGGCGCCGCAGCCGGGGGCGGCGCGGCAGCCGTGGTCGGA
>JBFMBT010000497.1:0-2719 GCA_040754875.1 Verrucomicrobiota bacterium | reverse complement strand
CGCCGCGTCCGGCTCAGCCTGGCCCGGGCAACCGGTCCCCGTTTGGGGCCCGTGTATCGGTTGAAATTTTTGTAGAGCGGCCGCACGCGCCGCGTCCGTCAATCCCTCGGGTCCCTCCACCAATGGACGCCCGTCCTGCTGCGACAGGATTAGTTGCCGCCATTGCTCGTCCAAATCCGCCGCGTTGCCGCACTTCGGGTCGTCGGGATTCAAACCACACAACCATTCGTGCAATCGTATCAGTTTCGGCGTCCATGTGAAGTAGGCATCTGCCTGCCATGTCTGCGGCCAAGGATTGAAGGCGTACACGCCCCGCTTGGCATCCACAATCTCGATGATGTTTGCCGCTACTAGCAACTGCAATTGTTCGCACACTTTGCCAGGCGAAATGCCCCACTCGGCGAAATGCTCAAGCCTGGGGATGAGCGCCTTCGGCCGGCCGCACCAAAACGAGTAATCCAGGACCTTGCCCGCCACAAAACACATCAGCTTGGTGACGCCGCGGCGGCCGTTGACCGGGTTTTTGAAGCGCAGTAATTCCCGGCGCATTTCTGCGTCCAATTTCCGCCACGCCTCGAGGTTCTCCGGGTTCCGCCCGGGGTTCACGCTGGGTGGCCTGATTAACGCATCTGGATTTGGTTGATTTGGCATTGGAAAACTTCAATCGAAAAGCTCATCGCTCGCCCGCAATTCCTTGCTTCCCTGCACCAGCTCAAGGGTGCGCAATTTGCCGAGGTAGGTTCCGAACGTCCCGCTGTTGGGCTCCAGGCCCGCGGCTTGCGCCAGTTCCTCGCGCGCCATGCCATTCGGATATCGGTTCGCCAGCGCGTAGAGCATCCGCGCGGCCCCGCCCCGAATCTCCTGCAAGTAGTAGGTAAGCAGTTCGCGGCCCGTCGGCAGCGGCGTGAATTCACCCAAAGCGCGCAGGCCGGCATCGGTGATGCGCAGATGCTCCCGGTCTCCGTCAATCCAGCCGTTGGCGCGACCCTTGCTCAGATAGTTCCCGAACGTCCCGCTGTAACTGGACAAGCCGGCGCGCACGCCGAGCTGACGCGCCGACATTCCCTGCGGCCGCTGGGCCAGCGCAATGAGCATGCGTCGCAAACCGCCGGAGATATCGCGCTCGGGCGGGACGCCGGCGCGTGGTGGCGCCTCCGGCGCACGTGATGATGGGACCCTCGCCAGCACGCGCGCCGGCACCCGTTGCGGCATGGCTGAATTCCCTTTCTGAGGTATCGACGCCAAGATGCGCCCAAATGATTCGCTCAGCCCGCCGAACTTAGTTTGTAACTCGGTGAACTGCGCGGTCAGTTTTTCAATCTCGTCGGCTTTAATTCCGAACCCGACCTGCTGGGCGAGTGTCGCGAGTTCCTTGTCCTGCGCGGAGAGGCGGCGCTCCAGTTCCCGGATCTGTTTCTTCAGCTCCGCGGGATCGTTCTGCTTGTGGCGCTCCGTCACCTCTTGCATGCGTTCCTGGAGCTGCGCCAGGTCCAGCGGCTTGAGCTCGCGCCGGACGCGCTTCTCCCCCACCTTCGGCGTCGCACTGGTGTCGAGCGTGCGCTTGCGGCCGATCTGCACCCGTTGAAAAATCCCCAGCCATTGCGGGGACCAGACAAACGCGGTCCCGACCGGCAGGCTCGGCAGTTGGTCCACCAGCTTTTCGTCCATGCCCTGGTGGACGATCCAATCCCCGATCGCCTTCCGTTCGTGCGTCCCGTTCACCTGCAACACGACCAGGCATTCGGTCTGCGTGAGCGCCTCCTTGTTCACCGATTGCGGCCGCTGCGTGATCATCGACACGCCGATCCCGTAATTGCGGCCCAGCCTGACGATGCGCTCGAAGATCCCGACCATGCGCGCGTCGTCCTTCCCGACGAATTGCGGAATGATCGTCTGGCTCTCCTCGATGACCAGGTGCAAGGGCGTTGGGTGATGCTCCGCTTTCTTCCGCTGCCACAGTTGCTCGGCAAACGACGTCGCGAAACGCTTGTAATCGGAGATCGAAAACTGGCTGATATCGATGATGACGCTGCGCCCGGTGTCGGCAACCAGGTCGGCAACCAGTCCGCCCGCGGAAATCTCCAGGGGAATGTCCCCGCGCAACCCGCCCAGGACCGGAATGTCGAACCCGTCCCCTTTCCCGTCGGCGGCAATCCGCAGCCCATACCAGTTGCCGACGGTGTCGAGGACCACCACCTGGACGCCGGCGCCCAGGAGTTCCTCGGCCAATTTGCCCGCGGCGTAGGTCTTGCCGGCGCCCTTGCGCGCAATGAACGCAAAGGTCTGCGTCGCTGCGTCGATCGGGATCGGCAGCGCCAGCTCGGGGGCGAGATGCAGTTCAGTCTTCATTGGGCCTCGGTCTCGTAATAAACGATCGCGCGCAGCGTCGCGTCGTCGTACGCGGCTTCCGACAACTGCCCCTTCTCGTATAACTCGCGCAGTTGGCGCGCGTGAAAGCTGGCTTCGCTCATTTTCTTCGGCCACTTGAAACGCCGCTGGCGCGGGGCCCACTCGGTTGGATATGTGTCCTGCTGGCTCATTGGATGTCCTTCATCCAGTTCTCGGCGGCGCCGGCGGCAATGAGAAATTCCTTCAGCACATTGACGGTGTCCTCGCGCCGGCCCCTTGCTGCGGAATTCGGCTGCCGCTTCAATGGCGACCGCAGCCTCCTCGATGACCGCCTTCAGCTTGGGCGGCAACAACTCCAAAACGTTTTCGA
>JBFMBT010000496.1:0-2726 GCA_040754875.1 Verrucomicrobiota bacterium | reverse complement strand
AAACGCATGGCCATCGAAAAACAACTCGCCGAGGAAAAGGCGCGCGCGGAGGAAGCCGCCCGCGAAGAACAGCGCGCGAAGGCCGAGGCCGAGCGCAAGCGCATCGAATTGGAAAACCAGAATTGCCGAAGCCAAGGCGAAGCTCGAAGCGGCGAAACGCGAAGCCGAACGCCTCAAGGCCGAAGCCGAGGCGAAATTGCGAGAAGAAGCCCGCCTGAAAGCTGCGGCTGAGGCCAAAGCCCGTGAAGACGCGAAGCTCAAGGCCGAAGTCGAACAGGCCCGCCTCGCGCGCGAAAAGCAACTGGCCGAAGCCATGGCCAAAAACCAGGCTGAATCCCGCCGCCTCGCCGAGGAAAAGGCGAAGCGCGAAACCGAAGAAGCCGCCCGCACCGCCAGCGCCGCCGCGCCCGCCGCTGCCGCCACTTCAACCCAAGGCGGCCTGGGATTGCTTCCGCCGCCGGCCGGCATGAAAAGCAAAATCACCAACGTCGAAGTGGTAAACCGCAGCACCGACCGCAGCGAAATGACCATCGGAGTCGAATTTGAATACCGCGATGAAGTCGGCCCCAAACCGGTTCTCGGAGTCGCCATCGAGCGCACGGATGAGCCGGAGACCAGCGCGTATTTCGATTCCGCTCCCGTCGAACTCGGAAAGTCCCGCAAGGCCAACCTGCTCATTCCCGTCCGCTTTCAGCCTCCCGCCGCGCAAGCGTCGTCCTTCGCCAATTACTCCACCGACAAGTTGCTCGTATATCTTGGCGAAGCCGCGGCCAAGGAGCGTTTCAAGCTGTTCACGGCCACCACGCTGCTGGTCTGGCGCCCGCCTGTCCAATCCGCAGCGCCTGCGCCGGCCGTCGCCGCCAAGCCCTCTGCCCCCGCGGCGCGCGCGCCGGCAACGCCGGCCGCCCCGGCCCCCAAGAAGGTCAGCGGCAGCGTCGAGTTGGATGATTTCCAGCAGGACGACCTCAGCAGCGGTTATGTCACTGCCAAATATCGTCTCGCCTCCGGCACCGGCACCTTGCGCGTCCGCATCTACGCCTCTTCAAAAGCAGAAACCGCCAACTGGTTTGAGAACAAGGAAATCCCCGTGAACGACGGTGTCGGTCTGGAATTGCTCAAAGTCGCCGTGAAGAAAAACGCCGCCAATCCGGGCGACCTTTTCGACGCCAACGTCATTCACCTCCAACTGCTCGATTCCACCGGCCTGATCATCGCCGAATCCAAGCATCCCGTCCTCATGACGTGGTTGGTGCCGAAGTAAAAACTCCAAGTGTTCAAACTCCGAACTCCAGGGAAGCCTCAAGCATCAATCATAAACCGCTTTCCTTTGGACACTGTAGTTTGAAGCTTCCCTGAAGTTTGAAGTTTGGACCTTGAAGTTTCAATTCGGTCTCACCGAAATCTCCAGCATCCGCTCGATCGGCAGCCGCGCGCGCTCCAGGGTGGCCTTGTCGAGTTCCAGTCGCGGCGAAAGGTTCGCCATGCAATCGTAAAGCTTTTCGAGCGTATTCATCTTCATGAATTTGCACTCGTTGCAACGGCAATTCTCCGTCGGCGCAGGAATGAACGTCTTGCCCGGGCATTCCTTTTGCAGCCGATGCAGCATGCCCGCTTCCGTCGCGATGATGATCGAGTTCGCCGGGCTTTGCTTGCAATAGCTGACCATTTTCTCCGTGGAGCAAATTTCGTCGGCCAGCATGCGCACGGCCTTGGTGCATTCCGGATGCGCCACCACGGGCGCGTCGGGAAATTCCTGGCGGATGCGCTGGATGCTCGCATGCGTGAACTCCACGTGCGCGTAGCAACTGCCTTTCCACAATGTCATCGGGCGCCCGGTCTGTTCCATCACCCACGCGCCCAGATTCTCGTCCGGCACGAACAGCAGGTCCTTGTCCTTCGGCGCGGCGTTGACGATCCTCACCGCGTTGCCGCTCGTGCAAATCACGTCGCTCAACGCCTTCACGTCCGCGCTGCAATTGATGTACGCGATCGTGTAGAAGTTCGGATTGGTGTCCTGCAATGCCTTGAGCTTCGGCGCGGGACAGCTCTCCTCCAACGAACAACCCGCATCCTGGTCCGGCAGCACCACGATTTTGTTTGGATTCAAAATCTTCGCCGTCTCCGCCATGAAATGCACGCCGCAGAACACGATAACCTCCGCGTCCGTCTTCGCCGCCTGTTGCGACAAACCCAGCGAGTCACCGACATAATCCGCCACATCCTGGATTTCCGGCACCTGGTAATTGTGCGCGAGGATGACGGCCTTGAGCTTCTTCTTCAGCTCAAGGATTTCGCGCGACAGCGTGTCAAACTTCGCGCGCGGCATCGGCCGCCGCACGGCAAAGCGATCCACTCCCGGCGGCGCCTGAATTTCGGCCACATCAATCATGTGCAAAACCTATCCTTGCGAAGAATCAGCGTCAACCCGCCGCACCGGGAGAATAACGCACCTTTGCTTGCGCCCCTCACAGCAAATCCTGATACGCCAGCCACAGCGCGCGATAATACTTCATCACGCGAATCGGATCCGGACTGTCCGGTATTTCCGCCAGGCAGAACCCCGCGAACCCCATCCCGTTCAGCCGCTTGAACAAATGGCGGAATGGGTACTCCCACAAATACAGGTCCCGCAGGTGCACCGTGAAAATCTTGCCCTTCACCAGATCAAAATTGTAATCAAAACCCTTGCCGTCCAGGTCCGTCTGGTTCGAATTCCAGCACACACC
>JBFMBT010000495.1:0-2737 GCA_040754875.1 Verrucomicrobiota bacterium | reverse complement strand
TGGCTTTGGGTTTCGAGGAGGAGGACGAGGACGATTTTTCTGCAGCGCTAGAATTTGTAACTGATGAACCACTGGAACCGATTGTCGCGGCCGGGGCCGAAGCCGACGTGCTCGGTGGTCCAGAACAAATAATCCATGCCGATCTCGATGGGGTCAAAATACAGGCGCGCGGCGCTGTACCAGATGCTGTTGGACGCGCGCCCGGGCGTGGCGGCGCCCAGCAGGTCGTTGTTGTCCGGGTTGTCGAATGAATAACCGCCATGGAACGAAAACCATTTCTTCGGCCGCACGCCGAATTCCGCCCAGCCGCCGACGGCATCGACTTCCGCGCCGGTGGCCGCGTTGATGCCTTGCAAGATGCCGCCGCGCACATCGGATAGATTGCGGCCGCCCCACAACTCGCCCTTGAACCACACAAGGTCCCGGTAAATCGGAACGGTCAGGTCGAAGCCGTAGGCGTAGCTGTCGAACTCATTGCGGCCGCTCGCGCCGATGGCGGTGTCGGTGCGTTCCCACGCGCGATGGCCCCAGACGCCGAATTCGAGGCGCTGCTTTTCCCAGAGGGCAAAGGCGTATGCGAGGCGCGCCTGCAACGTGGGCTTGCCCGACGCTTCACCATCGCGAAACGCGCCGGCGGCGGCGGGGTCGAGATCCTGCGCGTCGTCCGCGCTCGTGAGGCCGGCTTCGCTTTGGAAGATAAGGCTGCCCTTGCCAATCTTGGGCGTGTATTCGAAGCGGAATTGCGGGCGGCGATCGCCGAGGTTGCCCGCACCCCACATCACGAAGTCCGGGTTCACAATCGGGAAGATGGGCGAAATGACGTCGCTGGTCTGGCCGGCCAGGAAGGACATCTCATCCCACGAAAGTTTCAAATACGCGTGGCGCATGCGCGGCGCGTTGCGCGATTCGGACGAAGGCAGGTTGTAGAAATCGATTTCCGCCTTGCCCGAGACCTTCGCGCCGCCGAGCGCGTCAATGTCCGGCCCGGCGAAATCCGCGCCCAGGCGCGTGAGCCGCGGGTGGATCGTAAGACTGTCCGAATTGGCGCGCGTGGCGATGGCGGCGGGCGCGGTCGGGTCCTCCGAACGAATGAACGACGGAATCTGCGTGTTGTTCGGGCGCGAATCGTCGTAGATGGCATCGAGCCGCAGGAAGCCGTAGAACTTGAGGCGCGACTTGCCGGCGGTCAGTTCGTTCCAGCGCACGAAACCCAGTTCCTTCGCGCTTTCCTCGGTCAACGGTTTGGTTTTGTCCACGGTGGTGGCGGACGGCGATTGCGCGGCGGGCGCGGCCTTGGGCGGTTCCTTGCTGAGCGACTGCACGGTGCGCTCCAGCTCCATGAGGCGCTGTTTCAAGGCGTCGATTTCCTTGAGCGCCTCGGAGAGTTTGGCGGCGTCAGGTTTGTCCTGCGCGAACGCGGGCGAAATTGTGGCCAGCATTAGCGCGGTCAGTCCACAGACGAGTCGGTTCATGATAAATCTCAAGCTCCAGCGAATGGATGCGCATCGAGGCCAGGAACTGATGGTCGCCGGTTGGATAGCGTCTCCTTCCCCCTCACCCCGGCCCTCTCCCTTGGGGAGAGGGAGAACTTGTTCCCGCGTTGGACGAAAATGAAACGCAAGGCTCGCGGCAAACCCACCCCTGGCTCCTCCCGGGAGGGGAACAGCGTTTGGTTTGCCGACTTGTTTGGCTGATTCGCGGTTCATGAGGGGTTCCTCGGTTGGTTGTTGGTGGTGTGCGCTTGGGTTGGTTTACGGCAAATCTTTGAACGACCAGCTCTTGTCGGTCTTCACCGGCTCGCCGTCGGCTTCCGCGTAGGGATTGAGGAAGTAATTGAGCGGCGGGCCGGCCTGCTTTGGTTCGAGCCTGAGGTCGCGGCCCGTGGAGAGGGTCACACGATTGTTCGTGTGATTGCCGAAGAAGTAATCCTTGCGCTCGGGGAAACGGTCCGCTTCCGAGCAATCCACCGGCACCCACGTTTTGCCCGGCACTCGGAAAAACGCCCAGCAATGATAGCCGCCCAGCGGCTCCTGCTGGTTACGCTCGTACGGCAGGTAAAGCCCGATCTCAAACCCGCTCGCGATGCCTTGGGCGCGGCAGAGCGAATTGAACAGCGCGTGAAAATCCGTGCAATTGCCTTTGCCGATATCGCACGCGTGGCGCGTGCTGCCCAGGCCCCAGCCCGCGTGGTTCTTGTCGTAAGTCATCTTGCCGAGGACGTAATCGTAAATGGCGCGGGTCTTCGCGACGGTGCCCCGTTTGCCGTTGGTGATTTCGCGCGACAACTTTTTAATTTCGTTGTCCACCAGCACCAGCGCATCGGGCCGCTTGAATACCGCGAATGCCGAGGCCGGCTCGCGCCCTTCCTTGGCGAGCGGCGCGAGATCGATGAGAATCTCTTTCCGTTCGCACACGAATTTCATGGTGATGTCCAGCGCGGCTTCCGGGTGGTCAATTTCCCAGTAGGCGATGCGGTTGCCGTATTTCGCCTCGGATTTGAGTTGCGCGGGGCGGGAGAAGGTCAGGTCGCGGATGCCCTGCACCGTCGAGTCCTGTGGCACGGGCAGCCACACGCGCAGTTTCTTCGCGCCGGCGGGAATGCCGGTGATCTTGCCCGTGTATTCGATGGCGAAGGTGCGTGTGTCGCCGGGCTTGAGGAATTCGGGTGAGACGACTTGCTGGTTGCGGGCTTCGCCTTCGGACGCGACGGCGAGGTTTGCCGCGAGGTGGAGCGCGG
>JBFMBT010000494.1:0-2753 GCA_040754875.1 Verrucomicrobiota bacterium | reverse complement strand
GACGGGGTGATGTGGTTTGAACCGGAAGAGGATCCGATGTAGCGCAGGTTTCCAACCTGCTGTATCGCAGGCTTCGAGCCTGCGCCGTGTGAAAGTGTCTTTGGACTTGAATTGTCAACGAAGCTCGCCCCTTTCGTTTACTGCGCCCTGCCGATTGGAAATCGGCGATACAGCAGGTTGGAAACCTGCGCTACGTTCCCAGCGGAATCGATTCGTCGATCAGCATGATGGGGATGTTCTGGCGCACGGGATAGAGGACTTTGCCGTCGTCGCGCACCAGGCCGGCGTCGATCTTGTCGGCGACGAGCTGGCCGGCGCGATTCTTCAACTGTTTCTCCGCGATTTGCTGGTTCAACTTCTCAATCACCGCGGGCAGGGCAGGGGAGAGCGATTGATGCGTTTCGGGGCAGCAGAGGATTTTGAGGAGTTCGGGGTCGAGCATGGCAGTAAGACAGTGTTCAATGTTCAGTATTCAGTGACTCACATGCGGCGTGTGTGTGTGTGTGTGGAGCAAAAAGTAACGGCTGCCGATTGCGACGTCTCCTTCCACAAGCTAAAGCTTGAACTCCAAACAAGGCGGGTTGGATGCGGATGGATGACATGGAGTTACTGGGAAGCATTCAGGGCGCGAAGGGCGGCGTCGAACACTTGTTTCAAGGGGATGCCGGCTTTGTCCGCAATGGCTTTGCAGGATTCGTATTCGGGCGAGGCTTGGACGATTTTTCCATTCAACTTTCCGATCTTCACTTTCACTTCTCCATGTGGCGTGGTGATGGTGACCCACTCGCGCCGGAGCTTGCGCCGCTCGGCGAGGGAACGTCGCACGCCCAAGGCGCTAGTTTCGCGCAACATCAATTCCGCAAACAAATCCGCGGCGTCGGCGGCGCACAACACGGTCAGCAACACGCCCGGGCGGTTCTTCTTCATCTGAATCGGCGTGTGGAAGACATCGAGCGCGCCGCGCGCAAACGCGAGTTCCACGAAATGGCCGAGAATTTCGGCATTGATATCGTCGAGATTCGTTTCCAGCACCGCGATGGTGTCGGTTTGCCAATCGTTGACCGTCGTTGCTGTCGGCGTGGCGGATTCGCCCAGCACGGCGCGGAGGACGTTCGGGCGCGTTTTGTTGTCGCGCGTGCCCAGACCGTAACCAATGCGCGAAGCAATGAGTCCCTGCATGGGGCCGAAGCTTTCGGCGAATTCGGCAAGAATGGCCGCGCCAGTGGGCGTGACCAGTTCGTGGGGTTCATCGCATTGAGTCAATGCAATGCCGCGCGCTCCCAGAATCTGCAACGTCGCCATGGTGGGCACCGGGAAACGGCCGTGCGCGCAATTGATCCAGCCCGTGCCTTCGACAACCGACGCGGCCAGCACGCGCGGCTTGCCCAGCAATTCCAGCGCAATGCACGCGCCGACGATATCCACAATCGAATCAATCGCGCCGACTTCATGGAAATGAACCTCCTCGGGCATCTGCCCGTGAATCTTGCCTTCGGCGATGGCCACGCGGTGGAACACGGCGGTGGATTTTTGTTTCACCCAATCGGAGAGCGTGCTGCGGTTGATCAGCTCCTTGATCTGCGCAAAGTTGCGGCTGCTGTCGTGCGAGTACTCGTGTTCGTGGCCGTGTGAATGGCCATGGTCATGACCGTGGCTGTGGTCGTGTCCGCCGTGATCGTGTGTGTGGCCCACTTCGTGGTCATGCTCATGCGCATGGTCCTCGGCGTGGTCGTGCGCGAGGTGGACGTCAAACTTCACGCCTTCAATGTTTGCTTTGATTTTGCGCGAGGCGTGCAGGTGATAGCCCTCCAGCCCGAGTTTCTTCAACTCCCGCTCCAGATGATGGAAATCGACGTCAAGGTCGATCATGGCGCCGAGAAACATGTCGCCGCTGATGCCGCTGAAGATGTCGAGGTAAAGAGTTTTCATCCGCGATCATTTGCCAGTGCGTTTATCTGGCTTGCCGCGTAACCGGCGCCAAATCCGTTGTCGATGTTCACCACGGTGACGCCGCTGGCGCAACTGTTGAGCATGGCTAGCAACGCGGTGATGCCGCCGAAACTCGCGCCGTAGCCCACGCTCGTGGGCACCGCAATCACTGGACGCGACACCAGGCCCGCGACAACACTCGGCAGCGCGCCTTCCATGCCGGCGACCGCCACCACCACATTGGCCTGTTGAATCACATCCAGCCGGCGCAGCAACCGATGCAATCCCGCCACACCCACATCATAGATACGTTCGACGCGGTTGCCCATGATGTCGGCGGTGATCGCCGCTTCCTCGGCGACCGGCAGATCGCTTGTGCCCGCGCACAGGATGGCGATGAAACCGGGGCGTTTTCGAAGCGGCTTCCTTTCGATGACCACACACCGCGCCGCCTCATGATGCACCGCCGATTTGAATGGCTTGCGCAAGGCCTTCGCGTGTTCCGGCGTGATGCGTGTGACCAGCAGGCGTTGCTCGTGTTGCAGCAATTTCGCGGCAAGCTTCACGACTTGCGCTGGAGTTTTTCCGGAGCCGAAGACAACTTCAGGAAAGCCCTTGCGCAGGCCGCGATGCGTGTCCACCTGCGCGAAGCCCAGATCCGCCACGGGCGCGGCCTGGAACGCGCGCAGGACTTCATCGCGGCTCGCCTTGCCGGCGCGGAATCGGTCGAGGAGGACTTGGGCTTCGGCGGTTGTCACGGCGCGAAAATGGCATGAAGCGCGTGAAGTGGCCAGTCAGTATTCAACTTGCGGACCGCGGCTGCT
>JBFMBT010000493.1:0-2754 GCA_040754875.1 Verrucomicrobiota bacterium | reverse complement strand
ATCGGGAGAGTGCCACGTCCTTCGTCCTTCGGCTTCGCGCGCTTCAACGTAAACTTACCTGCCTGTTGGCAGTGCGGCCGCACTCTGGTATCCATGGGCGCCAGATGCGTCGCCCCTCATTGATCTGCGCGCTGCTGGTGGCCGGCACCCTTGCCCTGTACTGGCCTGCCCTCCAGTGCGGCTTCATCAATTTCGACGACCCGGAATATGTCACCGAAAACCCCATGGTCACCGGCGGGCTGACGATCGACGGCCTTCACTGGGCGTTCACCAGCCGCCACATGGGCAACTGGGACCCGCTCAATCAACTTTCCCACATGCTGGTCTGCGAATTCTTCGGCGTCAGTCCCGCCGCGCATCACGGGGCGAGCGTCCTGCTCCACGCGGCCAACGTCGCGCTTCTGTTCACCGTCCTCCTGCGCATGACCGGCGCGTTGGGGGCTTCCGCGCTCGCCACCGCCCTGTTCGCCTGGCATCCCCTCAACGTCGAGGCCGTCGCCTGGGTGTCCGAGCGCAAGGGCGTCCTCAGCAGCTTCTTCTGGCTCCTGACCCTCCTCGCCTACGCCCGCTACGTCGAAAGGCCCGGGCGCGCCCGCTACGCGCTGGTGGTGGCCGGTCTGGTGCTTGGTCTGATGGCCAAACCCATGTTGCTCACCCTGCCCTTCGCGCTGTTGCTGCTGGACATCTGGCCGTTGAAGCGCCTCGGTGGCCAACCGGTGGCTTGGCCCGCCCTGCGCCCGCTGGCGATCGAGAAGATTCCTTTGTTCATGATCGTGTTCCTCTGGGTCGGCGTCGCCGTCGCCGCGCAACAAAACATCGGTGCCTTGGCGGATGCGGAGAAACTGCCGTTGGGCGCGCGCCTTGGCAATGCCCTCGTTTCCTACGCCCGCTATCTTGGCAAGGCGTTCTGGCCGAATGAGTTATCCATTTTCTATCCCCACCCCGTAAACTGGCCGTCATGGCAGGTGGCGGGAGTGGCGGTCTTGTTGATGGTCGCGTCGATCTTCGCGTGTAAATCGTTGCGTTCCAAGCCATTCCTGTTCACCGGCTGGCTCTGGTTTTTGGGCACGTTCATCCCCGTCATCCAACTCATCCAAATCGGCAGCCACTCCATGGCAGACCGGTATTTCTATGTGCCTGGCATTGGGTTGTTTATAGCATTTTCATGGCTTTTCCAGACAAGCTTTCCGCCCGCTTCCGCCCGCTTCCGCCCGATAACGGCAGTATTGCTGGCTGCGGCGTGTTTCGTGGCGACCTCCCGGCAGTTGACCCACTGGCGCACCAGCCAAGCCCTGTTCGAGCACGCGCTGGTGGTGACTGCGGACAACTTTCTGGCGCATAACAACCTGGCGCATGAGTCTTACGCGAAGGGCAATCTACCCGAGGCGCTATCCCACGCGCACGCCGCGTTACAGATCAAGCCCGCCTCGGCCGAAGTGCGCAACACCCTCGGCAGCATTCTCCTCGCCTTGGGCAAGGTTCCTGAAGCCACCGAACACCTGCGCGAAGCTGTCCGCCTGCGTCACGGCCACGCCGAGGCGCACAACAATCTCGGCATGGCCCTGGCCGCGCAAAAGCAATTCACCGCCGCCATCGAACATTACCGCGAAGCTTTGGAACTGCGTCCTCATTACGCGCAGGCGCATAACAACCTCGGTGGCGCGTTGCTGGAACTGAATCAGCCGGCGGAGGCACTTCCGCATTTCGAGGCCGCGCTCGCCTTGAACCCGGAGATGCTTCAGGCGCATCACAACCTGGCCATTGCGCTCAGCAAACTCGGCCGCATGCAGGAAGCACTTCCCCACTATCTCAAAGCCAAAGGCGCGCAACCCGGAGCGGTGAAGCCGTGAACCCGACCGGAACAACCAGCCGCCGCGCAACGCTGGGCATCGCCCTCGCCCTGTTCATCGGAACGCTCTGGCTCTACTGGCCCGTGCGTGGACACCAGTTCGTCAACTTCGACGACACGCAATACATCACGCGCAACGCGATGGTTACCAACGGCGTGACCTGGGCCGGAATCAAATGGGCCATTACCGAAAGCCATTTCCACATGTGGCACCCGTTGACTTCGTTGTCGCACATGTTGGACTGTGAATTGTTCGGCCTGCGTGCCGGGCCGCACCATTTGGAAAACGCGCTATTGCACGCGGTCAATGGCGTGCTGTTGTTTGGGTTGTTGCTGCGGCTCACCGGCACCCTATGGCGCAGCGCCTTCGTCGCCGCGCTGTTCGTCTGGCATCCGTTGCGCGTGGAATCAGTCGCCTGGGCAGCGGAACGCAAGGACGTCTTGTGCACGCTCTTCTGGCTGCTGACGACGCTGGCTTATGCGCACCACACGCGGCAACCTTCGCGCCGCCGTTACTGGGCGGTCGTGGGACTGTTCGCCCTGGGAATCATGACCAAGCCGATGATGGTGACGCTGCCGTTCGCGTTGTTGTTGCTGGACGTGTGGCCGCTGCGGCGCTGGTCCGCAAGTGCCTGGGAAGAGGCACGCAGGCGCAACGCAGGTTATCTGGCGGCGTTCAGGGAAAGCACAGGGAACTGGGGCTTGCTGCGCGAGAAGGCGCCACTGTTTGTGTTGGCGGCGATCCTTGCGGCGGTGACTTTTTTCGCGCAAAGGGGCGGGGCCGTCGTCGTGAGCCTGGAAAAAATTTCACTGGTGGAGCGATTTGCGAATGCAGCGGTCGCCTACTGGCGGTACATCGGGAAGACAATCTGGCCGGTCGATCTGGCCGTGGTCTATCCGCACAC
>JBFMBT010000492.1:0-2780 GCA_040754875.1 Verrucomicrobiota bacterium | reverse complement strand
ATACGGCAGGTTGGAAACCTGCGCTACAATCCAAGGTCGCTCGCGTGCAATTCATGTTCGTTAATGCCAATGCTACCACGGCGGCAACGCCAGCGTCCCGCCATCCAGCACCAGCGACGTCGCATTGATGTATTCCGCCTGGTCGCTCAATAAAAACGCCGCCGCATGCGCGATGTCCAGCGGCTGGCCGAGGCGGCGCGACGGAATTTTTTTCGCGACCTCCGCATAAAGTTCCGCGACCGGTTTGTCCCAGCCCTGGCACGTGGCCGCGAGCATCGGCGTGTCGATGGTTCCCGGACAGATGCCCACGACCCGCACCGTGCCCGCGTGGTCGGTCGCCAGGCAACGGATCGTGGCCTCCAGCGCCGCCTTGGACGCGCAATAAAGCGCATGCGCCGGAAAACCCACAAACGCGGCGACCGACGTCGTGATGAGAATGACGCCTTTGCCTCCGCTTTCCATGGCGGGAATCGCGTGCTTCGCGGTCCAGAACACGCTTTTGACATTCACGTTCATAATCTTCTCCCAGACCGCCTCGTCGAATTCCGTGACCTTGCCTTTCGCCCAGACGCCCGCGTTGCAATGGACTGCGTCGATGCGCCCGTAAAACGCGATAGTGGCCTGCATCAGCGCTTTCACATCATCCTCGCGCGAGACATCGGCGAAGACGAAGCGCGCCTCGTGCCCGGCGTCGCGGAGTTCCTTTTCCATGGCCTTCCCGCGCTCGTCCTGAATCGAAGAGAACACGACCCGCGCGCCAAGGCTCGCAAAATGCCGCGCACAGGCCTCGCCAATCCCCGACGTGCCGCCCGTTACAATGATGACTTTGTCTTTCATGGGTTACGCAGATTCAGAAATAACACAGATTGGAGGGAAAAGGATTAACCACGGATGAACACCGATGGACACGGATGAAAACCGATCTGCTCTCGTCTTCATGATTTTGCCTTTTCGCTTCCCAAAGGGTGGGCAAACCAACAGCTTGAATTTGCCAAAACGCGGCAATCGATTCTCCCTCTCCCCAAGGGAGAGGGCTGGGGTGAGGGGGAAGGGCGTGTAATTCTTCCTACCCCGCCGAAAACACGTTCATCGGCGCGAACGAACCGGGGTGCCTCTTTGCGGTGCTTCCGGGCCGCGGCTGTCCCCAGCCGCCGCGCTTCACCTGCAACCGTGACTTGGGAAGTTCGTTTGACCTTCATATCTGTGCGATGCCACCCGGAGACACGATCAAAGGCGGTCCCACACGCAGGTTTGCATTTCGCACGCTGGGGCTGAGGACAGCCGCGGTCCGTCGCCGAATGATTTTGCCTTTTCCCTTTCATCTTTCTGTCAGCTCTCATCTCCACGGCAAATCGCTGTCCTTCTCAAACGTCATGAACTCAAACACCGCCCCATCCTTCAGCACAAAAGCGACCGTGAAATTGGGCGACGGATTGAACGGCTCGATGAGCACGTTCTCGCCCTTCAAGGCGGCGGCCAGGTCATCCACGCGAAAGGCGATGTGCGGCAGGTCGCGCACGGGCCCTTTGACCGGGCTATCCTTTTCGAAGCGCAGATACTCGACGCGATACGGATGTTTGCGCGGGTCGGTGACCCAGACCTTGGTGTCGGCGACGTAATACTCGCCCGGGTGCGATTCGTCGGTGGGCAGGCCGATGTGATGGAACTGGCGCATGATCAGGCTTTCTTTTGCGCGGCCAGGGCGCGGTCCGCCATGCGGAAGAAATCGTTCTCCGGGGCGTAACCGAGCACCGTGCGCGCGCGGGTGATGTTGATTTCGAACGGGTGATAGTTGGGGCAGGGGATCTCGACGGTTGGGATGCCGGTCTTGCCGGAAAGATATTCCGCGGCGATGCGATAGCTGAAAGGCGACGGCCCGGCGATGTTGAAGCTCTGGCCCAGCGCCGCCGGATTGCCGAGCATCTTGTCCAGCGCCTGCATGACATCGTCCACGTGCACAATGTGCCGGCGCAAGGGCGCGCCTGCGCCGTCAACCAAAATGGGGATGCGCTCCTGGCCGCGACGGACCAGGTCGAGGACATCTTCGTCGACGTGCCCGAAGCCGTGGCCTTTCTCGGCGGGATTGACGTTCTTGAGCAACGAAAAATGGTTGAGCAAATCCGCGCCTTCAAACACCCACGACGAGCGCAGGATGGTGATGGGCACGCCGTACTGCACGGCGTATTGCTCAGCCATGACTTCCTCCATCACCTTCGAGAACGCGTAGTAGCCCGGATAGGCGCGGCGTGGATGACTTTCGTCAATTGGGATCGGCTGCGGATAAAACCAGATGCCAAACGCGGCGTCGCCACCGAGGAGAATGAACTGGCGCACGCCATGACGCCGGCAAGCCTCAAGGATGTTGAATGTGCCGCGCAGGCTCACATCAAAGAATGTCGCCGCGTCCTCCTTGGCGGTGGCCAGTTGGACGACGATGTTCGCGCCGCGCACCGTGTCGTCCACGGCCTGGGCATCGGTGACGCTGCCGGAAATCGAGACGACGTGCTTGCCGGCCACCGGCGTGCGATGCACAAGCGCGCGCACGGAGAGGCCGCGACGCTCGAACAACGGCAGCGCGTGGCGTCCCAGTTTGCCGCTGGCCCCAAAGATGGCGACGGTAGTCATGCGTCAGGAAAATCCGAAACCCGAATCCCGAAATCCGAAACAAACCCAAAGCACCAAATTCAAAGGAACGAAACCAGAGCGCGTTGGGACATTAATTCGG
Source organism: Verrucomicrobiota bacterium (assembly GCA_040754875.1). Taxonomy (GTDB): domain Bacteria; phylum Verrucomicrobiota; class Verrucomicrobiia; order Limisphaerales; family JBFMBT01; genus JBFMBT01. Next base: position 55 of record JBFMBT010000492.1, on the reverse strand, counting down.
ACCGCGGCTGTCCTCAGCCGCAGCGTGTGGTTTGCAAACCAACGCATCGGACTAC
>JBFMBT010000491.1:0-2781 GCA_040754875.1 Verrucomicrobiota bacterium | reverse complement strand
ACCTGCTGTCGATTTCTAACTAACCGGCCAGGCACGGCAAGACAAAGGGGTTAGCGATCCTTCGGTTTGCACAATTCAAGCTGGCGTTTCACACGGCGCAGGCTCGAAGCCTGCGATACAGCAGGTTGGAAACCTGCGCTACCTCTACACTGGCTCCGCGATCAGATCATAATCCGTGTGGCCGATGACTTTCACGCGCGCGAATTCGCCCAGCGGCAGCTTGCCGCGCACATAGACGCGTCCGTCGATGTCCGGTGCGTCCGCCTCGCCGCGGGCCACCAGGTATTTTCCCTTCAGCAGGTCCGCATGCTCATCCTGGCCGCGAATCAAGCCGTGCTCCCACGAACTGACGTTGGCGCCCTGCAATTCCTTCGCGCTCGCCGGATGTTCCACCAGCACGCGGATCGTGCGGTCCACGAACGCTTCCGACACCTGCCGCGCCACCTCGAGTTGCGCCGCCATCGCGCGGGCGCGCCGCTGCCTTTTCACGCGGTCGGTGATTTGATTTTGCATCGAAGCCGCGCGCGTGCCGTCCTCGTGCGAATAGGTGAAGACGCCCAGGCGCTCGAACTTCGTGTTGCGGATGAACTCCAGCAGCGTTTGGAAATATTCCTCCGTCTCGCCGGGGAAGCCGACGATGAACGTGGTGCGCAGCGCAATGCCCGGGATGCCCGCACGAATCTTCGCGATCAAATCGACGATGTATTGCTGCGACGTCTCGCGCCGCATGCGCTCAAGCATGTTGTGATGAATATGCTGGAGCGGCATATCGACGTAGCGCGCCACTTTCGGGCAGTCCGCAATCGTCTGGATCAACTCATCGGTCCAATGCGCCGGATGCGTGTAAAGCAGGCGGATCCAGAAATCGCCGGGCAACGCGTTCAATTCGCGCAGCAACGTGCACAGCGTCGTCGCATCGGACGGCAGGGCCCGGGTGGCGGCGTTGAACTTCTCGGGCGACGAAATGGCGCGGCTGTGATTGGGGCGCAGGTCCAGGCCGTAATACGTCGAGTCCTGCGAAATCAGGTTCAATTCCTTCACGCCGTCGGCAATAAGTGCGCGCGCTTCCGCGACGACGTCCGCTAGGGTGCGGCTGCGGTGCGAGCCGCGCATGCGCGGGATGATGCAGAAGCTGCACGGATGATTGCAGCCCTCGGCGATCTTCACGTAAGCGAAGTGTCGCGGCGTCAGCCGAAAACGCGGCGTGGCGTAGTCGGGAATGTAAACGGGGCGTGGCGTGACATCCATCACCGGCGCGGCGGGCGCGACCAGCGTGCGCGTGCGTCCGAACCTTTTCGTGCCGCGCAGGTTTTCCTCGTGTTCATGCTTCGACGGGGCGCGGTGCTGGTCCAGTTCCGCTAGTTTTTTCGCGACCTTTTTCTTCGCGCTCTTGGGCGCCGGACCGCTCAGTTTTGTCGAGCGCTGGGCGAGCGCCTGCTTGACAATGTCTGACACCTGCGCGACCTGGTCGATCCCCATGAAGGCATCGACCTCGGGCATGAGCTTGGGCAGGTCGTCGCGGAACCGCTGCGGCAGGCAGCCGGAAACAATCAACGCCTGCCCGCGATTGTTCGCTTCGCGGACCTCGGCGGACTCCAGAATCGTATCCACGCTTTCCTCCTGCGCGGCGTCGATGAACGAGCAGGTGTTGACGATGACGGCATCGGCCTGGGCGGCGTCGTTGATGATTTCCACCCCGGCTTTCATGAGCGAGCCGAGCATGATCTCGGCGTCCACGAGGTTCTTGGCGCAGCCGAGGGAAATCATGCCCACGCGCAACGGTTTGTCTTTCTTCGTCATGTAAATGAAAAGCCCCGGATGGCTCCGGGGCTTGGCGTGACATTCAGCCGGTCATTTCATCCGGTCGAAATTCTTTTGGAGGATCTGCCAGTCTTTCATGCCCTGGACTTTTTCGCGGGCCTTTTCGTTGATCCTGATTTCCAGCGCGTTCTTGGTGGGGCGTTTGACCTGATAAAAGATGCCGAAGTAGCCGGGGAACGGTTCGCTGGCCAGTTTGTAGGCCGCGACGTCGTCGGTCACATCGTGCTCGGGCGGGACGGGTTTAAAGACGCCGCCTTTGCGGGGATTGGAGGCATCGAACGCGCCTTCGTAAAACTCGACGCATTCGCTGAGGCATTCGATGACGCTGAAACCGTCGTGGTCCATGGCGGCTTCCATCATCTGCAACACGTGATTGGGATTGGTGTGCGTGGTGCGGGCGATGAACGTGGCCCCGGCGGAAATCAACTGCTTCATCGGGTTGATGGGCTGGTCGATCGCGCCCCAGGTGTCGGTCTTGCTCTTGAAGCCGAGCGGCGACGTGGGCGAAGTCTGCTTCTTGGTGAGGCCGTACACCCAGTTGTCCATGATGACGTAGGTCATCTTGATGTTCTTGCGGGCGGTGTGATTGACGTGGTTGCCGCCGATGGAGAAGGCGTCGCCGTCGCCGCCAAACACGAAGAGGTGCAGGTCCGGCCGGCTGAGCGAAATGCCACTGGCGAAGGGCAGTGCGCGGCCGTGAATGTAATGCGCGCCATGGGCCTGGACGAAATAGGGGAAGCGGCTGGAGCAACCGATGCCCGCCACGGTCGTGATTTTCTCGTGCCAGAGCTTGCGCTTTTCAATCAGCTTGAAATACAGCGCGAGCACGGAGAAGTCGCCGCAACCGGGGCACCACGTGGGGTGGTCGGCGGCGATTTCTTTTTTGGTAAGGCCCTTGCGCTCTTCGACGGCGGGCGCAGGCGCGGGAGTGGTCGGCGTTTTCTGGGCGGGAACTACAGA
>JBFMBT010000490.1:0-2795 GCA_040754875.1 Verrucomicrobiota bacterium | reverse complement strand
CGTGTTGCAGGAGCGCCCGTTGTCGCAAAGCGAAATCGCTTAGTTCGCCTTTTCCATCTTCTCACCCGCAGCCTTCCAGCCGGAGATGCCTGCGGAGAGGTGCTTCACGTTCTTGTAGCCCATTTCCTTGGCGGCCTTGGCGGCAGCCGTATAGGCCTGGCAGGACGGACCACCGCAGTAGGCGACCACCAGCGCGTTCTTGTCCTTCGGCAGAACGCTGGCGAGCTTATCCTTGCTGAAGTGCGTCGCCGTCGGAATGTGCCCGTTCTTGTACGAGGCCGGGCTGTTCACGTCGATGACCGTCACGTTGCCTTTTTCGATCGCCGTCTTGAGTTCCTGGATGCTGATGTCCGGGAATTCACCGGCATAGACCGTGGCCGCGAAAACGACGGCCGTGATGAGTGCGAGCAGTTTCTTCATGGTGTTCGTGTTGGTGTTTGGTTTGTCTTTGAGCCGCCTCCTACCGGGAGGCGACGCGTTCCGAATGTAGGAACTTTAACTACATGTCTTTATTCCACAACGTATTTCGGGCTCGCGACCGGCGAACCCGCCCGTTATGCGTCCAACGAAGTATGGACACACGACACGAGGGCTTGTTCATTCAGACGCTTGGGACAGGGCAAAAGTTACGCATTGGGCGCACCTTGATTCGCGCCAAAACCACCACACAACGTATTGAATATGAAATGGTTGCATTATAGAATGCAGCCGTATCACTGCTTCTTGAATGTCCCGTCAAAGTAGGTCTTGTAAATCGGCCACGTGTATTCGCTCACCTTGCGGCCCAGCTTCAGCCCCTCGATGTTGTCCGCCTGGATGTGGTACCCGCCCATGACGCGGGAGATGCCTGCCATGTCCGCCGTGGCCGTAAAAGTCGGTAAGTCCAGCTTCACTTCTTCGCCGGGCGATTCGGTCAAAACGCAACAGTTCCTCACCTCGACTTCACCGAAGTAATCGCTGCCCGTGAACAGCTCCAGCGCCTTGGCGCACGCGCCGCTCACCGTGCTGTGACCGGACACGTAACCGGGGAACGGCGGCGTGATGAACGTCGAGGGCGAATACGGCAGCCAGTTGTCGCCTTTCATTTTGACGGTTCCTTTGTCGGGACCGCCCCAACCCTGGATTTCCTTGCCCTTGAAATAATAACGCACCAGCGTCCACGGGCGGGATGAATCATAGTAGCGTTTGGTTTCCCACGACGCGATGAACGCGTCGAAGGCGACGTTCGCCACGACAAAGTACAGTTTCACGTCGCGATCAAGGTCATTCTTGTCGCGTTTGGAAACCATCTGCGCAAAGCGCAACCAGTGACCCGATTGGCCGGTCGAACGCGGACCGTCGCGCATGAATTCCACAATCGCCTTCTGGCGCGGCGTGAGCTTTGCGTTGAAATCGATGCACTCCTGCGTTTCCTTGAGCAACTGGTCGTTCCCGACGAATGGCTGCGGGCCGGGACGGAACTGATCGGAACTCTTCAGCGCAAACGTTTTCACGCGATACCAATGCGGCGTCAGGAAGCCCAACACGATCTTGCCGCCCTTGCCGTCATCAAACGGAATCGGCTGCCACCGGTCCGGGTCGATGATTTTATCCACCGGATTGACCGGCTTGTAGAACGTGTAATCCGAATACGGCTGGCCGTTGGAGCCAGTTTCGTCGCCGTGCTGATTGGCGCCGTCGTGGCGGCGGTACGCGATGATGGCTTCGGCCACCTTGTTGCCGATGCCCTGCGGCGTGGTGACGTCAGTCGATGTGTCGGTGAGTTTCACGCCGAGCTTGCGGAACTGTTCGTCGATGTAACCGGCTTCCTTCGGGTACACATAAACCAGCGTCCGATAAACGGCGTAATTCATCGCCACGATCTTGCTTTGAAGCGTGTGTTCCCTGGCCGGCCGGCGCAGCGAGCCGCCAAACATGCTGCCCACAGCCTTTTCGTCGTAGGCGGCCCAGGCGTCGTACATCGCCGTCATGGGAATGGCCATGCAGCGCGAGAGGATCGTGGGGCGCGCGCCATGGCGGTCCACTTCGCGGGCGCTGGCTTCGAGGACGATGTCCAGCAAGACGTTGGCGTGGCTCTTGTTGGGCCAGGCATCCTTTTTCGGCTCGGCGGCCGTGAGTGGCGAAAACATCGCCAACGCGAGACAAAGAGTAATGATGCGCGGATTCATATTGTCAGCATTAGAACAGGCTGGAGCCCTGTAAAGGCGCGTGGGGTGAACGCGCCGTTTTCCGGGGCGGGCTGGCAATCCGTGGGGCAAACAGGCGAACGACGTGGGTGGCGACGCGCAAGGTTCGGAGTCCCGCCTTCAGGCGGTTGGGCGTCGCCGCGAAAGTGACAGGAATCTTCCCGCATTCCCAAATTACAACACCGCAGCCGGCTGAAGCCGGGACTCCGAAACCACCCCACTCCATCCGGCGAGCCAAATTCGGAGGTTCCTTTCATCAAACAATGGCGTATAGTCCCTTCACGATGACGATGCGCTTGTTGCCATTCCGGCTAGGTTGCGTGCGGTTAAGGCCTCGCGCCACTCGCGCGCGCCGCTGACGTCCCCCCGCCAGGTTTTAACTTCGACATCATCGCATGAGTTCCCCCACCCCTGCCCTGCTGTCCGTCAACGAGCTGTTCCTGGCCTACGGCTATCAACGTCTGCTGGAAGGCGTGACGTTGTCCGTGGCGCCCGGCGAAAAGGTCGGCCTGGTCGGCCGCAACGGCTGCGGCAAAACCAGCCTCTTGAAAATCCTCGCGGGCGAGCAAAAAGCCGATACCGGCGAAATCTCGCGCCGCCGCGGTTTGC
>JBFMBT010000489.1:0-2802 GCA_040754875.1 Verrucomicrobiota bacterium | reverse complement strand
GATATTATGTGGCAGAAGCGGGCATTATCGGGCATTATCGGGCGGAATCGGGCGGATTGTCTGGTTGAGAGTGGGGTGAGTTGAGGGTTGAGTGATGCGTTTGAAAAGTTGAGGCATGGAAAATTTTTTTGCGCGAGCCGGGAATAAGTGGGAAATGGAGGGAACGGCCGGGAGCGGCCGGTATAAGGCTAAATGGCATTGGTATTTTCGATTTGCGATTGGGGGACGGGTTGATGATGTCGCGGGGCGGCACTCCACTCTGGCACAGGTCAAAAGGGGTGCGCCGGCGCGCGGCTGGGACCTGGCGCGCCGGGCCGGTTCAACGTATCCACGTGTTAACGTTTCCACGTCCATACCGGGCAGTGTGACATGATTTCGCGCTTAACGCCAAAGCGAGTGAGGCGAAAGAAGCGAATGAAGCAAAAATCTGCGTTGAGAGTGAAAAGTTGGGGCGCGTTGAAGCGTGATGGGTTGAAGGGGGAAGGAATGGAGACACGAATTGCAAAATATCACGAATTGTTTGAGCAGAGTCAGCAGAAGCAATTTGAGTGCGGCGCTTGACGTTGGTTGGGGGGGCGTGTTACCTAGGCCGCCTCATGTCCCAGCCGCAAACTGCGCCGACGCGTTGGCTTGAAATCGCCCGTTATGTCGGTCCCGGGTTGATTCTGACGGCTTCCATCGTGGGTTCGGGGGAACTGATCGTCACGCCCAAGCTGGCGGGGGAGGTGGGCTTCAAGATGCTGTGGCTCATTGTCTTGGGCTGCATGATCAAGGTGTTCGTGCAAATCGAACTGGGGCGCTTTGCCATGGCGCGCGGCATGACGACATTGGAGGCCATGAATACCATTCCCGGGCCGCGCTTCATTGTGTCGTGGCTGCTGTGGATCTGGCTGGGGATGTATCTGGCGATTGTCTTTCAAGTGGCGGGCATCGTGGGCGGCATCGCGGACACGCTGGCCACCGGCGGCGTGCAATTGAATCGGAATCTGATTGCCGCGCTGGTGGCCGCCTCGTGCGCCGTGCCGCTGGCCTTCGGGCGGTACCGCTTGATTGAAGGATTCTCCACCGTGCTGGTCGTCGTGTTCACAGTGACGACCGTCATTGCCGTGGGCGCGTTGCAGTGGACCGACTATGCCATCACACCGCAGAATCTGGCGGATGGATTCAAGTTTCAGTTGCCCGAGAAATTCACGACGGCATTCGGCGCGCTGGGCATCATCGGCGTGGGCGCGTCGGAATTGATTTATTATCCGTACTGGTGTCTCGAAAAGGGCTACGCGCGGTTCGTGGGGCCGAACGATGGTTCACCGGAATGGATCGAGCGTGCGAAGGGCTGGATGCGCGTGATGCGGTTCGATGCCTGGGTGTCGATGGTCGTTTACACGCTGGCGACGGCGGCGTTTTTCCTGCTGGGCGCGGCGGTGTTGTATGCGAAGGGGCTCAAGGTCACGGACAAAGGCATGATCGACACGCTGGCGCACATGTACAAGAGCAGTTTCGGCAACTGGAGTTTTTACCTGTTCCTGGTGGGCGCGTTCGCGGTGTTGTACTCGACGGCGTTTGTGGCCACCGCTTCCAACGCGCGGCTGCTGGCGGATGCGCTGTCAATCTTCAAGGTGGTGAAATACAAGGACGCGTCGGCGCGGGAATATTCCATCCGGCTTTGTTGCGTGGTGCTGCCGATCGTCTCGCTCATCATGTTCATCGCGTGGCCCAAGCCGGTGCAACTGGTGTTTGTGGGCGCGGTGGGACAGGGGATCATGCTGCCGTTTCTGTCGGGCGCGGCGCTCTATTTCCGCTACAAACAAACGCCCGCCGGGCTGGCGCCCAACAAGGTGTGGGACTGCTTTCTGTGGGTCGCGGCGATTTCGATGGCGAGCGCGGGTGTTTACATGGCGTGGGAGGAAATCAGCAAAAAGCTGTGATGGGATTTGCGATTGGGGAGGGTAACAGAAAGATGGGAGGGGCGCGAATTTCGCCCAGAGCCCGGTGTCATCTTCGGACCGCGGCTGTCCCCAGCCGCAGCGCGTGATTTACAACCGCAAGTCAGAAGGTTTGTTTGATTTGTGTGCGTGAGGCTAAGCTGGCGCCAAACGGAGATGAAGTCGTGGTCAGTTCAGTGCGATGGTTGGCAGGTGACACGCTGCGGCTGGGGACAGCCGCGGTCCGTCACTTCCCGCCCAATCCACATCCGACACCCCTGATTCGTTACTTGCGATGGAGAAAAACAACCATTAACTTGTAATCCAATGGAACGAGATTCATTGGAGGAGACGTTCGGCAAGGTGGTTGGGCATCGTCAACCACCGGCGGACGGGCTTTCCATGGGCTCGGGGCAGCAAATTGAAGACGCGCGAGCGTGGCAACGCGCGCTGCGAACCTTCCGTATTCCCAAGGGCGTATATCGATTTCGAACCCACGAAGAAGCCGACGAGTGGTTATGGCAGATGCTAACCCGCCAGGACCACTGAACCCGAACGAGTGTCGCGAACCGACGGTTGCGGATGTGGTCAAGCTCTGTCGTGCGCTAAACGAGGCTGGCGCAAAATACATTGTGGTTGGTGGCTTTGCCGTCCGGGCGGCTGGTTACGTTCGGAACACCATGGATGTGGATCTTCTGATTGAAACCGGCCCTGAAAACGAAGCGCGTGTCATTCGAGCCTTGATGACGTTGCCCGATCAAGCGGTTCGCGAAGTAAAACCGGGCGATGTTGATGAGTTCAGCGTGGTACGCGTCGCCGACGAAATTCTCGTGGATTTGATGAAGAGCGGTTGCGGGGTTCACTATGCCGATGCCGTGAA
>JBFMBT010000488.1:0-2820 GCA_040754875.1 Verrucomicrobiota bacterium | reverse complement strand
CACCGCCGCCCGGCAGCCGGTCAGCCGCCGTTGCGCCTACCCAATCGCAAATCGAAATTCGCAAATCAGCAATCCCTTCCGACCTCTTCCGTCCCATACCGTCACATATTTTTTTGCGCCACCCCCATCACTCCATGACTCCATCATGCCATCACCCGTTCGATCAAGGAGCCACTGTAGCAGCCGACGTGAGAAAGGCTCACTTACCAAAACCACCCACCCGCTTTCCCCCCACACGCATCACGCATCACGCATCATGCATCACGACCAACCAAACGCTTTTCTGTTTACAGCGTTGCACCGGCAGGCCAATTTGGATTAAGTTGAACGCCGAACGCAGGGCGTTGCCCGCAACAATGGATTGGCTGCGCCCGGCAGGCATATACTGGTCGAAGAACTTGACGTGCATGAGCTAAGGGACGATGGACAAGACGCCGTACATTCCGAAACCGCTCGATACCTCCAAGGTGGAGTTGACCGAGGAACTGGTCAAACTCAGCGAACTCTTCGCCCAGAATGCCCATGAAGTCTGGGCCACCGACCGCATGGCCGCCGGCTGGAAATACGGCCCGGTCCGCAATGACGCCGTCAAGGAACATCCCTGCCTGGTCCCCTTCAAGGACCTGAGCGACCCGGAAAAGAGCATCGACCGCCACGCGGCCGTCGAGACGCTCAAGACGTTGATCTCGCTCGGGTATCGACGCGAAAAGGGCGAGGGCGAAAGCATGGTGTTGCAGGGCGCGGACATCCCCGAGAACGTCCAGAAGGTCATCAACGCGTTTAAGAATCCCAAGATCACCCTGGCCGAGTTGCGCCGGCAATGGGAGGAGCGCGTCCCGCTGGTCTGGAGCCAGAACGTGCAGATTTACCGCCGCGCCGTGGATACCGCCCTGCGCCTCGGCGAGGCCTTCATCGCGTTCGACATCGCCGTGGAAGGGTTGCTCAAGTTCCACAACGACCTGCGCTTGATTCAATTGCAGGCGTTGTCCCTGGCCCGCACCGGCGCCACCCGCCGCGCCAATGCCTTGCTGGAGCAACTCCGCCTCTCCGGCCATCAGGACGAGGAAACGATGGGCATCCTGGCGCGCACGCACAAGGATTTCTGGCTGCTCTCCGCCGACCCCGAGGAAAAACGCAAGCACCTCAAGACGAGCTACGAGTTGTATGCGGATTCGTACAAACGCAATCGCGGTTACTATTCCGGCATCAACGCTGCCTCGATGGGCCTCATTTACGGCGACAAGGAGGCCGCGCGCCAGATGGGCAAGGAAGTGCTCGATACCTGTGTTGCCTCGCTCAAAACGCTCGCGCCCGAGTCCGATGAGCGCTACTGGCTGGAGGCCACCGTCGCCGAGGCCGCGCTCATCCTCGGCAATCTCGAGATGGCCGAGGAGTATTACAAACGCGGCAGCGCCGCCGGCCAGAGCACCGTCGTTCTCAGCCGCACACGCATCCAGGCGCGGCTGTTGCTCGAGCACATCACCGGCAATTCGAATCAGCTCGACCATTGCTTTGCCCTCCCGCGCATCGCGGTGTTTTCCGGTCACATGTTTGACCGCCCCGGCCGCAAGAACCCGCGTTTCCCCGCCGCCTTGGAACGCGAGGTGCGCGGGCAGCTTGATGCGCGGCTGCGCGGCTTGAATGCGGCCGTCGGCTACTCTTCCCTGGCGTGCGGCGGCGACCTCATCTTCGCCGAGTCGCTCCTGGAACGCGGCGGTGAAGTCAACATCGTGCTGCCGTTCAAGAAGGATGACTTCAAGCGCGCCAGCGTCGAGATCACTCCCGGCACGAACTGGGGCGCGCGTTTCGACTACGTCCTGAAGAACGCGGCGACCGTCACCATTCTCAACGAGCAGGGCGATCCCAACGACGGCGCGGCCTATGATTTTTGCAACCAGGCGCTCAGCGGCCTGGCGCTGTTGAAGAGCCAGTTCCTTGGCATGGACGTCTATCCCGTGGTGGTCTGGGACGGCTTGATCGGCGACGGCAAGGGCGGCACGCAGTCGTTCGTGGAGTTCTGGCGCACGGCGCGCAAAGTGCCCGTGGAAATCATCGTGCTCAAGGACCTGCTCTCCACAGTCCCGCCGGCGACTGTCGAAACCAATGGCGGGAACGGAGGGAACGGCGGCAATGGTGGCAACGGCGGAATCGTCACGCCTCCGCCGGCGCCGGCTCCGGCCACATCCACCGCGCCCGCCATCGCCGTGACTGAGGTCGAAGCGCAGGAAATCAAAGCCATGATTTTCGCGGATATCGTGGGTTATACGAAGCTCTCCGAAATCCAGATCCCCGCGTTCGTCAAACATTTCATGGGCCAGGTCGCGCAACTGATGGATCGCATGACGAACCCGCCGGTTCATCGCAACACCTGGGGCGACGCCGTGTGCGCCGTATTCGACCGCGTGCATGACGCCGGCACCTTCGCCTTGAACCTGCGCGACCTCGTGCGCGGCACGGACTGGCGCAATTACGGCCTGCCCAACGAATTGAACATCCGCATCGCCTTGCACGCCGGGCCAGTGTTTCCGTGCTACGACCCGGTGCTGCGCAAGAAGACGTTCAACGGCTCCCACGTCAATCGCACCGCGCGCATCGAACCGGTGGCGGAGGAAGGTCAGATCTACGCGAGTGAAGCCTTCGCCGCGCTGGCCGCCGCCGAAAGCGTGGCCGAGTTCACCTGCGATTACGTCGGCACCAAGCAACTCGCCAAAAAATACGGCGCCATTCCCGTCTTCCTCGTGCGCCGGACCGTGTAGAGTCTAGTCACGTGCCAGTGGTTGGACGCTCACTTCCTTGAACCACACCACATCGCCCGGATCG
>JBFMBT010000487.1:0-2839 GCA_040754875.1 Verrucomicrobiota bacterium | reverse complement strand
AAATATGGTCGCCGCACAGCCAGACGAAGTAATACCAGTTGCGCAACTGGTATTCCATTTCACTGAGTTTGCGTCCCGCCTGACGTTCCAGATCCGCGCGCGGTTTGACCCACGGTGTGTTCCCGTTCCAGAAACAGCGCATGCCGACGATGTCGCCAATCGCGCCATCCCACAGCCGGTTCATCGTTTCCAGGTAACCCAACTGATGGTGGCGCTGCAAACCGACGCCGACCTTGAGGTTCTTCTTCTTCGCTTCCTGCGCGGCCGCCATGAACTTGCGGAAACCCGGCGCATCCACGCACACGGGCTTTTCGGTGAAGACATGCTTCCCCTGGCGCACCGCTTCCTCGAACATCATCGGCCGGAATCCCGGCGGTGTGGCCAGAATCACGACGTCCGCCGCCGCAATCGCTTTCTTGTAGCCGTCAAAACCCAGAAACTCGTGGTCCGGCTTCACATCAACGCGGTCCGGATGCTTCTTGCGCAGATTGCTGAGGCTGCCCGTCAACCGATCCTCGTGGACATCCGCCACCGCCACCAGCTTGATCTTGCCCTGATCATGCGTGGTCAGCGCCTGGTCTGCTGCGCCACTGCCGCGTCCACCGCAACCCACGAGCGCGATCTTCAATTCGTCCGTGCCCGCTGCAAACGCGCAGCGCTCGATGCTCAGGCCGCCAAGCAGCGCAGCGCCGGCCACGGTCGAGGTTTGATGTAAAAAACTCCGCCGATTCATTCCGTTGTCAGATTTGTTCGTGCTCATAGTTCTGTCGTTTTCAGCAAGCCGTGCGTGCCACGGTCGCAAGGGTTCGTCTGAGATTAATCCTTTTCCACTCCGTTGTTCCAGTATTTAAACATCTCCTCCTGCGTCGGCACCTTGAGCGGGCGCACGATGCGGAAACCAAGGAACTGCGCGTCCGTGTGATACCAGATGCTCTTGGGCAGTTGCGGGTCCTGCTGTTTCCACGCGGCGCTCGAAGCGCGCCGCGCGGCGCTGCGCAACAACGCGGGAGAATCATCCCACGAACCGCCGCGGGCCACATGCGGATAAGGCTTGGTCTGCTTCACATACGGCGAGTGCGTCACCGGGTCCTTGAACATCGAATAATCCGGCAGGTATTCGTCCAGGCACCACTCGGCCACGTTGCCATGCATATCGAACAAGCCCCAGGGATTGGGCTTCTTCTTGCCGACCTTCTGGTACTTGAAATTGCTGTTGCCCTCGAACCAGGCGTGGTCCTTGATTTGCGCCGCGTCATCGCCAAACGAATAGGCCGTCGTCGTGCCGGCGCGGCAGGCGTATTCCCACTCCGCTTCGGTGGGCAGACGATAGAAATGGCCGGTGCGCGAACTCAGCCACTGGCAATACTTGTTCGCCGCGTGCTGCGTCATGCTGATTGCCGGATACCCATCCTTGCCCATGCCAAAGCTCATTTCCACATACGGCTTGGTCGGGCGGCTGACCGCATCAATCAATTTCTCGCCCGTCACGCCGGGGCCGGCGACCACGCGCATGCTTTCGTCCGGATACATGAACAGTTCATATTCGTTCCACGTCACCTCAAACTTGCCCATCCAGAACGGCTCGATGGCGACTTCGTGAACCGGGCCTTCGTCCGCCTTGCGGCCCTTCTCGGTGGCGGGGCTGCCCATTTTGAATTTGCCGGCGGGAATCGGCAGCATCGAGTATTGCACCTGCGTGCCGGGTATCAGGTTTGAATACTCCTTCATGTCCGCCTGCGCCTTCTCCTTGTGCGTGGCCATGATCTTCTTGTACAGCTCCGCGACAATCGCGCCTTCCTCCGCCCCAGCCTCCTCCGCCTTCTTCGGCGTGAGCTTCAGGCCGTCCGGCCACGGCGCGCCCTGGCTGATCCAGTCCTTGAGAAAATCCGTCTTGTCCTTCGGCAACGGACCGCCTTTGGCGTTCGGCGGCATCAAGGCATCGTCTTCAGCGGACAAAATCGTCGTTGTATAGGAACCGCTTTTTTCGGGGTGAAACGGAATGATACTGGGCCCGCTGTCTCCGGACGTAAACGCACTCTCCTTCGTGTCCAGCTTCAGCCCGCCCTTGGAATAATCCGCGCGATGGCAGGCAACGCAGTTGAACTCGAGGATTGGCTGAATGTCCTTCACGAAACTCACACGACGCTGTTGCTGCAGCTTCACGCCCTCGGGCCATTTGGCGCCCTGATCAATCCACTGTTTCAGCACGTTGGCCTGCTCCTTGGACAGCGTGTCGCCTTTCGGCGGCATGATGTCGTCGTGATCCGGCGGCAGCACCGTGGAGGTGTACAGCGGGCTCTTGCCCGACTGCCCGGCCACGATGGCCGCCCCATTGTCGCCGCCTTTGAACGAACTGGCCTTGTCGATGAGGCTCAACCCGCCCTTGGGTTTGTCGGCGCCATGGCAACTCAAACAAGCCGACTCAAGGATCGGTTTCACCTGCCGGTTAAAGTCAACGTCTGCGGCGCCCAGATGGCCCGGCCCGGTCACAACCAGCGAGGTTGCAAAGAGAAACGCGTAGCTAGATTTCATTCAGTGATAAAAACAAGCGGTTACTGTTGTCACCATGCCCGTATTTGTCAATCGTTGGACGCATCGCATTGTGCCCGGCTTCAAATGGAAGACACTCGTTCGTGGGGCGCGGGCAAATCGCTTCCCTCCCCGACCGCTTCAGCGGTTTCTGCGGAAGGGCGAAACGCCGTTAACACCGCTTGCTTCTCATTGAGGCAAAGGATTCTGTCATGCGCCGCGGCGAGAAATTGCGCCGGGAAAATTGCTTGCCTCACCGGCGGCATGGGATTAGTTTCCGCGGCTCGATTCGACGCGCTGGCGCGTCGAA
>JBFMBT010000486.1:0-2916 GCA_040754875.1 Verrucomicrobiota bacterium | reverse complement strand
GGCCAGAGTGACGAAGCGCAAGTGAGTTTTCATATGGATGCTTCGCGCACCTATTACAGGAAGCCGCCGGCGCAAGCAAGCAGCGGAATTTTCGTTGCGCACTTGACAGATTAGGACAATCGTCCTAACAATCACCCGTTCATCAAAGCCAATGAACCCGAAGGCCACGCGAGACCAGATCATCGAGGCTGCCGACCACCTGTTTTACCACAAAGGCTACGAGCACACCTCGTTCTCCGAACTGTCGGATGCGGTGGGCATCTCGCGCGGCAACGTGACTTTTCATTTCCAGACAAAGGATGAAATCCTGGATGCCGTGATTGATCTGCGTCTGGACCGGACCCGCCAGATGCTGGAGCAGTGGGAAGCCGGCGGCGAACGCTGCGAGGACCGCATCGGGAGCTTCATCAACATTCTGATCATGAACCGCGCGAAAATCATGCTTTATGGCTGCCCGGTGGGCACGCTCTGCACGGAGCTTGCGAAACTCGACCATACCGCCCTGCCGCACGCCAGCAAGGTCTTCAGCCTGTTTCGCGATTGGTTGAGCCGGCAATTCTCGCAGCTCGGATTCGCGGCGCAGGCGGACGCCCTGGCAATGCATCTTCTGGCCTGGAGTCAGGGAATCGCCACTCTCGCCAACGCGTTTCACGACGAAAGATTCATCCGCGCGGAAGTCCGCCAGTTGCACGACTGGCTGCAATCTCTTGCCGCCGATGCCAGGCGCCGGCGAGCTGCCCGCCCTGCAACCCGGTCGGAGAAACCACGCAAACGCCGACGCGACACGGCCGAGAAGACTGCGCTTTGATCAACCCAAACAACAACACCTCAACCATGCATATCGTATTCCTGAAATTCTCCGCCAACAAAAACCAGGCCGGCCAGTTCATGGACGGCCACAAGGCATGGCTCAAACGCGGGTTTGACGACGGCGTGTTTCTGCTGGCCGGCAGTCTCGAACCCGGGCTGGGCGGCGGAATTCTCGCGCACAACACGCCGCTGGCCGACCTCGAACGCCGCGTGAACGACGACCCCTTCGTCGTCGAGAACGTGGTGAAGCCCGAGATATTCGAACTCGACCCGGGCAGGGCCGACGAGCGGCTGCAATTTCTGGTCAACTGATCTCTGTTATGAACAAGAGCAATCAAAGGGAGTTGTCCCCAAAACAACGCGAAGAACTGCTCGGAGCCTTGAAAGCCCGCTTTGGGAAGAACATGAACCGCCACAAAGGTCTGGATTGGGCCAGGGTGCAGGCCAGGCTCGAAGCCAACCCTGAAAAGCTGTGGTCGCTCCACGAAATGGAACGGACCGGCGGTGAACCGGATGTGGTGGGTCTTGATAAAGAGACGGGTGAATTCGTTTTTTACGACTGTTCAGCGCAAAGTCCGAAAGGCCGCGCCAGCCTGTGTTATGACCGCGAAGCACTGGATTCCCGGAAGGAACATAAACCGAAAAGCAGCGCGATGGATATGGCGGCAGCCATGGGCGTCGAGCTTTTGACGGAAGAACAATATCTGGAACTCCAGAAGCTCGGAGAGTTCGACACGAAGTCGTCGAGCTGGTTGAAAACACCCGGGCAGATGAGAAAGCTCGGTGGCGCGCTTTTCGGCGACCGCCGCTTCGGCCGCGTCTTCTTTTATCACAACGGCGCGGAGTCTTACTACAGCGGCAGAGGTTTCCGCGGCTGGTTGAGGGTTTGAATTTGCACTGGCGCCTCTCGCACACTTTTAGCAATTCATGAAACCCATCCAAGGTTACCATCTCATCACGCCGGGCGATTTGCACTGGCGTCCCGCCAGCCTGATGCAAATCCCGAACGCGGATTTTCTGGAGCGCACCGGCAGCGAGCATCTCGCCGCGCGGCTCTGGCGGTATCCGCCAAAAAGCGCGGGCACGCTGCACAAACACATCCGCCAGGAGGAATTTTATTTCGTCCTCGAAGGCACGGGGCGCATCCGCGTGGGCGACCAAACGTTGACCGTTCCGAAATACGGCGGCCTGCTCGTCGGCCCGGACCAGTTGCGCCAGGTGTTCAACGACACCGACGCCGAGTCGCTCTGGCTCATCGTCGGCGCGCCCGAGGAACTGGAACTCTTGCCCACCGCCAAAACCAAACCCGACCTGTCGCTCATCTATCCGGTGGACCCGAAGCAATTGCCCAAGGAACTCGCCGGCGTCGAATGGCCGCCGAAGGGATGAATAACCGACAGAATTCACAGGATCTACAAAATCATAATTATGTGAATTCCGTTAATTCTGTCCGACGGTCGTTTCATCCCTGATCCGGTATCTCCGCCTCCACCAGCTTGGCCAGCAGAGTCAACGATTCCTGCCAGCCCAGATAACACGCCTCAGCGGGAATGGCCGCGGGGATTCCTTCCTGTACGACGTTCAATTCCGTTCCGCAAAAGACTTTCTTCAAGCTGACGGTGGTTATCATTTGGCCGGGCAGGCCTGGATTGTCGAATTGATCGGTGTAACGAATGAGTTCCCCGGGCTTGAGTTCGAGGTAGGTTCCGCCGAACGAGTGGCTCTTGCCGGTGCTGAAGTTGGTGAAGGACATCTTGTAAGTACCGCCCACCTTCACATCTGCGTGATGCACTTTGCCTGTGAATCCATTCGGCGGAAGCCACTTGGCCATCGCGTCCGCATCAAGAAATGCCTTGTAAACCCGCTCCGGCGTCGCGCGGAGCACTCGATGAAGTCGAACCGTGTTGGTGTTGGTCGTTGTCATATAGCGTAAGTTTTCGTTTTCATCATTCCGACGAACGAGGCCAGCGATTCAGGACAAAATTCGCCGCAAAGTCAGGCGGATAATTTCGCGAGCACGCTCCTAAGCTTGCCTCGCCCGCACTTGTCCGGCTCAATGGCGAAAAACACTGATGAACTCCGCCTCCCAGAACTATCCCCATCACC
>JBFMBT010000485.1:0-2917 GCA_040754875.1 Verrucomicrobiota bacterium | reverse complement strand
CGGCCTCGCGCACCCAATCCCCCAGCAGCTCCAGCGCCGCCCAAGGCGCCTCCGCCACGCGCGGGCGCAGCGCCAGCCAGGCCCATTCGCGCACGCCGAAGTGCGGGTCGGCGGCAAGCGGCCGGATTCGGTCGAACTTCGCCCCGAACTCCAGGCCGGGATGGGCAGCGATGGCGTAGCAGGCAAAGCCGCGCACCGTATCGGCGGCATGCGTCATCAGCTGCTCCAGCGCCGTCTCCTTCCCGAACGCGCCCCACCGCCCCAGCGCCTCTCCGGTCAGCCGCATGCGGCCGACGATGCCCTGCTCTGCCAGACGCAACCTCTCCGCGTCCCACAGCAGCCCGGCCCCATCGCCCGCCCACTCACGCAAGGAATGCAGCAGTGCCATGAAATCCATCGCCGCCTGCTCCGTCAGCGTGGCCGTTTCCAGCTCGCCGCGGTTGAGCCGGGCAAGCAGTTCGGGCGGGATGTCGCGCAACCGGAGATACCCCTTTCGCGGGGAGGATCGAGCTTGGGGAGGCACAGCGTTCTTTTCCATTGGAAGATTCTAGCCCAAAGCGCAAAATGGCGCCTTCGCCCCGGTAGCTCAGCATTCGCCGCGCGCTCAAAAACAGTCCGGCAGGCTCCCAGGCTGTCCATTTTCAGAGCTGGCTGAACTTATCAAGTTCTGATAATATCTAATCGTGAAAAACCACCCCCATGAACTTCAAACGCTTCTGGACCTTGACGGAACAGAAATCGAACTCATGGATGGCCGGTATTTTGCAAAGTTTGAAGCGCATTTGGTGGACCCCATTCCGGAGGTTCCGCACGGGATCAAGTATTCGCTTACCCTGCATGACCGTGGCGGAAAACGGATAGTGGGCTTTGACAATGCCCACCCGATCAAGGTCAAGAAAGGCCGGTTTGTCGAACGCCCGACCGAAGCGGATCACTGGCACTACGGACCAGGCGAGGCGGTCAAGCGCTACACGTTTCAGGGAACAGGCAGGCTGTTGGAGGATTTCTGGGCTGAAGTCGAAAAAGCAACGGGAATCGAGGAATAACGGAAATGGCACATACGGTAAAAATCGGGATAACCTCCTACGCGAACATCAAGGCGCGCACTATCGCCATTGCGAAGGGCAAGCTCAAACCGCGCCCAGATGAGCCAAAAGTCTGGATCACCTCTTTCAAGTCGCT
Source organism: Verrucomicrobiota bacterium (assembly GCA_040754875.1). Lineage (GTDB taxonomy): Bacteria > Verrucomicrobiota > Verrucomicrobiia > Limisphaerales > JBFMBT01 > JBFMBT01. Next base: position 1,735 of record JBFMBT010000485.1, on the reverse strand, counting down.
TGCAAGCGCCCTGTCGGAAGAAAACCAGGAACTGCTCAAGGTGATCCGCGAGCGCCACCCGGAGTCCATCGCCGAGTTGGCCGAAATTACCGGCCGCAAAACGAGCAACCTCTCCCGCACACTCAAGACTCTTGAGCGCTGCGGCATTGTCGCGCTGAAAGAATCGCACGCCAAACGCCAGCCAGGTGGTCGTGCGGCGGTAAAACCGGTCGTCCTTGGAGAACGGTTCGACTTCGAATTCATGCTTTAACTCACCAAACAAGACCAACGGGAGGGGCACCGTGGCCAAAAGGCATCCGGTTTTGCGATGCTCTCGCCAAGCGCGGGCCGGCGCCCAAGTGGACGCAACAAGTCGAGGAAATTGCCAAGTTGCTGAAAGCGTAGCAGCACTTCGGCATGCAAATGCAGGATACTGTGCTGACACCGGCTGCCAGCCGCTAAAGGAGAACTATCATGACCACCGTGCGTATTACCCTGCCCGATCAATTAGCCCAGGAAGCGAAGCAGGCCGGGCTGTTGTCGCAAGCTACGCTGGAGAAACTGTTGCGCGAGCAGTTGCGAGCCCGGCACCTGGATGAGTTCTTCGCGGCAATGGAACGGATGGAACAGGTTGCAGAACCGCCGGTGATGTCGCCGGAGGAACTGACCGAGGAGATTCGCGCCATACGCGCGGAACAACGCGCCAAGGCCACCGGTTGATGCGGCCGGTGCTGGATACGAATGTCGTCGCCTCGACGGTGTTGTGGGGCGGCAGCCCCAAATTGTTGTTGCAGGCGTGACGCGAGAAGCGGGTCACTCCGCGGGCTTTTCAATTTCCACCAAATTCAAAGAAGACCTCCAAGGCCCCGTCATGCAAACGGAACTCAATATTTTTCCGTTCGTTTTGCTTGTAAATGCACATCGCCCAAAAATTGAGTGCTGAGAACGCGTGCAGTCCAAATTTCACCAAGGCAGCGAACTTCCTTGGTTTTCGGCCAAGAATGTATCGTTCGTAAAATTCTTGATAGGCGCCGGCTCCCTTGTAGATGCGTGCCACGCTCGGCCCCTCCACTTTCACGGTAAAGGACACGTGTCGATCTATCGTTGCTTGAGCAATGTTAGAAAAATTTTTATCTGAATAATTAAGCATCATCGGCGGATACACCTTTGGTCGTTAGATACCTGGATCAGAGAGAAGGTCAGTCATCGCCCCCTTTGCCAGAAGCCGACACATACAACAGATGCCCAGCCCGCGTAGGATGCGGTAACCAACGGGAACCGCATCGTTCGCGATTGATGCGGTTCGCTACACTCACCGCATCCTACGCGGGCTGGTCGACCGCATCACCCTCGCCAAGCAAACCGAGGATGCTTTCAACGAGCACCTGCCGGACTTCCCCTGCTACGTGCTGCGCGCCGGGAGGCGCTTCCAGGACGAAAAGCGCATCACCGTGACCACGCTGCAAAGCATGATCAATGTCTACCGCGACTACTCTGCCGGTTACTTCGACCTGATCATCACCGACGGGTGTCACCGCAGCATCTATGGCAAGTGGAGCGGCATCCTCAAGTATTTCGACGGCATCCAGATTGGCCTCACGGCCACGCCCTTTACCAGCGCCGTCGAACACACCGGAGACGAAGAAGACAAGCAGTTTGTCCGGGATACCCTGCGTTTCTTCGGGATGTGCTGCGGGGGTCAGTTATCACAATCAAACATTTTTGTGTGGGGATGTGAGAACTGACCCCCGCGCCG
>JBFMBT010000484.1:0-2935 GCA_040754875.1 Verrucomicrobiota bacterium | reverse complement strand
AGGTTGCCGAGGAACTGGCGTCGGTGGAAAAGCAACTCCGCAAGGACGCCAAGGGCGCCGAGGAATTGTTCCCGAAGGCCGCGCAAAGCGCGCGCGACCTGGCGGATCGCATCGAGGAATTGCGCCTGGAATCGCTCGCCCGCCAGGCCACGGGCCAGATGCTCGCCGGGGCAGGGGACACGTCGTTTCAACTGGCCGACCGCCTGCGCGCGGAGATGGAAAAATTGTTTGGCGAATGCAAATCGCAGGGCCAGCCGCAAATGTCCAACGAACTCGACCAATATCTGCGCCTGACGCGCAATTGCCAGCCCGGCAACACGTTTTCGCAGATGATGCAGAGCCGCAAATTCGGCGGCGGCAAGGGGCGCGGGTTCGCGCTCGGCAAGGGCATGACCGGCATGGGCGGCGAGGGCGGTTACGCCATGAGCGCCGCGCCTACGCTGGATGTGCACGGCAACGAGACGTTCATCAGCCAGCGCGCCAACACCGCCAATCAATCCGGCAAGGCCGGCCTCGGCCAGGGTGATCCGAATGCCGAAAACGCTGTCGTGTCGCTGGACAAGCCTGACGTGGTCAAGGGCGTTAATCCCGTGAACCGCCAGTCTGACGCGGTCGCCTCGGAATCGATGGTTGGCGAATACAGCGATCTCGTGGACAAATATTTCAAAGTCATCACGAAATGACGTTATGCGCGCATTCCATTCATCAAATCTCTCACGCCGCTGGCCGCTGGCCGTCGGCCTGTTGCTCGCCTGCCTCTTCGCCGTGCCAGTTGCGCGCGCCGCCGGTCCCTCGCCCGTCGATCTCACCCAACTCCAGTGCGGCAACCTCATTTACGCGGGCAACAAAAGTTCCGTCTGCTTCGCGGACAAATTCCTTTCGGATATTGCGCGCGATACCAAGCTGAATGTCGGGCGCAAGTTCGTTCCCGTGAAGCTTGATGCTGACAGAGTGTTCGATTTCCCCTTCTGCGTGTTTTCGGGCGAAGACTCGTTTGCGCTCACCGAGAAGGAGCGCCAGAACCTCCGGCGCTTCATCCAGCAAGGCGGTTTCATCCTGGCCAGCCCCGGCTGTTCCGATGCGAACTGGGACCGCGCCTTCCGCAAGGAACTCAAGCTGTGCTTTCCGGACAAGGACCTCGCGGCCATTCCCATGACGCACCCGATGTTCTCGGTGGTTCATCCCATCACCAAGCTCACGTGCAAGAACGGCCGCACGACCACCCTGGAAGGCATGGAAATCAACGGCCGCCTCGCGGTCATTTATTCCAAGGAAGGGCTCAACGATGTCGCCAATGCCAAGGGTTGTTGTTGCTGCGGCGGCAACCAGATCAACGATTCCGCGCGCGTCAACGTGAACATCTTCACGTACGCGCTGCTGTATTGATCCGCGATGAAAGTCTGGCTCACCGTCCTCGCGCTGGCCGCCCTTTCCATCGCGGGCGTCCTTGCCCTGCGCAAAAAAACTCCCGTCGCGCAGCCGCCCGTGGACTTGCGGGTGTTCTTCACGTGCGACACGCGCGGCCGCCTCGTGCCGTGCGGTTGTTTCACGGGGCAATACGGCGGGCTCACGCGCCTCAAGACCGTGCTCGACCAGGCCCCGTCCACCAATACCATCCGCGTGGATGTGGGCGACGCCATCCAGGGCCGGGAGGACTTCGAACTGATTCAATACCGCTATTTGCTCAAAGCCTACGCGTCGATGCGCTTCGATGCGTTGAACGTCGGCCAGCGCGAGGCGCAATTGTCCGCCGACCAGCTCCGCGCGCTTCGCCAGGAAACGCCCGTGCCCATCCTCAGCGCGAATCTGCTGGACGCTTCCGGCGCGCCTGTGTTCGAGCCATATCGCCTCGTCGAACGCGGCGGACACCGGATTGCGCTCGTCGGCGTGCTGGATCCGCGCGGCTTGGGCGAAAACCTTGGCGCGGGCCTCACCGTCGAGCGCATGGAAGTCACGCTCGGCAAGCTGCTCCCGGATTTGCGCGGCAAGGCGGACTTGATTGTGTTGCTCGCGTTCACCGACGAAGCGACCCTCGCCGCGCTCGCCCGCGAATTCTACGAACTCGACGTCATTCTCGGCGGCAAAGTCAGCCAGCCCGCGCAGAAGCTCGAAACGGAAAATCGCAGCTTAATCCTCTATGTCACCAACGAATCCCGCGCGCTCGGCATGTTGAAATTCAAGCTCGCCGGCCGCGGCAAGCTCGAGAATCCCGCGCACGAGATCATGCTGATGCACGAGGAAATTCCCCAGGACAAATCCATCGCCGCACTGGCGACGGATTACCGCGATGAAATCCGCCGCACCCGCCTGGCGATCGATGACCCCTCGCACCTTCAGGCCGACAGCATCCCCGGCGTGCGCAACGCCGCTGCCTTCGCCGGCACCGAATCCTGCGTCTCCTGCCACAAGACCGCCGCTGCCGCCTGGGAAAAGACCGGTCACGCCGGGGCGTTCGACACGCTGGTGAATGCGAAGGCGGACGCCGACCCCAACTGCATTGGCTGCCACACCGTCGGCTTCGGCACGCCCTCCGGTTACCGCCGCGAATTCGCCGCCCAAAAGCTGGTCAATGTCGGCTGCGAAAGTTGCCACGGCCCCGGCAGTTTGCACGTGGAACAATATCGCTCCGGGGCGCCCGTGACGTTCAAGTTCCGCCCGCTCGGCGCGGGCGATTGCCAGAAATGCCATCACGGCGAATTCAGCCGCCCGTTCGACTGGGACCGCTTCTGGCCGCACGTCAAGCACGGCAAGGAACCGGCGCGCACCGCGACCAATCCCTGACGCTCCCTGGCTCAAACCGGGCTTTAACCCATCTTCCGCAGTTCCGAAAGCCGCAACTCTGATTTGCAGCGATTTGCGCAGTTTAGGCCCCGATTTTCTCCACTACATTTTCGATGATTTTGCTGCGAGTCGGCAGATGTAACTCCAAACGTTG
>JBFMBT010000483.1:0-2935 GCA_040754875.1 Verrucomicrobiota bacterium | reverse complement strand
CGGCAAAAATATGATGCTACGCTTTCTGATTCTCACTGTGTCTCAATGCCATGCTTTGGGCCAGCATCTCCCACTGCCATGCCGTAGTCCTGTGGAGTTGAAAGGTGAGTGCCAAAGACATTCTCCCAATTTTTTTGCCGCCCATCTTTTTGCCGGACTCGCAGTTTGCTTCGCTGTGTCTTTACTCGGTTGTTCACTCCAGGGAATCCTTTCCGTCGGTCAGCCATTCGAGGTTGAAACGCGCGAGTGTCAAGGCGTCGCCGGCGAAGCCGGGCTTGGCGCCGCGGCCGTAAAAACAAAGGATGGTGCCACTCTGCGTCACGCCGATGTCGCTGTAGGCGCTCCAGCCCGGCTCCACCGATTTATTCACGGCCCACGTTTTGCCCTCGTTGTAGCTCACCTTCACCGAAACATTCTTGCGGTCGCGATTCTTGCCCGCCTCGGCCTTGCCGTCGGCGCGTTCGAGATTGTGCGGGTTGGAAAACAGAAGGCGATCCCTGCCGCCGTCCTTCGCCAGCGAGTAACGGACGATGCCGCCCATGCAAATCGGCTCCAGCAACGCGTCGTCGAACTTCGGCGTGCTCCAGGCGGTCGCGCCGTCCTTGCTGGTAACGACGAGCCGGCGGTGCGCCTTCGATTCGTTGCGCACGTTGAGCATCACGCGGCCATCGGCCAGTTCGACGGCGACCGTTTCGTTGGGATTGATCCATTCGTCGGTGCAAGGCACCGCAATTTCGCCCGCGTGCCACGTCTTGCCTTGGTCGTCGCTATAGACGGTCGCGGTCACGGAGGGGCGATGCGCGTTGCCGCCGGTGCCGGTCGAAAGCCACACCGGCACCACCAGCCGGCCAGTGCGAAGTTGGATGCTGTGGTTCGGTCCGGTGGCCAGCACCTTCCAATCGTAGGCTGGACGAAACTTCTCGAAGATCGAGGTTATTTCCATCGGCGTGCTCCAACTCACTCCGTCGTCATGGCTGCGCTGGTAGAAGCAGCGCATGTATTCGAGGCAGAAGACCATGTGGACCGTGCCATCGCGGCCGGCAATGAGCACGGGGTTGTTATAGGTCACGTCGTTGGTGTTGACGTTCTTCAACCGCAGCGCAAACGGATTCTTGAGCTTCGGCCCCGGCACGTGGGCGATGCTCTGTGGTTTGCTCCACGTTTTGCCGTCGTCGGTGGAGCGGCGCAGCAGGATATGGATGTCGTCCCAATCGCCGCCCCGCTTGCGCGCCTCACACCACGCCAGCACTGTGCCCTTCGCCGTCACGACGACGCCGGGAATGTGATAAAGCTTGTAGGCCGGATCTTCACCGACCTTGAAAAGATCCACCTTCTCCATGAACGGCTCGGCGGCGGTTGCCGACAGCGAAGCGCACAAGCCTGCGGCCAGAAGCGCCATGGCGCGCAAGAGGGAAGCGTAATTCTTCATAATGTCTTATGTATGAACCGGCAAATCATGTTCTGGCGCGTGAACGATTCTTCCCTCTCCCCTCAACGGGAAGAGGGACCGAGGGTGAGGGGTGGTCATGGCAAAACGCATCACTATCACCCAACGCGACCACCGTCGCTACTCAACCACACCTGTCGGCTGTATGCCACGCATCGTGGACTTGCCAGTGACGGCGACGCAAGCGCATGCTGCTGGTTAGATTTATTGACCAGTGAACCGGATTCCTCAACGCCAGCCGCTGGCCGCTCAATGCGTCGAGTGGCTGCGCGGCCGGATTCTCGCGGGTGCGTGGGCGGGTTTTCTGCCCGGCGAACGGGAGTTGTGCGCGCAGTTGCAAATCAGCCGCCCCACGCTGCGCACGGCGCTGGCGCAATTGCAGCGCCAGGGCTGGATCGGCGTGGCGCAGGGACGGCGACGCCAGATTCTTAAACGCTCGGAACACCGGCCGCCCGCCGCGGGCCACGCCGTCGGATTGCTCAGCCCTCAGCCGCTGCATGCGGTGCCGCCGTTTGTGTTGTTCTGGGTGGACCTGTTGCGCGAACAACTCGCGCGCGCCGGGCGGTCGCTGGAATTTCACCATGCGCCGGCGTGTTACACCGAACATCCGCAGAAGGCGCTCGACGGCCTGACGTCGCGCGCGCCCGCGGGCGCCTGGGTCCTCTACCTGTCCACCGACGCCATGCAACGCTGGTTTGCCACGCGCCGCGTGCCGGCGGTCGTTGCCGGCTCGGCGTATCCGGGCGCGGGGCTGGCTTCGGTGGATATTGATTACCACGCGGCGTGCCGCCATGCCGCCGCGCAATTCCGCGCGCGCGGACACGTGCGGCCGGCCTTGATTCTTCCGGCCAAAGGCTGGGCGGGCGACAGCGAGAGCGAAGCCGGGTTTCGCGAAGGTTGCGCCGATGCGCTGATCGTGCGGCATGATGGAACGGTCGAAGGCCTGCGCGCCCGGCTGGACCAGTTGCTGCGCCAGGAACCGCGCCCCACAGCCCTGCTGGTGGCCCGCTCCAATTACGTTCTCACGACATTGTGCGTGTTGACGCAGCGCGGCCTGCGCGTCCCGCAGGACATGGCCGTCGTCTCACGCGACGACGATGGGTTCCTTGATTTCGTCACCCCCAGCGTGGCGCGCTACGTCAGCCGGCCCGAAATGTTCGCGCGCAAAATCTTTCGTGTCGTCCAGCAACTCGCCGACTGCGGCTCCCTGCCCCGCCGCACCATCCGCCTCATCCCCGAATTCCGCAAGGGTGACAGCGGAGGGATGTGATTCAGATTTCGATTCAGATAAGACCCCACCGCTCGCCCTCTGCCCTCTGCCATTTGCCATCGGCCCTCTGCCATTGACTATCGGCTATTAGCTCAAAGCCTTCATAAGGTAATCACGCCCATGGGTTTCAGCTACCATACTCCATCTCCCTATGATTTCCAGTGCGATTCGCCCCCAATCAATCCCTCGGCCGGTCAACCACGCACACCGCTCCCCCG
>JBFMBT010000482.1:0-2936 GCA_040754875.1 Verrucomicrobiota bacterium | reverse complement strand
TCCCTTGTCACCATCGTCCAGGAGCCGCAGCCCTGGAAGTCCGTTCGCTTCTGGTTGTTGGATCTGACTGAAGAACTCGACGCGGCCCGCCAGGACGGCTCGTGTCCAGACACACTGGGATTGGACCGTGTGTGGATCACTGCCGACGGACGAGCCCGGCTGCTCGATTTTCCAGCGCCGGAGAAAAGCGGCGGCGGCGCGGAAGGATCGAACCCCGCTGCAACTTCCAAGCTGGAAGCGCAACCATTCCTAAGCCAGGTCGCGTATGCGGCGTTGGCCGGGCGCCGGTCTTCGCAAAAGTCTAATGAGAGTATCCCGCCCGTGCCGCTGCCGATGTATGCGCGCGAATTCCTGCGGGCGCTCCCTGCCACTCCCGATCTCCCCTCTGTGATCGCGCAACTCCGTCCGCTGATGGATCGGCCCGCCGCCGTCTCCGGCGTTCAGCGTCGCGGGATGATGTATATGAGCATCGTCATCGCGCTCCTGTGTGCCCCCCTTTTGGCATTGGGGTTGATTGGTCTCGTGAAAGCAAAGAGGCTCGCCGAAACTCTGTATCAGCTCGACTTGATTCCTCTCGCGCAATGTGTGGCCTATCTCGAGCAAAGGTCCGGCGCCGCCGCGGATGGCAAAGCGATTGAGGAGCGCGCAGCCATGGAGATCTATGTGGTCGACCGCTTTCGATCGATCACCAACGCCGCCTTTTGGACAAACAAAGTCGTTCAACAAACGATTTCGGCGCCACAACGCCGCCTGGCCGAACGGGCCGCGGAAAGTCATCCCGCCCCTGGCAAAGAAGAGGTCGCAAAGGCAATTGCGCTTCTCGGCCCGGTGGTCACGAGCCTCCGTGACGGCCCGAAGGCGGGCCAAGCCAAACCAGCGGAGAGCGAGCCTCAAAGGAAAGACAAAAAGATGGCCGATCCAGAAATCGCGGAGTTCACTGTGGCGTTTTTCATGGGTGGACTTCCCAGCCTGCTGGCCGCGCTGCTGCTTCGCCGCGGGTTGGGGCCTCGCCTGTTGAAAATCGAAATTGTGACAAACACCGGTTTGCCCGCACCGCACTGGCGCACCTTTCTTCGCTGGCTGTACGCGTGGCTGCCGATCGCACTCACATTCGTTGCCGCGTACCTGGTGGACAGCGCCTGGCCATTCTGGGTTTTCGCGTGCGCCGTCGTTGGCGGAATTATTTACAGATACGTCCGGCCTGGGCGCCCGATTCGAGAACGCCTGTCCGGCACCTGGCTGGTCCCGGAATAATCTGAACAAGGTGTAACCTTTCACCGCCGTTCAGTAAGTAGTGGATGCGAGATCAAAAGCGAAACCATGCCCATGAAAACCATTCGACTTTGCCCCACTTGCGCCTCCGCTCTCCCAGCGGACGCGCCGGATGGTCTCTGTCCGCAATGCCTGCTCCAGACCGATGGAGTGACGGAGGCAGGCGGTCCTGGTTTTAAGCCGACTTTGGGACCAGAACCGGGATGTCTCTTTGGCGACTATCGCATCGTTCGTTTGCTCGGCGAAGGAGGCATGGGATCGGTCTATGAAGCGGAGGACGTGGAGAACGGACGCCGGGTGGCGTTGAAAGTACTGAGGCACGCGCCAGATTCGCCGACCGCTCGCCAGCGCTTCCTGCGCGAGGGACGACTCGCCGCTTCGGTAAACCATCCCCACAGCGTCTATATCTACGGCGCCGAAGAAATTGACGGCGCGCCGGTCATTACCATGGAATATGTGCCGGGCGGCACGCTCTCCGAACTGGTCAAGGCTCACGGGCCGCTCTCCGTGGCCAAAGCGGTGGACACGATTCTACAAATCATGGAGGGTTTGGAGGCTGCCGCCGCCAAAGGCGTTTTGCATCGCGACGTGAAGCCATCAAACTGCTTCATCGAAGCCGATGGCGCCGTCAAAGTCGGAGACTTCGGACTTTCCATTTCGACGCTCGCACGCGACCAGACGAACCTCACCATGCCGGGCGCGATCATGGGCACTCCCAGTTACGCTCCGCCGGAGCAACTGCGCGGAGATGAACTCGACGTGCGCGCTGACATTTATTCGGTGGGCGTGACGCTTTATTTTTTGCTCACGGGCCAAACGCCGTTTAACGCGGACAGCATGGTGAAGCTCCTTGCCACCGTGCTGGAAAAGCCCGCTCCCTCGCCGCGCCTGTTGCGCCCGGAGATTCCGAAGGCCGTTGAACAGGCCGTGCTGCGTTGTCTGGCCAAAGAGCCAGCGCAACGCTTCAAGGATTACGAAGAACTGCGCCAGGCGCTTCTGCCGTTTGGCTCGGCTGAGCCGCCCGCCGCCCCCTTGGGACTGCGCCTTGTGGCCGGAATCATCGATCGGATTCTATTGGGCCTTTTCATCGTGGCTGGCGCATCGATTCTCTCAATTCTTTCAGGAAATGAGGACCTCGCTTTCCACGAATTGCGGTCACCGAAATTGATGTGGGAGATTTGGCCGCTCGTCGGGCAGGCGCTTTATTACGCTCTGTGCGAAGGTTTCTGGGGCGCGGGGATAGGCAAGTACATTTGCCGGCTTCGCGTCGTCGGCCCGAACCGCGGCCTTCCCGGCCTTCCCCGCGCTTTTGGGCGCGCTCTCATTTATATCTTCACGCCGCGTCTCCCGGTTTGGTTTTTCTCCGTCGGGATGCACGCTGACATCAGCGTGCCGGCGCAGGCCCTTGGATTTCTGTCGGTTTACTGCATTCACGCCCTGTTCTTCGTCACCGCCCGGCGCCGCAATGGCTTCGCGTCCGTGTATGATTTGATCACTGGAACGCGAGTCGTTCAGCACGTCGCTAAGGAACGCCGCTCGCAACAGACGCTGGCGGAGGATTCCACCCAGCAAGCCAGCAACGCCCCGATGGTGGGGCCGTTCCACGTACTGGAGTCACTGGGGCGCCGGGACAGTGAGGAAATCCTGCTGGGCTACGACACTCG
>JBFMBT010000481.1:0-2946 GCA_040754875.1 Verrucomicrobiota bacterium | reverse complement strand
GTGGACATTGCGCGCCGCACGGCACAGGGAAATTGTGAATAAGAGGCTAACGGAAACGAGAAATGCCCGTCAGGCTCGAAAGCCGCCTATTTATCCGGCACTTCCAACAGCTTGGCCGGCTCCCAAGGCAACGAGCGCGCCTTCTCGGCTTCGCGGATGGCCTTCACTTGAGCGGCCGTCACGGGGGCGGCTTGGTTGCCCCAAGTACTCCGGATGTAGGTCAGCACCGCCGCAATTTGTTCGTCGTTTAATTGATCCTTCCACGGCGGCATGACGTTGTTGAAATCCTTTCCGTTCACTTTGATTGGGCCTTGGATGCCATCCAGTACGAGCCGGATCATGCGATTCGGACCTTCGGTCTGCACCCAGTCGGAACCTGCCAAGGGTGGAAATAACGGATCTTGCCCGCCACCGTTCGGTTGGTGGCAGGCCGAGCAATACATCGCGTAGATGGGGGCGCCATCGAGTCCGGCGCCCGGCCGTTTGCTTAGCTCCTTCAAGTAGTCACTGCTCGGATACGGCGCATAGACCAGATTGTTGAACGCCGCATGGGAATCGACGTAGATGGCGCCGCCGAACAGGGAGAGCGCAAGGAAAATGAAGAAAAACACCGGCATCGGCGAACGGCCGGATTTCAACTCGCTCGGATTGTTCGGTTCCTGGCTCATTTCACGGGAGCGTTGGTGGCTGCCGCAGGCGCGGCGTTGGTGGCCGGCGGCGGCTTGGGCGCGACGGTCATCGGCGCTTCAAACAACGGCGTGGCCGCCTTCAAACTCATCAAATACGCCACGAGCGCCTTCGCCTCGGGCTTGGGAACGATCTGGTAGTCGCCTTCGACCTTCAACGCCTCGGGATCAGTCTTCCCATTTTCAATCTTGCGCCGCTCAAACAGAAAGTAATACGGCGGCATGGTGGATTTCTCGACCTTCGAGCGCGGTTGGTAAAGGTGTTCCAGGTGCCACTTCGGGTCCGGCCGGCGCAGGCCGATGTTCGCGAGGTCCGGACCGATGCGCTGGTTGCCCAGCATCACCGTATTGTCATAGAGATAGTCCGCCGCCACGGTGCGGCGCGGCCCCCAGCCCATCGCGAAGTCCGGTCCGAGCGGCACAATCTCCCACGCCAGTTCGGCGCCGCCCTCCTTGGCCAAGCCATCGAACGCCTTTTGCGCCTGTTTGATATCCGCGAACGGCACGCCATGAAGCAGTTCAAACCGCTTTGCCTTCAGCGCGGAGCGTGCGCTGGCCTTGCCCAGCTCAGGTTTGACCTGAAGGATCGCCGTGACGACAGCCTCGGTGTTGGTGCCCACCTTGGTGAGCGTCAAGTTGAATTCGTGCCCGGTCTGGCCAACCTGCTGGCTGTGGCAATAGTAGCAACCGTTGGCGCGATAGACTTCCGCGCCCTGGTGTGCGAGGCCGTCGCGGTTCGAGGGATAATACGAGCCGTCGTCGAGCTTCACCTGCTTCTGCCGGCCAAGATCCAACTGGCCCTTGAAAATGAACCCATACCACGACAGCGCCATGCTGACGAACAAACCAAGGAAAAGCAGCGGTCCGAAGTTCATGCGCCCACCTCCGCCGTCTTGGTTCCCCGCACGTCCGCCAGGAAGCTCTGGCAACAGGCCCGGCAACGTAGAAACAGCAACCACTTCAAATTCGCGATAAGGCCCACCTGCCCGATCAAAATCAGCAAATCACCAAACGTGCTCATCTGAAACGGCCGGAGCACCCCATTCGCAACATCCATGAACGACGCGCCGCCGTACCAGCGTTGTCCCTGCAACACCCCGGCCAGTCCAAGCGACAGGAAATAAATCCCCATGCCGATGCCGCCACACCAAAGGTGCAGCTTTACCAGACCCGGCAGCGGCCATTCCGAGCCGGTGATTTTCGGGACGATGTAATAAATCGCCGCGCTGAGCGTGAGGCTGAAAAACCCGTAGAGCGCCAGCTTGTTCAGCGCCAGGCTGAAGAAGGTGAAGTGCGTGACAACGTTCAATTCCTGCACGCCCGTCGCCGCATTCAGCCCGCCGTAAATCACATAGGCCGACGCGCCCACAATCACGAACGACAAAACCAGGTCGTCCTTCATCAGATGAAAATCGCGCCCAAAAGTGCGATGCAGGTTGAACGCCACCGCCAGCACCGGAACAATCGTGAGAATGGTCATCATCGAACTGACCCCCGGCAGCCACGACGGCACCGGCATCGTCGCATGCATCCCGCCCCAGCCGCCCACCAGCGCCAGCACCCAGAACGCAAACATGGCGAGATAACGGTTATGCACCGGCCGCTTGAGCTGGACCGGCATCAGGTAGAACACGACCGCCAGCCCCACGAACGCGAGCCAGATGTTCACCAGATTCGCGCCGTACCAATTGTTCACCACCGCCTGCATCACGCCGCGCACCGGCGCCACCTGGAGCAGCATGATGGCCGTTGAGAAAATCCACGGGAACCAGAACATCGCGCCCACCAGAAACCATTGCGACGGCTCCGACTCCTTCGTCTGCCGGTCATGAAAGGTCAACCCCGCCACCAGCGCGATGACCAGATAGCCCACCAGCAACGTGCCGTTCGCGTATTTCGGGAACTCCAGCCACTCGAACCCACTCTGATCGCCGATGAAAATCCCGATCGCGCCAATCGTCACCCCCACGTTCCAGAAAATCGCCCCCAAGGTGGCCAGCACCGGTTGGAACAATGTCGTTTTCCCCGTGCGACAGAACAACCACAGCATCGCGCCCAGCCCGGCTTGAATTGCGAACCCGTAAATCAACAGCGAATTGGCCGCCGCCTGCACGTGGCCAAACGTCATGTGGGAGCATTGAGCGAATATCTTCTCCGGCGCGTGAAATTTCAGCGACGCGATGAACGAAAAAATTGCGCTCAACGCCAGCCATGACGCCGCGCTGAAAAACATCAGCATCAGCGGCACTCGACACGAAGC
>JBFMBT010000480.1:0-3005 GCA_040754875.1 Verrucomicrobiota bacterium | reverse complement strand
CGTTGCGCCACAAGCTCGAGGCGTTCCACGGCAAGCTCGACCCGCTCGCCATCAACGAAGCCTGGCCGCACTTGAGCAGCAAGGACCGCTTCATCCGCTGGGCCGCGCGCGTCGCCATCGAACATCAGCCCGCCACCTCCTGGGCCGACCGCGCGCTCAAGGAAAAGAATCCCGCCGCGCAACTCGAAGCCCTGCTCGCCCTCACCCGCGTCACCGGCATCGACCCCTTCCATCGCAAACCCACCGACCCACCGGTCGATAAGTCGATGCAATCAAAGGTTCTGGTAGCGCTGGAAAAAATCGACTGGAAGAAACTCACCGACGAACAGCGCATCACGATGTTGCGCACCTATGGCATTTGCCTGAATCGCTTCGGCAAACCCGATGACGCCACCGTGCAGCGCATCCTCGCGAAGCTCGACCCGCTTTTCCCTGCCGCCACGCGCGAGCACAACGCGCAGCTCTGCGAAATCCTCGCCTTCCTCCAGTCGCCCACCGTTGCCTCGAAAGCGGTCGTGTTGCTCAAGGCCGCGCCTTCGCAGGAAGAGCAGATGGATTACGCCAAATCGTTGCGCTTCCTGAAGGCCGGCTGGAACACGCAACTCCGCACCGATTACTTGCACTGGTTCCTTAAGGCCGCCAATTACCGCGGCGGCGCCAGCTTCGAGAAATTCATCGAGTTCATCCGCAACGACGCCGTCGCCAGCCTGAGCGACGCCGAGAAAGTCGCGCTCAAAGACGTCCTCGCCAAACAGCCCGTCAAGAAATCCCCGCTCGAAGCATTGGCCGAGGCGCTCGCCGGCCGCACGCTCGTCAAGGAATGGAAGCTCGAAGAAATCGCGCCCGTCGCCGAGCGCGGCCTCAAGGGACGCAGCTTCGAGAATGGCCGCAAGATGTTTGGCGCCGCCGGTTGTTTCGCGTGTCACCGATTCGCCAATGAAGGCGGCATGAACGGCCCCGACCTCTCCGGCGCCGGTGGACGCTACAGCCCGCGCGATTTGCTCGACCAGATCATCAACCCCAGCAAGGAAATCAACGAACAATTCGTTCCCGTCGTGCTCACCACGGAGGACGGCGAACAAGTCACCGGCGTCATCGTCAACCTCAACGGCGACACCGTCCAGGTCAACACCGACCTCTCCGACCCCAACCAGCGCGTCGGCGTGGACCGCAAGAAGGTCAAGAGCATCGAGCACTCCAAAGTCTCGCCCATGCCCGAAGGCCTGCTCAACATGTTGAACCAAGACGAAATCCTCGACCTCCTCGCCTACGTCCTCTCCGGCGGCGACGCCAAAAACTCCATGTTCACCAAACGCTAAAAACATCGTCCTCGTCGTCGTTCTCGTCCTCAAACGCTGCGAGCCTCGCGTGAAAATTGCACTTGGCGGCGCAAACGCTTCCCCCACTCCTGGGGGTGAGGGCGAGTTCCAAACCACTCCACTGATTTCTCGTTTACACTCCATGCCACCCAACCGCCGCAGGCCGCCCAGTTTGGAGTTCAAGCTTCAGCTTGTGGAGAGCCGCGTCGCCTCGTTCAAAACCCCACGGTTTTCTCCGATTCGAATTTCGCCCTTTGGATTTGTTTCGAGTTTCGGCATTCGATTTTCGGATTTCAAAACCCCGGATGGAAACACCCCCGTTGCCTTGTCGGTTCCCAAATGCTACTATCGCCTCGTCCCAAAGGGAAACGTGCGTGGTCACGTGATGTAAAAAAGTATTACAAACGAAACCTGAATTTCGCGCCCGGTTATGCAGATCGTCACACACTTGATCGATTGGGAAGAAGCGCAGGAACGCGCCGGCGCCGGCACCCTCGCGGAACTCCTTTATGGCGAGGACCTTGAAGATGAGGATTGGGAGGAAGAAGAGGAAGACGAAGATCTCGACGATGAGGAAGCCGCCTCCAACGGCCTGTGGACCGACAGCTACACCGTTTATTCCGACATCGCCGACGCCTACCGCGCCATGCGTGCCGAACTGCCCGACAACGTCCGCCGCCACACCGACCGTTTCTTCAACGCCCTCATCAGCAAGGATCCGCTCATGGAACTGGAAGGCGTGAAACTCACCGACGGCTGGCTCGTCACCCTCACCCCGCAAACCGCCGAGGAACTCTCCAACCTCGCCGACGAAATCAATTTCAAGGACTTCAAACGCGCCTTCACCGCCAAGTGCCCGCGCGATTCCAAAACCCGCCTCGCCGAATACGCTGAACCCGCCGACCCCAACCGCGTCTTCGACCTCGTGGTGCTCCCCTATCTCCAAAGCTGGACCGAACTCCTCAGCCAGGCTGCCGACCAGGAAAAAGGCGTCCTCGTCAGCGTCGTGTAAGAATTATTCGCCTCCTTTCGCCCTGGGCGCATCTTGACACTGCCCCGAAACAAACTTGGCGGGGCGCGGCGTTTACGCCGCTTCGCTGTCCGCCAGCCCGCGGGCCAAGGTTTCCGCCGCGGTCCACCATCACGCTGAAGCGGCCTGAAGGCCGCGCCCCGGGGCAGTGTCAAGATGCGCCACAGCATGCCGGATGCTGAATGCTTCCCTTCATTTGCCCACCGACTCGATATCCTCCAGCAAAACCTTCCGGTCCTCTTCGTCGGTCAACTTCTCCGCAATCTGCCGCGCCTTGGCGAGGTACTCGCGCGCGGAACTGCGGTCGCCCGACACCCACAACGCCCGCGCCAGCCCTTCGTAAGCGGAACCCAGGTGAAAACCTTTGAACTGATTCTTCTCCGCTATCTCCACCGCCCGTTGCGCATGGTGCATGGCCGCCTCCGCCCGCCCCAACACACTGTAAACGCGCGCGATCTGCCACTCGCCCACGGCCAGATTCTCCGCCGTCCCCACGTAACCCCAGTGCAACCGCGACGCGTGCGCCGAATGAATCATCCGGTCGGTCTCCTCCGGCGTGCGCTCCTTTTTATCAATCAAATTCCACGTCTCGTTGAACAACTTCGCCGCCATCTCCCGATGAAACTGTTTCTCCGTCAACTTGATTTCCGGTGTCA
>JBFMBT010000479.1:0-3016 GCA_040754875.1 Verrucomicrobiota bacterium | reverse complement strand
GCCGGTCTCACCCGCCAGTTGCTCACCTTCAGCCGCAAGCAGGTGATGCAATCGCGCGCGCTGGACATGAACGAAGTCGTTTCCAACGCGTCCAAGATGCTCCGCCGCCTGCTCGGCGAAGGCATCTCGCTTCAATGCGAGTTTTCACCCGGCGCCGCGCCCATCCAGGCGGACGTGGGCATGATGGAGCAGATTGTCGTCAACCTCGCCGTCAACGCGCGCGATGCCATGCCGTCGGGCGGCCAGTTGTTCATCCGCACGCGCATCGCCGAGTTTGACGAGGCGAAGGCCGCGCTCAATTCCGACGCGCGCCCGGGCCGGTTTGTCTGCCTCGAAGTCATCGACACCGGCACGGGCATTCCGGAAAATGTCCTTCCGCGCATCTTCGAGCCGTTCTTCACCACCAAGGAAGTCGGCAAAGGCACGGGCCTCGGGCTCGCCACCGTTTATGGCATTGCGCGCCAGCATCACGGCTGGGTCGAGGTCGCCAGCCAGATTGGCCACGGGACCACTTTCCGGGTGTATCTGCCGCTCAACGCCAGCGTCACTGACGGACGTTTGAGAGAAGCGCCCCAGCCGGTGGTTCGCGGCGGCACCGAGACGATTCTGGTCGTGGAAGACGAACCGGGGTTGCGCGATCTGGCGCGCAATATTTTGAGCCGCTACGGCTACCGCGTGCTCACCGCCGCGCATGGCAAGGAGGCGTTGCAACTCTGGGCGGAAACCCGGCAACCCATCCATCTATTGTTGACGGACATGGTCATGCCCGAGGGCATTTCCGGCTGGGACCTGGCGCAGCAACTCCGCGCGCAGTCGCCCGCGTTGAAGGTGATTTATTCCAGCGGCTACAGCATGGAACTGCTCGGACACCGGCAGGAGCTTCAGGAAGGCATCAACTTCCTGGCCAAGCCCTACGAACCGGCTGCGCTGGCGAAGGCCGTGCGCACGTGCCTGGATATTTGATCAACAACGTTCCCCGTCGCTTCAACGCTTCAACGCTTCAACGCTTCAACGTTTCAACGTTTTATAGCGGATCCCATAATTCTGTAGCCGCATTTTGCTTTGGTCGCCAGGAGCGCGGCGTTCACGCCGCTTCAGCCACGCGTCCCGCCACACGCTGAAGCGTGAACTCCATACAAGTGCGATCCGCGCGCGTGGAATAATTCCACACCCGTCGCGCCCATTGAATTGTCGAAGCGCGTTGCCTGCTCTTGTTTGGAGTTCAAGCTTCAGCTTGCGGACGGCAGTGTCGCCAACCTCAGCACTATGGAAGATCCCATGCTCAACGCCCCTCACTTCGGCAGCCACTTCTCCCAATTCTTCGCGAACACTTCCACGTTCGCCTTGTTGACGACGGTCAGCGGCGTGTTGTCCACGGCGTTGGCCGGGTTCTTCTTGAAATGCAGCTTGTTGATGAGGTGCTCGACGGATTTGTAGCCGTAGCCGTAAACATCCTGCGAGAGCAGCAACTGCACGTGCCCGCTGCGCACGTAATGCAACTGCTGCGGCAACGCGTCCACACTCACGCACTTGATGCTGCCCGGCGGCCACTTCAGCGCGTCATCCGTGAACAGCGGCCAGCCGCCGAGCAATCCCCAGCCGGTGATGTCCGGATGCGCCTGCATCACCTGCTCGATGCGCGCCACGGCGTCCTGCGGCGTCTCCTTGTGATAATAGATGTCCAGCAGCTTGATGCCCGGATGCTTCTTCGCCCCGGCGCGGAAGCCCGCCGCGCGCTGCTGCAAGTTCGCCGCGTTGGGGTTGCCGTCGATGGCGGCCACGGTGCCCTTGCCGTTCAGCAATTTCGCCAGTTCCTCGAAGGTCTGCTCGCCGCATTTGAAGTCGTCGATGCCCAGCGCGACGAAACGTTTGCTGGCCGGCGCGTCGCCCGAGAACGTCACCACCGGCACGCCCTGGCGCACCGCCTTGTCGATGGCGCTGACGACCTTGTTGGCGTCCGAGCAACTGATGATGATGCCGTCCACGCCGCTGAGCAGCAGTTGCTCGATGAACTCCGCCTGCTTTTGCGCGTCCTCCTCGTTGGGCGTGCGCCAGTCGATCTTGATTTTCAACCCGTGCTTCGCGCCCAGTTCGCGCGCGCCATCGTTGGCGCCCACGCGCGCGGCTTCGAAAAACGGATTGCCCTGCGACTTGGCAATCATGCCGAAGGTGTAACTCTTCTGCGCCTGCGCCAGCAACGGCGCGCCAAGGAGCAAAGCCAGCAAGAAGCCCCAGAATCGACGGGAGAGAATTGTCATGCAACGAAGTTAGCGTGCCGCCCGCGCCGGTTCTACTGAAAAAGGCCGTTTGCTCCCCGGCGTAAAATATCTCGACACCATTCCACCCGTTGCCAAGCATCTGCCTCAATGCACCGGGGGCGGCTCATTTTTATTATTGGCGGGATTCTTGCGATCGCGTTTCTGGTGGTCGTGCTGGTGAACGAACGCGCGGCGGTCGTGAATTTCACCAACGGCGGTTACGCGGAATTCGTGGCCGCCACGTCCGGGCCCACCGCACCCGCGCCGCAGCCCGTCCCCGACTGGCAGGCCCGCCTGGACCGTTACGCCAACCGGCTCTTTGGCCGCCGCGTTTTCGCCCGGATCGGCAGCGGCTCCAGCGGGCGTTCGTGGCGTTCCAACATCCCGCAGGAGGAATCCGTCCACTTCTGGTTCGCCGGGCATCCGGCGCTGGAATTGCGCCAGCACGTTTATCCCGGCAGCACCGCGCGCACCGCTTTCGCCGTCACCGAGGACGGCTGGTTGTGGGAACCCTACGGCGATGCGCGCGCCACGCCGGGCAGCGTGCCGCTTCACGCCCTGTCCTTTTCCCAACTGCCCCGCTGGGACCGCCGCATCACCTTGCGCTTTTACCACGGCGGCAGCGGCGACACCCCTTTCAGCGGCGCTCTTACGGTGGACAACCCCGCCCGCCGGACCGCCCCCGTGCGTTCGTGGTCGCCTCTCCCGTTGCCGCAAACCGTCCGCACCAACGGCGTCGAGTTCACCCTGACCGGCTG
>JBFMBT010000478.1:0-3082 GCA_040754875.1 Verrucomicrobiota bacterium | reverse complement strand
AGGAATATGTCGGGCTGACGGTTTCATCGCATCAAAAGGCAGCGTTGTGCACGGCGACGATGGACAAGGTGGAAGCCAGTTCTTCGACGAAGGCAGGAAAATGAGGTTTGGTTGCGCGACGCGCCGGGTATTCTCCAAGTAGTTTCGGTCAGTGGCGCGCCACAGAGCGGCGCAAAACCGCCGCACTCCAAGACGCTAGCGCGTTTGCCATACGTGAGACAGATCTTGCGAGGACGAACGCCGGAATTCACTTCACGGATACCACTCGATATTCATCCCGCGTTCCGGCGATCTCAATCTTCAACCGGTCGCCTTGTTTCCGGCCCATCAGTTGCTCGCCCAAGGGGGATTGCGGCGTGATGACGAGGATTTCCTTCTTGTCATGCGTCACTTCGGTGCCGCCGGCGCAGGGGGCGAGGAAGTAATACGATTGCTCGTCGCGCGCTTCGAGTTCCACCAGCGCGCCGAGGTCAATCGGGTCCTGCGGCCCGAACTGGCGCAGCGGCAGCGCTTCGATTTCCTTGATGGCGCGCTCGGTTTCGGTGATGCGGCGGGACTGGCCGCGGGCCAGGTACGAGGCTTCGAGGCCGCGCGTGTCGTATTTGCTCTCGGCCTTGCTTTGCTCGTCCGTGGCTTCGGCGCGCGCGGCATCGGCAGCGCGGCTGTAGAGTTCCAGTTCGCCAAGGAGTTCGGCGACGATCTTTTTGATGAGCGCGTTCTTTTTCACAATCAAACGGGCCGATGGAACCCGATGAGCGGGCAGCGCGCAAGCGTGTTCCACGGCGAGCCGGCCCGCGCTCGCCCATGCGGCCATTTCCCTCTTTCTTCCGCCGATGGCCGTCCGTATCTTCAACTCGTGCAATGGCAGAAGGCAGCGCTGGTTGGCGTTGGCTTGCTGGGTGGTTCGCTGGGTCTGGCTCTCCGACAACGGCAACTTGCCCGGGAAGTCCATGGCTTCGTGCGCCGCCGCGCCAGCATCGCCGAGTGCGAGCAGGCCGGCGCGGTCGATAAAGCCACGCTGGTGCTGCTGCAAGCGGTGGAGAACGCCGACCTTGTCGTGCTGTGCACGCCCATCGGGCAGATGCGCGAATTGACGGAGGCCATGGCGCCGGGACTGAAGGCGGGCGCGATCGTGACGGACGTCGGCAGCGTGAAGGCGGGGTTGGTGGAGGAATTGACGCCCATCGTCGCGAAGGCCGGCGCGCATTTCATCGGCAGTCATCCCATGGCGGGCGCGGAGAAGACAGGCGTGGGCGCGGCGAAAGCGGATTTGTTCGAGAACGCGATGTGCGTGGTCACACCGGTGGCGAAGTCGCCGGCGGACGCGGTGAAGCGGGTGGAGGAATTGTGGCGCTCGGTGGGCGGGCGGCCCATCAAGTTGAAGCCGGATTTGCACGACGAACTGGTGAGCCGCTCAAGCCATCTGCCGCATGTGGTGGCGGCGGAACTGGCGAATTATGTGCTCAGCCCCGCGTTGCCCAAAACGCAGGCGCAACTGTGCGCCAACGGTTTTCGCGACACCACCCGCATCGCATCCGGATCGCCCGAGATGTGGCGGGACATCGCGCTGGGCAACCGCGAGCATCTCTCGAAGGTGCTGGGCGTGTTCATCGAGGATTTGCAGGAGTTCCAGCACGCGCTGGACAATCGTGACACGAAGGCCATCGAGGAATTTTTCGTCAAGGCCAAGCAACGGCGCGACCAATGGTGCGCGCAAGGCGCCTCGCCTTCGCCGGAGTGACGGTGAAGTTTGGCGTTTGATTTTTTGAAGGTTTACAAAGTGCTTCCCGATCTCATCGAAATTGTTCCGCTGGAAAAGCCGGTGCGCGCCGACATCACGGTGCCCGGCTCCAAGAGCATCACGAACCGGGCGCTGATTTTGGCGGCGCTGGCGGACGGTGTGGTGCGGCTGGATGGCGCGCTGTGGAGCGAAGATACGCAGGTGATGACCGAGTGCCTGCGGCAGCTCGGGTTTGAAGTGAGCGTGGCGGATGACCCGAACGAACCGTGCAATCGCACCATTACGGTGCGCGGATTGGGCGGGAAGATCCCTCTGGCCGGGACTAAGGAAAAGCCGTTGGAATTGTTCGTCGGCAATGCGGGCACGGCGGCGCGATTTCTTGCGGCGTTCGTGTGCCTGGGGAACGGCGTGTATCGCCTGCACGGCGTGCCGCGGATGCACGAGCGTCCGCAGGCGGCGTTGTTTGATGCGTTGCGCGAACTGGGTTATCGCGTGGATTCGCCGAACAACAAATTGCCCGCCTTGATTCACGGGACCGGCCCGCGTCCAGGCAAATGCCGTGTGAGCATCGAGGCCAGTTCGCAATTTGCGTCGGCGTTGCTGCTCGGCGGCAAGGTCGGCGGATGGAAAATTGAGGTTGTGGGTGAGAATACAGAGGAGTCTTCCTACATCAAGATGACGCGGCTGCTGTGCGGCGATTTCCCCACGCACACGGGCGGTTATCGCATCGAGCCGGATGCGTCGAGCGCGAGCTACATCCACGGCGCAGATGTGGTATTGGGCACGGGACTGAAGCCGCACGGCATCGTCCATGTGGCCGGGCAGTTTCACGCGGGCTGGCAGATCGATTCCGAGTTCCCAAAGTTTCTGCCGCTGCCCGCCACGGTTTCCCGTCAGCGCGACTTGGGCGACAGCATCATGACCGCCATCGTGCTTGCGCCGTTCGCTGAGCACCCGGTGAAATTCACCGACCTCGGCCGCCTGCGCGTGCAGGAATGCGAACGCGTTGTGGCGTTGCGCACCGAACTCACCAAGTGCGGCGCAAAGGTCATCGAAGAAGGCGACACACTGACTGTGCATCCCTCTCCACTTCACGGCGCAGAAATCGAAACTTACCACGACCATCGCATGGCAATGTGCTTCGCAGTCGTGGGCCTGCGCGCGCCGGGCATCAAGCTTCGCAATCCCGCTTGCGTAAAAAAAACGTTTCCGAATTTCTTCCAAAAACTGGCCGCGCCTCCGCCCCACGGTCTGGGCACGACCATTCTCGATGCGCAGAGAAAAAAACTCGGCCTGGAGGATCTGTTCGCGGAGTAGTTCTCTGTGTAGCGCAGGTTTCCA
>JBFMBT010000477.1:0-3139 GCA_040754875.1 Verrucomicrobiota bacterium | reverse complement strand
CGCGGGTTTCTTTGCGCTTTGGGCGAAAGCGGTGGCCGGCAGGAGAGTCGCCACCACGGCCCAACCCACGAGCGCGGACAGCCTTGTCCGCGCGCGACGGGAGCCAGCGACACGCAAACAAAGCTGTCCGCGCTCCGGAACATATTGCGTTTGTGAATTCAAGTTCATCAGCGTGAAGGTTTGGTTGAACCGCCAACCGGCGCCAGCATAAACGTTCCCTCGATGGAGGGTCCCATCATTGCTGGGGCCTGGCGTTTCCGGCAGTCAATATCTCGTATCCGCCAACCTCCCGTTCGCTGTCAATGATTTTGCCTTTGCCCGCGCGCGCTTCCTCCACCAGACGCCGGTCCACCACGTCGCGGTCCCACGGGCGCGCGCCTACATTCGCCAGCACCCAGGCGGCAACTTCGCCGGAAGGACGCGCCTGCAATCGCGGCGGCCAGAACGGCGCTTCGGGCAACGCGCGATAATCGCCCGCCGGTTTCAACGGCAACGGCTTGCCGTCGGCGTCAAACAGCAGGTTGTCCTTGATGAACGCATCGCACTCGGCGACGCCCCAGACGGAGCCGAACCGAATGGCGTTCAATTGCGCCGGCGTGTCCGGGCCTTTGCGAGTGACGTTGCCCACGATCACCATCGCGCCGCGCACCCAGTCGTGGCCTTCCCACTCGACGGGAACCAACCCGAAGCTGATGGCGCTGCCGCCGGGGTTGTGGATGAGATTGTTCACCACGGCGCCGCGCGCGCCACCTTTGAACAGCGGGTTGCGCGCGCCGTTGCTGATGTACAGGTTGCCCACGATGGCGATGTCGCTCGTGTTGTCGTGGATGAGCGAACCCATCGAGTGCGGGGTGCCTTTCGAGTGAGTCGATAAACGCAGCCCTTCGGCGATCAGGCAATGACTGAAGGTGATGCGATGCGAGGTATTGCGCCGCCATTCCTCGATGGATTTTCCCTGGAAGCGCGGCCCGGACGCCGTGAGGTTTTCATCCGTGGACCAACTGACCGAGCAATGGTCAATGACCACGTCATGCGCGCCGCCGCTGGTGGCGATGCCGTCTACATCCCAGCCGCTGCCCTTGCCGCGGCCGGCCTCGCCGGGACGCACGCGCAGATGGCGGATGACGACATCGTGCGTGGAAATACCCACGCCGCCGCGAATCAAGGTGATGCCCGGGCTGGGCGCAGTTTCTCCCGCGATGGTGAGATGCGGCTGGCGCACGCGCAAGCTGCGCCCGGACAAGTCAATCACCCCGGCGACTTTGAAAACAACCTTTCGTGGACCTTCGGCGGCGATGGCGGCGGCCAGAGAACCGGGGCCATCGGCCGCCAATGTGTCCACCGTGATGACGCGGCCTTCGTCGCCGCCGCGTGTCGTGGTCCAGCCGGCCAGCGGGCTCGACGGCTCCGGCGGAGATGAAGTGGAATGAGTTGCGCACCCCGCCGCGCCGGGCAGCAACAGCGCGGCAGCCATGCGCGCCAGGAAAACCAACCGTCGTTTGTAGTTCATTTCAGCGTTCCCACTCCGCGGCCAGTTGAAGTTCGCGCAGATAAGTTTCGACCTTCTGATTGCCGGGATGGCGCATATCCTTGGGCACGGCCTTGGAACTTTCAAGCGGCGTCTGGCCGCGCTGGTTTTTGGCGCGCCAGTTCGCGCCCTGTTCCACGAAGTAACGGACGGCCACGGGCTGGCCCCACTCGGCCGCGACATGCAGCGGCGTGCAACCTTCGGCATCCAAACCTTCGAGCGCCAGCCCTTGTTGCAACGCCAGTTGAACCGTGGCCACATCGCCGCTCGACGCCGCGTGGTGCAGGATGTTGCGCCCCTGCGCGTCGCGCTGCTGTGCGTCCATGCCGGCTTGCAACAAAGCCCGCAGGCTCTTTTCGCGCCCGCGTGCCGCCGCCAGATGGTGCAGCGCCTGCGCGCCCTCGCGGAGCCGCCCGAGGCTCGCGCCCTTGTCGAGCAACATTTCCACCACCGCCGCGTGATCCTTCTCCCCGGCCAGCGCCATGAGCAGCGGATAACGGCCGTTGCGGTCCAGCGTGTCCACCCGCGCGCCCGCCGCCAGCAACGCGCCCACGGATTCCGCGTGGCCCGTTTGCGCCGCGTGATGCAGCGGCGTGATTCCCATCGCGTCGGCAACATTCGCCTGTGCGCCCGCGGCCAGCAGCCGTTGCACGATCGCCGCGTTGCCGGATTGCGCGGCGCGCAGCAGCGGCGTCTGCCCGAACTGGTCGGTCACATTGGCGGGCGCGCCGCGCTTGAGCAGGGATTCAACGACCGCCGTTTGCCCACGATACGACGCCCAATGCAACGGGGTGCCGCCCCGCGGGTCCCGGGCGGACGCGAGGGCCGGCTCGCCTTCGAGCAAGGCAAGCGCGGCCGCCGCTTCGCCCGTCCGAAACACCGGCGGCATGGCCGGTGCGGGCGGCGGCGCCGGGTTGCAACCCGTCATCACCGTCGCGACGGCGAGCAAAAACATCGGGCATCGGGACATGATCGGGATGAGGAATGCCGGCGCGCCTAATCGTTCGGATTGATCGTGAATGCACCGGCGGCGAAATTGTCACTTTGATTGGTGCTCCCCAGCAACACACGGTTGTTGTAAGCCAGGCTTTCCACGTGCCCGTCCGTGAATAAATAATTGAACGTGCCAGCATGCCACGCCTCAAAGCTGGTGACGCGCGTGGCGCCTTGCCGCAACGCCGGCTGAATCACCGCGGACGGAACCGTAATGCCCGTGGCCGTGCTGCGCCCGCAGATGCTCCGCCCATCCCAATGCGCCTCGGTCATGAACAGTGTGCTGTCAGAAGCCAGCACCATCCCCGTGCGCACCGACATTTGATTGCGCGGCTGCGTGTTCGCCGCAAACGGCGTAGACTGGTCGGCATCATCCCATAGAACCGGGTTCCCCGCGTTCGCTTGGTTTCGGAACAGGCCGATCCCAGTCCGGCTTAGCGAACTGGGCGGCCACCCTCCGCCCACGGTGGTCTGCGGACTGCCCAACGGATTGGCGTTGTAACTGGTGACCGTGTAACTGCGCTTGCGCCCGAGATTTAATAGCGTTCCGCTGGCCAGCCCCGCCGGCGTCCAGCCGATCTTGTCGCTTGGGCATGTCCACAACGCGACGGTCTCGGC
>JBFMBT010000476.1:0-3162 GCA_040754875.1 Verrucomicrobiota bacterium | reverse complement strand
CGGAATCAGCCGGGAAAACAAAGGCTCGAATGGCAGCCGCAAAAGTCAGTCCGCCGCAGTGGGCGCAGCCCAAGAAAGAAAATTGGGAATAACAACTTTTTGTCGCTTGACCGCGCGCCCTAATGGGCGACCCGTTCCCAATCGCAAATCGAAAATACCGAGCCATCCGGCCCTATACCGGCCACTCCCGACCGCTCCCTCCATTTCCCATTGATTCCCGGCCAGCGCAAAAAATTTTCACGCCCGGCAGGGAGAGTTGCGGGTTCGGAGTTCGGAGTTCATGGTTGCCTCAACCAGACATCCCGCCCGCTAATGCCCGCTTCCGCCCGCTTCTGCCACATAATACTTTTCCCAACCGTCCGCAAATTGGAAAAAATAAAAAAACCTCCCACCCATTTAACTTATGTAACTCATTTGACCCCAAACCTCCCTCACGCGACAGTCCACCTCCATCCACCTAAATCCACATATTGGCCCATGCAAAATATTCGTAGCAGTCCCGCCGGGCGGGATAACGAGGCTCTGACTGATGAATCACCCATGCCCCCCCCTGCCACCACACTCCTCGCGCCACCAACCCGCGTTCATCGCGCAAACCTTGAGGCTTGGTAACTGGGGCTTCTTGGAGCTTTGATTCTTTGAACTTGAAGTTTTTACGCCATTTCCACGCTTTGCAATCGCCCACGAAGCCATTAGCCTCACTCCGTTCTCTATGAAGCCCTTGAAAGCCATCTTGCTCGCCTTGGTCCTTGGCGTCCTGACCGCCTCCGCCGCCAATCCGCCCAACATCGTCATGATCATTTCCGACGACCAGGCGTGGACCGACTATTCCTTCATGGGCCATCCGCACGTCAAAACGCCGCACCTCGACAAGCTGGCCGCCGAAAGCCTCACTTTCACACGCGGTTACGTGCCCTCCAGCCTTTGCTGCCCGAGCCTCGCCTCCATGATCACCGGTCATTACCCGCACCGCCACAAGGTTACCAGCAACGACCCGCCCATTCCTCCCGGCCTCAAAGGCGGCAAGGGATTTCAATCCTCCGCCGCGTTCCGCGATGGCCGCGAACTGGCCGCCCAATTCCTCGAAGCCGTCCCCACCCTGCCCCGCGTGCTCGCGCAAAACAACTACCTCAGCCTCCAGACCGGCAAATGGTGGCAGGGCCATTACAGCCGCGGCGGGTTCACCCACGGCATGACCCAGGGCAGCCGCCATGGTGACGCCGGGCTGGACATCGGCCGCAAAACCATGCAGCCCATCTTCGATTTCATTGCCACCGCTCAAAAGGAGAAGAAGCCGTTCTTCGTCTGGTACGCGCCCATGATGCCGCATGACCCACACACGCCGCCCGATCGTCTGTTCAACAAATACAAGGACAAGACGCCTTCCGAACACGTCGCGCGCTACTGGGCCATGGTCGATTGGTTCGATGAAACCTGCGGCCAGTTGCTTGACCATCTCGACCAGCAGAACCTCGCCAAGGACACCATCGTCGTTTATGTCACCGACAATGGCTGGATTCAAAAGCCCGACGCCCGCGGGTACGCGCCCAAGTCCAAGCAATCCCAATACGACGGCGGCCTGCGCACGCCCATCATGATTCGCTGGCCCGGCAAGGTGAAACCGCAGAAGTCCGACCAGCTCGCCATGTCCGTCGACTTGATGCCCACGCTCCTGAAAGCCGTCGGCCTTAAGCCCGCCGCCGACATGCCGGGCATTGACCTGCTCGACGCCAACGCCGTGAAATCGCGCCAGACCATTTTCGGTGAATGTTTCACCCACAATCACGTCGATATGCAGAAACCCGCCTCGAGCCTGCGCTGGCGCTGGGTCATCGACGGCCATTGGAAATTGATTGTGCCCGCCAGACAAAACGAACCCGACGGCGTCATCGAGCTCTACGACTTGAGCAAGGACGCCTTTGAAGAAAAGAATCTCGCCGCGCAACAGAAGGACACAGTCCAGGCGCTGCAAAAGAAACTCGATGCCTGGTGGCCCGCGACGTTGTAACCCTGCTTTCCACTCTTAGCGTCCATTCATTTATGACCAAAATCATCCGCTTCGGTTTGCCGCTGTTGCTGGCGGCGCTTTGTGCCCACACCGTTTTCGCGCAGCAAAAGGCGCAGAAAAAGGCCGCGCCCAAGCCCAAGCGCGCCGATGCCGTCGGCCCCGCCATCAACGAAAACAAGGCCACGCCCGTGTCGCGCATCAAGACGCTGCCGGGCTTCAAGGTCGAACTGGTTTACTCGGTCCCCGGCGGCGACCAGGGTTCGTGGGTCAATCTCTGCCTGGACGGCAAGGGCCGCATCATCGCCAGCGACCAATACGGCGGCCTTTATCGTTTTGCCGCGCCGCCCCTCGGCCAGCCGCTCGACCCCGCGAAAGTCGAAAAGGTGCCCGTCGAAATGCGCGCCGCCAACGGCCTGCTCTGGGCGTTCAACGCGCTCTACGTCATGGTCAACGATTACGAAAACAAAATGCCCAGCGGCCTTTATCGCATCACCGATACCAATGGCGACGACCAGCTCGACAAGATCGAGCACCTGCGTCCCATGAACAACGGTTCCGACCACGGCCCGCACGCCTTGCTCCTTTCGCCCGACGGCAAATCCATCACCGTCATCACCGGCAACAAAACCACCCCCACCGAATTCAGTTCCTCGCGCGTCCCGTTGCATTGGGGTGAAGATCATTTGCTGCCGCGCATGCCCGATGGCCGCGGCTTCATGCGCGACACCCTCGCGCCCGGCGGCATCATTTATCGCGTCTCGCCCGATGGCAAACAGTGGGAGGTCTATTCCTCTGGTTACCGCAACATCTTCGACGCCGCCTACAACCACGACGGCGAACTGTTCACTTACGACGCCGACATGGAATACGATTTCAACACGCCGTGGTATCGTCCCACGCGCGTCTGCCACGTGGTCAGCGGCAGCGAATGGGGCTGGCGCAACGGCGCGGGCAAATGGCCCGAGTGGTACCCGGACAGCCTGTCGCCCGTCATCAACATCGGCCCTGGTTCGCCCACTGGCACCACGTTCGGCTACGGCGCGAAGTTCCCGGCGAAATATCAACAGGCCATGTACATTCTCGATTGGAGCTGGGGCAAACTTTACGCCGTGCACATCCAGCCCCAGGGCGCCTCCTACACCGCCACCAAGGAA
>JBFMBT010000475.1:0-3177 GCA_040754875.1 Verrucomicrobiota bacterium | reverse complement strand
CCTGACCCCCACAATGCCATTGTGGTGCTCTACCAACTGAGCTACGACCCCATCCAGAGCGGCGTAGAATCTAGTCGCCGTCCGCCCGTTGTCAAAGAATTTTCCTCACACCGCATCACTCCAATCCCAGAATCCTCCGTCCTTCTGCCGTGATCATCGATTGATGCCACGGCGGGTCCCACACAATCTCCACGGCCGCGTCCGCCACGCCGGCCAGGTTCAAAATCTTCTCCTGCGCATCGCGCGCGATGGCCGGCCCCATGCCGCAGCCCGGCGCCGTCAGCGTCATCTTCACAAACACTTTGTTCCCGCCCGACGCCATCGGCTCCACCGCCAGGTCATACACCAGCCCCAAATCGACGATGTTCACCGGAATCTCCGGGTCATAACACGTGCGCAACACGTCCCACACCTGCCGCTCATCCAACGGCCCCGCCGCCGCGCCCACTCCCGCATCCTTCGACGCGTCCGCCGCCGCCTCCAGCCCCAGCGCGTCCGCGTCCTTCGGCGAAATGCGGAACAACCCGTGGTCACCGCGCACGGTGTAACTGCCGCCCAGTGTCTGCGTGATGTACAACGGCGTCCCCGCCGGCAACGTCACCGTGTTCCCCATCGGGATCTGGACCGCCTCGCAATCGCGCTTCAACTCTATGGACGATACGTCATGCATGTTTCAAAGCTAACCCACGCCCGCCGCTTGGCAATCGGTTTTGAACGGTAGCGGCTCTCCTCTCTCCTCGTCCTCGACAAGCAAACCCAAGCGCATGAACTCCTCCCGACGCGCCGACTTCGCTTCCCTCTCCCCTCAACGGGGAGAGGGACCGAGGGTGAGGGGTGGTTAAGCCCAAGCACATGATTACATTCGCCCCGTCACACCACCCCCCGCTAAATCTTCACCTTGAATTCCTCCCCCGCCTTCAGCGACAACGCGAACGCCGCCATCAACTCGGGGATTTTTTCCAGGTCGCGCAGGTTGATGATCTCAACCGGTGAATGCATATAGCGGTTCGGCAAGCTGATCAATGCGCTGGGAATGCCGCCGCGTGTCCAAAAAATCACGTCCGTATCCGTGCCGCTGCTGGAGGAAATCGCCTCGTGCTGGACCTTGATCTTGTTGTCCTTCGCGATTTTTTCCAGGCGCGCGACGACTTCGGGATGATTGCAACTGCCGTGCGTAAGCGTCGGGCCTTTGCCGAGCTTCACGTCCCCGTGCAGGATGTGGCTCACGGTCGGGTAATCCGTCGCGTGCGTGACATCCACGACCAACGCGATGTCCGGCTTGAGCGTGTAGGCGATCTGCCGCGCGCCCAGCAGGCCGACTTCCTCCATCACGTTGGAGACGCAAAGAATCTCCGCCTTCAGGCCGTCCTTGCGCTCCGCCAGCAAACGCAGCGTCTCGGCCACGGCGAACGTGCCGACGCGATTGTCGAACGCGCGCGCCAC
Source organism: Verrucomicrobiota bacterium (assembly GCA_040754875.1). GTDB lineage: Bacteria > Verrucomicrobiota > Verrucomicrobiia > Limisphaerales > JBFMBT01 > JBFMBT01. The sequence goes on along the minus strand of JBFMBT010000475.1, from coordinate 1,734 downwards.
GGCGAGGTCGTTGCGCAGCAATTCAAATTCGTCGTCCAACGTGATCGGGTCGCCGATGCGCACGAGTTTTTCGGCGTCCCGGCGGCTGTCCACGCCGATGTCCAGGAACAGGTCCTCGATCTTCGGCACTTTGCGTTCGCCTTCGAGTTTGGTGAGGTGCGGGGCGACGTTGCCGACGACGCCTTTCACCGGCCCTTTGCGTCCGTGAATGATGACGCGCTGGGCCTTGGTGATGGCCGGGTCCACGCCGCCGAGACGGCGCACATAGACGAAGCCTTCCTTGTCGATGTGATTGACGGCCATGCCGATTTCATCGGCGTGCGCGGCGAGCATGAGACGCGGCGTGCCGCCCTTGTTCAACACGGCGACCGTGTTGCCGTAGGCATCGGAAAACGTTTCATCGGCGAACGCCTTCACGTAGTTGAGCCAGACGCGCTGCCCGCGGACTTCGTGCCCGGAAGGGCTGGGCGTGTTGACGAGGGTCTGGAGAAATTTCAGGGATTGCTCACGCATGGAGAGACTATGGCCGAGCACCATAATTTGCACAAGAAAGAGACGTTGTCGGGCGTCAGTCCCCAAAGCACGGCCCCCGCAGATTCAGAAAACCACGATGGCAAAATCATTTGGAGGCAAAATCATTATTGCCTATGAACCTCGTAGCAGCCGACGTGAGGAGGCTCACTTCGCAAAGTGCTGCCACCCTATTCGTGCACATAGGCCCAGCCTCCAACGCGCTCCAGCCAGCCACCGTAACCAGTCTTCGGATAGTTGGTGAGCGGAAAATACATGAACTGGTCGAAATTGATGCCGCCGGAGGGCGTAAACACTATGATGACCCACGGATTGCCGTGGTAATTCGTGGCAGCGGTCGAGTAGCGATATTCTGGATAAGCGGCGATGCCGGTTGACGGAACGGAGGGGATGAACTCCGGAACCAGCGCCTGAAGCGACTCCGGCGGATGTTCATGCCTCTGCTCATACGCGCGAATGGCGGCGACCAGCGGCTTGCTGCGCTCGGCCAACCGATGAAACGCACTCATCCGGACGCTCTCACCCACGCGAATGGAGATGATGAATGAGACGAGGTATGCCGCCGAACACAGCGCCAGAACAGCGGAGCGGCGCCTGACCCGCGGGAAAGCAAGACCGACAAGGCCGGCGAGGAAGCCAGGCACGGCGGCGAGTGCCGGGAAAACAAACATCAGGGCGAACCACAAAAACGCGCTGCTGCCATGACGGGAAACCGCCATCCACTCAGCCGCCGGGATGCACAAGAGCGGAATCAGCGCGCAACCCAATGGCGCTCCCACAAACCAAATACGCGTTGGTGCAGTCATGGCGACGCGGAACATACACCGCAGTCAGAAATCGCCGGTCTCCCGGTCCAGGTAAATCTTGATGTGGTCGCCTCGATTGCCGTTCTCAAAACGCACGATGACCGTCTCCCGGACCGTGACCTTTTCGAAATCCGAAACGCGGGCTGCAAACGGAACACCACGTTCATATGCAGCAGCGTGCTCTCTGGCTTTGGCGATTAGCTGCTCGTGGGTCATAGCGTGTTCGGCGTGACGTGTGCCAGCGACCGCCCTGGTCAGCCGGAATGTCTTTCCATCTCGATATCCGGCTCATGGTGTGCAAGTGGTTCATTTCCCAGCGCCCCGTTAAGTTTTCTTTCTGTCATTGACGCACTTCATCAGCAACACCCTCTTGATGTCATTCATCTCAAAGCCCTCG
>JBFMBT010000474.1:0-3199 GCA_040754875.1 Verrucomicrobiota bacterium | reverse complement strand
CATACCTTAACCGCCAATGGGGCGTGGAAATAGTAGGTGAAAGCCTCCAAAGGCGCGGGGTGAAGACCCCAATATCTTTCCGCGTTCGTTCGTTTAGCTTCATAACCAGCCGCCGTGAGAGACCCGCTCGTCAGCATCGTCATGCGCTCGTTCAACGAAGGTTGGGCGTTGAAAGAGTCCTTGCCCGCCCTTCAGGCGCAGGAATACCGCGATTGGGAGTTGATCGTCATTGACTCCGGCTCCACCGACGGATCGATTGATTTGATCCGCCGCGCGAAGCTTCAGCACCTCGTCCAGATTGCGCCGCATGAATACAATCCCAGCCGCGTGATGAACCGCGGCATGGAACTGGCGCGCGCGGAGTTCGGCATTTTCCTGAATGCGGACGCCACGCCGCAGGGGAACAACTGGCTGCGGCCGCTGGTGGGCGCATTGCAGGATCGCGGAACGGCGGCGGTGTTTGGGCGGCAGATTCCGCGGCCGGATTGCCAGGCGGTGTTTGCGTGCGATTACGAGCGCTGCTTTGGCGAAAACCGCGAATCCACGCGCTGGGAGCATTTCTTCAGCATGGTCAGCAGCGGCATCCGCAAGGACATCTGGGCGCAGCGCGGTTTCGACGACCGCATGCAATACTCGGAGGACGACGAATACACGCGCTGGTGCCGGGCGCAGGGGTATCGCGTCGTGTATGTACCCGAGTCGGTGGTGATGCATTCCCATAATTACACTCCGGAACAGGCGTACAAGCGCAGCTTTGGGGAGGCGAAGGCGCTGGCGGCGGTGTGGACAGGCAAGCGCGAGGATATTTCATGGCCGCGTACAGTGTTGCTCGGGTGGTTGAATGATTTGCGGCGTGACCTTGGCTTCTGCCTGCGCTACCGGCGGTTGGGCGAATGGCCGCATGCGGCGCGCATCCGTTGGCGGCAGCGGTGCGCGAAGCTGGCGGGATTTCGCGAAGGCTGGAAGGTGTATCGCTCCGCCGGGCCGGCACACGAGAGCGTGCGTGCCAAATGGGCGGAGTGTCCATGAACGGCGCCAATCCGCAGAGCGCGCGCCCGGTCAGGGAAGGCGAAGCAGGCAAGGCGCCGCAGCCAACGCAGCGGTTCACGGTGGACGGCAGCGCCTTTCTGGAACGGCATCTGGCGCGCACGTGCGACAAGATTCTCGAATATGTGCGGCTGCTGGTTCCCGAGAAAAAGCTGGAGGCGTTGCTGTTGGGCGGCGGTTATGGGCGGGGCGAAGGAGGCGTGCTGCGAACGGAGGCGGGCGACGAACTTTACAATGACCTGGAATTCTATGTCAGCCTGCGGGGCAGGGACTGGCTGAACGAATCAATCTTTGGCGACGCCCTGCACAAGCTGGGCAGCGGCTTGACACCGGCGTTTGGACTGGATGTGGAATTCAAGATTCTTTCGCTCGCGCGCTTGCGGCGCAGCCCGGTGAACATGTTCTATTACGACCTCGTGATGGGCCATCGCTGGCTGGTGGGCGAGGAGAGTTTGCTCGCGGGCTGCGAGCATCATCGCGAGGCGGCGAACATCCCGTTGTCCGAAGCGACGCGCCTGCTGATGAACCGTTGCACGGGCCTGTTGTTTGCACGCGAGAAGCTGCAACAACGCTATCTGACCGACCGCGATGCGGATTTCGTGGGGCGCAATCTGGCCAAGGCGCAAATGGCATATGGTGATGCGGTGCTGGTGGCGCTGGGACAGTACCACTGGAGTTGCCGCGAACGGCACGAGCGGCTGATGAATGTGGCGGCGGCGGATGACATGCCCTGGCTGGCGGAGGTGCAGCGGCATCATCACCGGGGTGTGGAATTCAAGCTGCGCCCCAAGCGGACGCGGCCGGAAGCGATGCTCGAGTTGCAGCGGCAGCATGGCGAGCTGTCGCGGCTGGGGCTGCGCTTGTGGCTGTGGGTGGAAGGGCGGCGCTTGAACCGCGCGTTCAATTCGGTGACGGAATACGCGTTCAACCCGTTGAACAAATGCCCGGAAACGAACCCGTGGAGAAATCAACTGGTGAACTTGCGAACATTCGGTCCCGCGGCGGGCCTGGGCGCATTTCATTATCCGCGGGAACGCTTGTTCCACGCGCTGACGCTGTTGTTGTGGGAATTCTCGACGTCAATGCCGGCCGCCATGCTGAAGCGGATTCAGGCGGAGCTGCGGACCAATGCGACAGAGTTCTCCGCGCTCGTGCGGGCGTACGAATCATTGTGGTTGAAATACCGCTGAGGCGAATCTGTTTGCACGAAGCCAGGCCGTTGAATCATCTGGTCGAACGTATCAGCGCGCTGGGCGGGCGCGGGGAGCTTCCCCCGGAGGCGCGGTAGGTGCTGAACACGGCTTTCTTCTCGAATTGCGGCTGGGAGAGCGACCCTTTGGCAAACGCGTCGATGTCCGATTTTTTGGCGCGCACAGTCAGCACGGTGCGGTCCAGGGGCCGGGAGGTCTTGGTCAGCAGGTTTTGTTGCTGATACACTTCGACGGTCCGGCCATCGACAGATTGGCGGGTGGTGATGGTTGACGCCGAATCGGCTCCGGAGCCGGGGCCGACCACAGTGACCGCCACGGAGTCATCGGTCTTGAGGTGGCGGATGTTGGAGGCGTTTTTGAGGGCCTGGAGTAATTCCTTTTTCAGCGAATCCACCTGGCCGGCGTCGTATTCGGGTGCTTTGTACGCGTGCAGGCGCATCGTGTTCATGGCGGGGTCGATGGTCACGCGGCGGTAGCCATAGAGTTCGTCCCGGGCATTCTCCCAATCACTGGGAAGCGGCTTTTCCTCGCGCTTGGTTTCCTGCTTTTCCGGCGGCAACAGCGGGATCGCCGTGTGCAACGTGAACAGCGCGCCGAACCCTTCCAGGTAGAGCGACTGGATCGGGCGGTTGCCCGGGGTCACCACCAGCGGGATGCCCATGCGATACACGGGCGAGGACGGCCCACCCGTCTGTTCGAGCTTTCGTTGCAGGAGCAACGACATGACGTTCAAATCTTCTTCCAACTCGGGGGCGATTTTCGAATCCACGCCGCCGAACTGGATGAGAAAGGAAGCCGGAGCGTCCGCGTCGCCAACGAACAGGCCTACGTTGTGGAAGTCAGAGGTGCTCCAGGCTTTGCTGCTCATCTGGCCGGCGACCGCGCCGCCGCGCCCGCTGGCGGCGGAGGTTGCCGCTGCGGGTAGCGTGGCCACGGGGACA
>JBFMBT010000473.1:0-3207 GCA_040754875.1 Verrucomicrobiota bacterium | reverse complement strand
CAAAAGGAAATCGGAAAGGGAAATCAAACGAATGGGGGCAATCGAATGGGTGCAGAGGCATGCGCTTGAAATTGGCACTGGATGGAATAGGCCGGGCGGTTGGCTTTTGCGGACCTGTTTTGGCTCGCAATGTCGTAAGCGGGTCACAGACCCGCGGTCCGGTCGCGGCAGGCTTGAAGCGGTGAGGTGGGTGATTTAGGTTGAGGGCGGGATGAAACACGCATGAGCAACCATCGATTCGCCAATTCCGGGCGTGTGGTGGGCGCTGCGGCAATCGCGGTCATGGCGGTGGCCGTAGTTTTTGTCGTGTATGGAGGTGATCCGTGGAACATGAGCCAGGCGTCTTCTCCGGGTAAATTCACTCAATTGTTGATCCTCATATCGCCGGCCATCCTGTGTGCCATCGTGGCGCACCTCGTTGTCCGCCGATGGTTTCTGGCGTCGCTGGTGTCCGCGCTGGTATTTACGGTCCTTGTGCAGATCTTCGGTTTTGTGTCGTTGGGCTATCTGGAGCCGTTCTTCGTTGTCGCCATTTTCACCGGGGCGATAACCGGCTTTGCGGTGGCGGCGGTGGTGGGTCTTCCGTTTCTGGTTTTCCGAAGCGCTCAAACACCAAAATGAAAACCAGCGGAAATCGAACCACGAATGCACACCAATGGACACGAATCGGTCCCTCTGTGCCTCCGTGTCTCGGTGGTGAATTCCCAATGGTTTTGACCACGGAGGTGCGGAGACACAGAGATGCAACGATGCGGGGCAACCGAATCTGGAAGAAGTGAATATTTTTTACGGCAATTCTTGTGGCAAAGCGGACGTTCCCGGTGATTGCACCACCCAAGCATCCCTCGAAACGGCACTGGAAGTTTTCCGGGGGCTGGATCCGCAGAGCGGGTTCATGGGAATCCATCTCGATGAGAGATTTGTTGTGCAGTTCGCCCCGAAGAAGCATAGCCGGATTCGTGTCGAGTTGCTCGACACGGCGCGACCAGCATTCGACGCATGTGTTACTGATGCAGAGTTTGCGGAGGAATTGATTCAGGCGGCAGCGGAAGGCCGTGATGTGTTCCAGATCGCACGAACGAGTAAGCATGAGTGGGAACATACGGACATGGGGCGATGAGCCGGCGAACCTCTTCAGTCAGGGACTTGCAAATTGGTGCGGAATTGCGGGTGGAACGGTTGAATCAGGTGGAGGCCCTGTCGCCCCCTCCGGGGCTATTGGTTGTTGAGGCCGCGAACCCAGCGATGAATCGCTGGGCTATTGTCGGGCGTCCCTCGCGAGACTTGAGAGTGAGCCTCGTGACCTCGGCTGCTACGGGTGGCAGGTGAGGTGAAAGACAAAGCAAGGACGAGATCGAACTGAGTTCAACGAACCCCTCTCCCTTGTTCCCTCTCTCCCCCTCGTTCCTCCGGGGGAGGGAGATGTTCAAGATGCGTCTGGAGAAATTGAGGCGTTGGGATTGGCGATACGCAACAAAGCGCCACCGGACTGGCGCACTCCAAGACGCTTCGCGTTCGCCAGGCGCCGGACGTGGCGGAGATTTCGAGGACGAGGACGACGGGGTTAGAACACCGGGATCGGATCGCTGCGTTTGATGAGGGTTTTGCTTTCCCAGATGGCTTCGTCTTTGGTCTTGTCGTAGCTAAGGACGCGGGCAGCGCTGTTGGGCGCCATGGGCACGTCAATCTTGGGCAGCCATTTCGCAAGGTCGGCCTTGGTCTTCGCGTATTGTTTGTCGGCGGCGAGGTTGGTCCATTCGTTGGGGTCCTTCTCCATGTCATACAATTCCTCGGAGCCGTCGGCGTAGCGGATGTAACGCCATTGCTCGGTGCGGATGCCGTGGTTGCCCTGGTTGTGGGTGGTGATGGCGGGCCATTCGCGCGGGGCCCGCGCGTTCTTCAATTGCGGCACCAGGCTGTGGCCTTCGAGGTCCGAACGCGCGGGAAAGCCGCCGAGTTCCAGCAGCGTGGGGAAGATGTCGAGCAGTTCGGCGGGGCGGTTGCACTTCGCGTTCCTGCCAATGCCCGGCCCGGCGAAGATGAGCGGCACCTTGGTGGAACGATCCCACAGGGTGTTCTTGCCGCTGATGCCCTTCTCGCCGAGGTGCCAGCCGTGGTCGCCCCAGACAACGACGATGGTGTTGTCCGCGCGGCCAGTGGCTTCCAGCGCATCGAGCACGCGGCCGAGTTGCGCGTCCATGAAACTGACGCTGGCGAGATAGGCGCGCACGAGCGGGCGCCATTCATCGAGCTTTTGCAAGGTCTCCAGGCGCGGTTCGGGCAGGGTCCAGTGGAGATACCAGGAGAATCGCGGCGTGTCCGCGCGGTCGTCTTCCTTCACGGGCGGCATCTGGAGCGTGCGGTCGGGATAGAGGTCGAACCATTTTTGCGGGGCGAAGCACGGCACGTGCGGCAGACGGAACCCGCAGCCGATGAAGAACGGTTTGTCCTTCGCGGCGTTCTTCAGCGCGTCGATGGCGGCGCTGGCGATTTTGTAATCGGCGGCGTCCTCCTCCTTCTCGGGGAACGGGCCCCAGTCCATGGCGGGATGTTGCGGGCCGGGGAGTTTGTTGATGCGTTGCGCGGGCCGGCCCATGCCGGGGGCGGGGCCCCAGACGTCGAATTCGGCGGGGCGATCCTTCGGTTTGAACGAGCCGTCATGGTAGATCTTGCCAAAGGTGGCGGTGAAATAACCGGCCTGCTTGAAGGTCTGCGGCAGCGTGACGTGGTTCTTGATCCGCTCGACGTCGCGGATGCCCGGTTGCAAGCCGTAGATGCCGGTGGTGGACGGGCGCAAGCCGGTCAGCAGGCTCGAGCGCGAGGGGTTGCACAAGGGCGACTGGCAATGGGCGTTGAGAAAGAGTGTGCCGCGGCGGGCGAGGGCGTCGATGTTCGGCGTCTTGACCTGCGGATGGCCGCCCATGCAACCAATCCAGTCATTCTGATCGTCGATGGCGATGAAGAGGACGTTGGGCTTGCTGGCGGCGAGAGTAACCTGGGTGAATACGATGAGGGACAGGAGAATCGCAGCGACGCCAAAGGGCAGCGTCCGGCGAGAAGTTGTCGGGTGCATGAAGGGAAATTAGGGGATTGGCGTCCGGTTGCCGAGTGAAAACCCTGTTTCTTTAAACCTGCTCACGCCCATGAACCCGATGGTCGCGGGTTGGATGGTGTTTCCTTTCCCCTCACCCCGGCCCTCTCCCTTGG
>JBFMBT010000472.1:0-3210 GCA_040754875.1 Verrucomicrobiota bacterium | reverse complement strand
AAATAAAAAATCCACCGGAGTGTGCCCGCCTGTCCCGACTGCATCGGGGGTCCCCGGGCACAGCAATCACCCCTGACACGCGGCTATTCGCGGATAATCGTGGCTATTCACGGCTATTCGCGGCCCTCCCCCCATGAACCTTGAACTTCGAATGCCGGGATTGCCCTTTGGGGGGCGAAAATCGCCAATCGAAAATATCGAAAATCTAAAATCGCCACGACGGTCCGCCCAAATCCACCTAAATCCACATCAGCCCCATGCAAAAATAATTCAAAACCACACCGCCGCTCGACCAAACCGCGCCGCCGCCCGTCGGCCGTTCGACCGCCGCCGCGCATTTGGATTCCCGCGCTTGCCAGCCTTCCAGCCCGGCGATACGCTCCGCCCGATTCCTTGAACTGCCATCGTTTATGAAAGCAATTTCTCTTTGTAGTTTCTTCGCCGCCAGCATCATTGCGCTCGGGTTCTGTGGTTGCCAGCATCCCCAGGCCATGGCTCCTTCGCCAACGGGCCATTTCAAAGGCTCCGATGACCCGCTGCGCGGCTTCACCAGCTTGTTCAACGGCAAGGACTTCACCGGCTGGGTCGTCCCCGAAGGCGACAACGGCCATTGGAAGGTCATCGACGGCGTCATCGATTACGACGCCCAGAGCGAGGCCAAGGGCGACAAGAATCTTTGGACGGAAAAGGAATACGGCGACTTCGTGTTGAAGCTCGACTGGCGCATCAAGGAAACCACCGGCCTTTACCAGGTCCCCGTCGTGTTGCCCGACGGCACCCACAAGCTCGACGAGAGCGGCAAGGAAATCAAAGTGCCACTGCCCAACGCCGACTCGGGCATTTACGTGCGCGGCACGAGCAAGGCGCAGATCAACATCTGGTGCTGGCCCATCGGTTCCGGCGAGGTCTATGGGTATCGCATGGACAAATCGATGCCGCCCGAAGTGCGCGCCGGCGTGACGCCGTTGGTGAAGGCCGACAAGCCGGTGGGCGAATGGAACACGTTTGAGATCGTCATGCGCGGCGACCGCATGACCGTGATCCTCAATGGCCGCGTCGTGCTGGCCAACGCGCAGTTGCCCGGCGTGCCGGAGAAGGGCCGCATCGCCTTCCAGCATCACGGCGGCAAGAATCCGAAGACCGGTGAATTCAGCCCGGCATCGGCGTTGATGCAGTTTCGGAACATTCACATCCGCGAATTGAAATGAAGGCAAAGCTTCAAATTCCAAACTTCAACCTTCAGAGAGACTTCACATTGAGATTTGCGATCGGGGTTCGCGAACTTTTCGGGTTTGCGCTCTGGAGTCGCCGGTTCGCCATGTCGCGGTCCCCCTCACCCCGGCCCTCTCCCCAAGGAGAGGGTGTTCCCGTTCCCACGTTTCGGCACAGTGGCGCGGTCGGAAACTCATTCGGGCTTTGGCATTCGGGCTTCTTTCGGCCTTCGTCCTTCGGCATTCGGATTTCACTCTTGCTGCTTCTCTGGAGTTTGCTGTTTGGATTTTGGAATTTCCCCGCCCACAGCGCCCAGCCCAAGCCCAACGTCATCTTCATTCTCATCGATGATTTCGGCTGGTCGGACCTGGGTTGTTACGGGAGCAAGTTTTATCGCACGCCCAACGTGGACAAGCTGGCCGCCGAAGGCATGCGCTTCACCGATGCCTACGCGGCGTGCCCCGTTTGCTCGCCCACGCGCGCGGCGATCATGACCGGCAAGTATCCCGCGCGCCTGAACCTCACGGACTGGCTGCCCGGGCGCGGCGACCGGCCGGACCAGATACTCAAGCGGCCGGTCATCAACCAGCAATTGCCGCTGACGGAAATCACCGTCGCCGAGGCGCTGAAGTCGGCGGGCTACGTCACGGGCCACATCGGCAAGTGGCATCTGGGCGGCGAAGGTTTCGAGCCGCAGAAACAGGGTTTCGATGTCAACATCGCGGGTGATCACACCGGCTCGCCGTTGAGTTATGTTGCCCCCTATAAGCGTGGCGAGCGTTTCATGCCCGGCCTGGAGCAGGCGCCCGAGGGCGAATACCTGACCGACCGCCTCACGGCCGAGGCCGAAAAATTCATCGAGCGCAACAAGGACAAACCATTCTTCCTCTATCTGCCGCATTACACGGTCCACATTCCCTTGCGTGCCAAGGAGGAAATCATCGCCAAATACAAACACGTCGATGGCCGGCCCGGCCAGCAGACCAACATCATTTACGCCGCGATGATCGAAAGCATGGACGACAGCGTGGGCCGCCTCATGCGCAAGCTGGAGGAACTCAAGCTCAGCGAGCGCACCATCATTTTCTTCACCGGCGACAACGGCGGCCTGGCCACAACGGAAGGGCCGAATACGCCCGCGACCATCAACACCCCGATGCGCGAAGGCAAAGGCTACCTGTATGAGGGCGGCACGCGCGTGCCGCTCATCGTGAAGTGGCCGGGCGCGACGAAGCCCGGCGGCATCAGCGCCGTGCCCGTCAGCAGCATTGATTATTTTCCCACCATTCTTGAGATGTGCGGCGTGAAGAGTGACGCCAAGGTGGATGGGTTGAGCATCGCCTCGGTGTTGAGGGGAACCGGCGCGCCCAAGCGCGACGGGCTTTACTGGCATTATCCGCATTACTCCAATCAAGGCGGCAAACCGGGCGCGGTCATTCGCGATGGCGATTACAAGCTCATCGAGTTTTACGAGAACGGGCGGTGGGAATTGTTCAACGTGAAGACCGACCCGCGAGAAAGCCAGAATCTCACCGAGAAGGAACCGGCCATTGCCAAGCGGCTCGGGACCAAACTGGATGCGTGGCGCCGCTCGGTGAACGCGCAGATGATGATGCCGAACGAAAACTTCGTGCCGAATCCACAAGGCAAAGACGGCACCATCACGCTGCCCGCCAGGACCGCCGAGGTGCACGGACTGCAATTGCGCTACGAACCGTTGCCGCACAAAAACACGCTCGGTTTCTGGACGCGCGTCGAGGACTGGGCGAACTGGGAATTCGAGGTGACGAAGCCTGGCGCCTTCACCGTGGAGATTCTGCAAGGGTGCGGAACCGGCCAGGGCGGCAGCGAAGTGGAATTCACGATTGGAGCGCAGACGCTCACCACCACCGTCGAGGACACCGGCCATTTCCAGAATTTCAAACCGCGCGACATCGGCAGTGTGCGGCTCGACAAGCCGGGCCGTTACACGCTGACAGTGAAGCCGAAGAGCAAGGC
>JBFMBT010000471.1:0-3256 GCA_040754875.1 Verrucomicrobiota bacterium | reverse complement strand
GGGGTGATATCCGAATCAAAAATCCGGACCTGAATCGCCAAACTTTTTTTGGGGCCAGGCATAATGAACGCGTCTTTGACGTTCACCATAGCTGACGGAATTCATTCGGCGCAAACGAGTTGACTATGTTTTAATCTGTAAGCAAGTTGCATGAATAAAACATGTTGACATACGTCAACGTAAGTAGTAGAACACCCCATATTGAGTATGAATATGACCCCAGAGGCGTCAAAGTGGATTCCGATTAAGGAAATAGCCGCAGAGCTTCAGATAACCCCCGCCGCCGTTCCTGACATTCTCCGGCGCCATGGTTGCCCTATACTCGATTTGGGGCCGAAGTGTAAACGAATCAAGCGGACCGACTTCGGCGCCATGATGGAGCGCCTTCAAAAGGAGGCAGTCGCAGCATGAGCAGGCCGCGTAAAAAAGGCAGCGTGCAGCGTGTCCGGATGGTCATCGACACTGAAACCAAGTTCCATTCGCTTCTCGTTTCGACCGGCTGGGAACCGCATGAACTTTCCCGCGTGATCTTCGCCGCGGCGGTCAAGGCATTGCCGCCTGACCGGCTCCATTTGCCATTTCATTTCGAATACAAAGAAGGGGTGAACCAATGAACCCACAACAGCGAAAGAAGATCGAGGCCGCGCTGGAAGCGGATGATCTGCGCGGGGCGGACTGCGAGTTGATTCGGGCGCTTGCGGCCGTGAACCGGCGGCATCCGCTTTACAAGGATTGCATCACTTTGGCGGTCCGGCTGGCGGAGCTACCTTCACCATCGGTTGGCAAACATCACCATTGACCATGCACATGCCGCCAATGGGAACCCAGCCTTTGTATTTGATTCGGTGCCTCACTGCTTTGGTGAGGCCGTTGACAGTCGCCGAGCGCACAACCTGGTAGTCAGTGATTTTCATAAAATGGAAACGGCTGAACAGATAGCAGAGATACAGCGGAAGGGCCAGCTTACATACGATGACTTGGCCACGCGCTGGCAGTGTTCGGCGCGCAATGCGCGGCGGATTGTGAAGCGGTGGGGGTTGCTGAAAAAGGCGGTCAAGCTGGGGCATCGCACGGTGCGTTTCTACGAATCAGACATTTTGCGGGCGGAGGAACGCAAGGGCGGCCGGCAATCGGAAATTCCCACCGTGCGGGAATTCATGATCGAGGCGGGCAGGGGAAAGGAACTGGCCGCATGACAACCAAAAAAGCTTATTTGGAGGCTGTAGTGATGCGAAGCGCGGCCCAGTTGGGATTAATGGCCTTCACTTTGGCCAGGATGCGTGAACACCGGGGATTTTATTCGGGATATTTGCAGGTGCACATCCGGCATGAATTCGACCGCCTCCGGGGGCTGTTAACTCCGGAAGATTGGCGGGCCAGCCTCAACGAGGCTCGTGACCTCATTCGCTACCGCCGCGCCCACCTATGAGCCGCTTTGCCGAAATCCATTTGCGCGCGTCATCGTCGCCGTCGGCGGGGGATCCGAATCGTCCGTCGCCAGTGGCGTGGTGTGCGTGGTGTGATTGCCTGGTGTCGAATCTGAACGGGCGATGCAAGCGCGGGCATCCGGTGGCGATCAACAACACACTGGCCGGCGCGAAGGCCGGGGAATTCCTGGCGCAATTGAGAAGGGAGGCGGCGTGAAGGCGATCGAGAAACTGTCGGCGGTCGGTGCGGCGGTCATGGCGATGGTCGGGGCGGTCATGCCTCGCCGGCGCCGGCGAGTGGATCCGCCGCCGCCGCAACCGGAGCCCGCCAAGCCGCGGGTTGCCGCGCGCGTGGATTTGCGCTTTGTTGACCAGAGTCAACAGCGTGTGGCGTATTGCCGCGCGTGTGATGGGTATCGAACTATTACGCCACACAGCCGCATTAAATGCGGCGCGTGTCGCGGGCGCGGCTTTGTGTTGGTTGGTGGATACAGCCGCCGGGCGACGCAGGCATGCGCGGCACTGGCAAGGAGGATGCGTTGAACTCCCTGGACCAAGGCAGAATTACTTTCGCGGAGGGCGGGCGGCGAGCGGCTTATCTTGGCAAGCCTGTTACGAAGTCGCCCCCTCCGCAAACTTTTATCGGCGATGCCAGCCCAACGGCACGGCCCTGTAGCACGTCACCGGGCCGGATACATGATGATGCGGGTAGTCGCTTACCCGCGCACAGCCAGTTGGGACCGTCGCCGGAATCACCTACCAGTGCGGCCCCCGTGGCCAGGCGGGGCGATGGTTGCGCCGTCGCCCCGCTGTCGATTGACGGCGTGGAGTTGCGCGCGTGCCGCTGCGGATCGACGGGCTTGCGCGTGTCGAGCGTGCCTTGCGGGATGTTCCGCATGGAGTGGCACGAAGTGGAATGCCAGGTGTGCGGGCGTAGCAGTGGACACTACCGCTTAAAGCAAGGCGCAGTCGATGCGTGGAACGCGATGCATGGAGGGAATGGCTTGTGACCGCCCCCGCCTATCCCTTCACCCGCGCCGACAAGCCGCGTTTCCCGCGGCTGGTGGCGTTTGAAGTGGCGCGGCAGCTTGTGGCGGCGCTGGCCACGAGTTGCGAGCGCATCGAGATTGCGGGGTCGATCCGGACCACGCGCCCCACGCTTCCGCCGGGAGAGATCTTCCCGATTGATGCGCCGGTGAATCTGGCGCGCGAAGTGATTGACGGGCTTTTGGCCGGGGGCGTGCTCGATAAGCGGTTGAACATCGCCGGCGTGTCGTCGTGGGGCGAAAAGAACAAGCTGGCGGTGCATCTGGCGAGCGGGATTCCGGTGGATCTGTTCGCGACGCATCGGCATAGCTGGTGGAATTATCTGGTGTGCCGGACGGGCGGCGCGGCCACGAACACGCGCATTGCCACCAGCGCGCAGGCGCGGGGCTTGAAGTGGCATCCTTACGCGGACGGCTTCGAGGATTTGGGCACGGGGGAAATCATTCGCGTGCGCAGTGAGGAAGAAGTGTTCAGCACTGCGGGCTTGAAATACCTGGACCCAACGGAACGGGACTAATGTTGTTGCGAAATAATCGAGCGTGGCGGCGGCGTCGGACGTTGATGTTGATGCCGGAAGGCTGGGAACGATTGCGAACTATGAGCAAACCAAATCTGACGGGGTTGAAGGTTCAAATTGAGGATGATGACAGAGTGGAACACTCGCTTTACCTGGACCACGCGAAGCGCCGCGAGTTTATCATTCAATGCCCGCTGACCCTCACTCGGGCGGAATTGGCGCGCGTGCAGGCGTGGATCGCGTGCCAATTAATTGTCGAAGAGCC
>JBFMBT010000470.1:0-3257 GCA_040754875.1 Verrucomicrobiota bacterium | reverse complement strand
TTTGTGCAGCCTTCAAGGGGACAGCACAAGGGTTTTCTTCGTGCGGTCCTTTTGATTCCCCAGTCTTGATTTCAGTTTGCGATTCTCGACTCGTGGCATACCGCTACGACACACCCTATGCGAAACGCGGCCACCGTGATTTATTCCAGCGAGGTAGGACTTCGGGAACAGTCTAAGGATTATTGTAATAATTTCGCCACGCGCCGACTTTTACCTTTAGGCAATCAGATGACCGGCGACGACAACGCGGAACGCTTTCTGAGCCTGCTCAACCCCATCGAGCGGGAGTTGGAAGTGTATTGCCGGCGCCTCCTCTGGAATCGGGATGATGCGCCGGATGCGCTCCAGAACGCGGTGATGCGCGCCTTTGGCGCCTTTGACCGTTATCACGATGACGGCAGCTTTCGAGCCTGGATGTTCAAAATCCTGACCAACGAAGTGTTCGCGCTGAACCGCAAGCATGGCCGGGTGGCGGAGCATGAATTTCAAGTTGAGCCGGAGGAACTGGACGCGCTGGCGGCGCTGGAGGATGCCGCCGCCGGCACCGATTGGCTGCTTTCGCCGGATGCCCTGCGCGATCTGCTGGACCAGGATCTCGTGGCCGCCCTCAAGACTTTGACCGACAACGAACGCGCCGTGCTGCTCCAGCGCGCCATCGGGCAGTTTCGCTACCATGAAATCGCCCAGTCGCTCGACATGCCGTTGGGCAGCGTGATGGGCCACCTGGCGCGCGCGAGGAAGAAAATGCGCGCGGCGCTGCGACGAAAGGAGGCCCGGCCATGAGATGTCATGAAGCCAGGGGCATGTGCGGCCCTTACCTGGACTCGGAACTGGACGTGAAGAGCAGTTTCGAGGTGGAGCAACACCTGGAGCATTGTCCGGATTGCGCGCGTTATTTCGCGGCGGAAAAACAGGCGGAAGAACGCCTTTCGGCGGCGCTGCGGGCGGGCGAGAAAACCGATGCGTTGTGGCAACAGGTCGCAGCCCAAATCAGCGCTCCAAGGGCGAGGAACGGCGGGTTGTCCCGGAAGCGGCTTGCGCTCACGGCCTTGGCGGCCATCGCCGCCATCGCGTTCCTTTGGTTGCGCGAGCCGAAACTCGACCTCGCGGTGGCGGTGGCGCGGGACCATGCTGAATTTGTCGCCGGTGACTTGAAGCCGCAGTTCGCACTGCAGCCGCCGGCCGAGATCATGGACCAGGCCGGCGGCCGGCTCGACGCGGCGGCATTCGACAAGCTGCCGGTCACGCAGGAATTTCGCGTGGAGGGCAAGCGGCTCTGCCACTTGTCTGGCGTGCCGGTGGCGTGGGCGCTGGCGCGCATGGGCGATCAACCGGTTTCGGTCATTGTGCTGCGCTGGGAGGAAGTGGGCCGGTTCCCGCAGTTCCGCCAGCGGCTCGAGTCCGGCCATCCGGTGGTGTGCAGCCGCGCCGGACGATTCCAGTTCGCCGCCCGCATCGTCGGTGATCACGTCGTGTGCGCCGTGGCCGAAATGTCCCGCGCGCGGCTTGAGGACCTAGTGCGCTCCGTCCCGAGTCCCGGCTGACGCACGCGCCCGCTTTTTTTTCATGATCAAAGCATCCCTCAAGAATCCCTACGCCGTGGTCGTGCTGGCCCTGGCGATTCTCGTCATCGGCATCACCGCGCTCACGCGCCTGCCCACGGACATTCTGCCCACGTTCAAAACGCCGGCCGTGCAAATCCTCACGTTCTATCCGGGGATGCCCGCCGAAATCATGGAGAAGGACATCACTACCCGGCTCGAACGGTGGACCGGGCAGGCCAACGGCATCGCGCGGCAGGAAGCCAAGTCCATGGTCGGTGTAAGCGTCGTGAAGGATTTCTTCCGCGAGGACATTGATGCCAACACCGCCATGTCGCAGGTCACCTCGCTCGCCATGAGCGACCTTTACTACCTGCCGCCGGGAACGATACCGCCGATGGTGATGCCGTTCGACCCGACCGCCTCCATCCCACTGGCCCTCATCAGCGTGTCCAGTCCGACGTATGACGAAACCAAGCTTTACGACGTGGCCTACTTCGATTTGCGCAACCGTCTGCAATCCATCACGGGCGTCATCGCCCCGGCGGTTTATGGTGGCAAGCTCCGGCGCATCCTCGCCTATGTGGACCATGAAAAGGCGCAGGCGCGCGGCCTCGCGCCCTTGGATGTCATCAATGCCATCCGCGAGAACAACGTGATGATTCCCACCGGCAACGCGAAGTTCGGTGCGCTCGATTACCAGATCAACGCCAACGGCATGGTGCATACCGTGGCTGAACTCAACGACCTGCCGCTGAACCTTGGCAACGGCCCGGCCACCTTCATTCGCGATGTGGCCTCCGTCGAGGATTCCGCGCAAATTCAGCAGAATGTCGTGCGCGTGGACGGCAAGCGGCAGGTTTATATTCCGATTTATCGCCAGCCGGGTGCGAACACCATCGCCGTGGTGGACGGCATCAAATCGTTCATCAAGCCCATCCTGGAACGCGTGAAAGGCATCAGCCTCGACGTGGTCATGGACCAGTCGGTTTATGTGCGCGAGGCGATTCGCAACCTGGCTTACGAAGCCGTCCTGGGCGCGGCGCTGGCGGCGGCGCTGGTTTTGATTTTCCTCGGCAGCTATCGCCCGATGCTCATCGTGCTCATTTCGCTGCCGCTCGCCTGTCTGGGAGCGTTCATTGGGCTCTACTTCACAAAGGAAACCATCAATGCCATGACGCTCGGCGGGCTGGCGCTGGCCATCGGCCTGCTGATCGATCAGTCCATCGTCGTCATTGAAAACACGGAACGGCATCTGGCGATGGGCAAATCCCCGCTCGACGCGGCGCGCGACGGCGCCATGGAAGTCGCCAAACCGCTCCTCATTATCACGCTCACGCTCGGCGTGGTGTTCTTCCCCGTGGTGTTCATCACCGGCATCGGCAAGTTCCTGTTCACGCCGTTGGCCAAGACCGTCATCCTGGCCCTGGCCACCAGCTACGTGCTCGCGCTCACACTCGTTCCCGTCTGCGCCGCGAAGTTTCTTAAGACTCATAGCAGCCGACATAAGGAGGCTGGTAAAGCCGACGTTGATCAGAGCCTCCCCACGTCGGCTGCTACCGAGCACGAAGGGCGCGGCTGGTTCAACGCCTTGCGCAGCCTCTACCAGCGCGCGTTGAACCGGACGTTGCGCCACCGCTGGCTGGCGCTGGGCGCAACCGCTGCGGTCTTTGTCTTTTCACTCATTCTCTTCAAAAACCTTGGCACCGAACTGTT
>JBFMBT010000469.1:0-3277 GCA_040754875.1 Verrucomicrobiota bacterium | reverse complement strand
AACAATTCCTCCCTCTCCTTGGGGAGAGGGCCGGGGTGAGGGGGACCGCGACTCCACACACCCACTGCCATCGAGCGCAGCCCCGCCAACATCGCCAACCCCCGACCGTTCCCCTCCTGGGAGGGGCCAGGGGTGGGTTCGTTGCGAGCCTTATG
This sequence comes from Verrucomicrobiota bacterium, assembly GCA_040754875.1. Classification (GTDB taxonomy): domain Bacteria; phylum Verrucomicrobiota; class Verrucomicrobiia; order Limisphaerales; family JBFMBT01; genus JBFMBT01. Next base: position 3,122 of record JBFMBT010000469.1, on the reverse strand, counting down.
CACTGTTTCTTCCCAGCGCGGCAACAATTCCTCCCTCTCCTTGGGGGAGAGGGCCAGGGTGAGGGCGAGCCCTCCTCGCGAAGCCACTTCCCCAATCGCCAATCCGCACCCATCCGTGTCCATCTGTGTCCATCCGTGGTTAAACTCTTCCTTTGCCTTTTTTCCCTCGTCCTCCTCGCCGCCTGCAAACTCGGCCCCGAATACCGCCGCCCCAGCGTCGAAGCCCCGCCCGACTGGCGCTGGAAACAGGCCGAACCGCGCGACCACGTCCCGCGTGGCGAATGGTGGAAGGTCTTCAACGACCCGGTGCTCGACCAATTGCAGGCCGATGCCGCCGCCGCCAATCAGGAACTCAAGGCCGCCATGGCGCGCGTCGAGCAGGCCCGCGCCACCGCGCGCTTCAATCGCTCCGACTTCTTTCCGAGCCTCAACGGCACCGCCACCTACGCGCGTTATCGCACCTCGGGCAACGCCCCCAGCCCCGTCCCCTTCCCCGTGCCCAGCTTCACGCAGACCACCTGGCAATCGCCCTGGGATCTAACTTATGAAGTCGATCTCTGGGGCAAGGTCCGCCGCGGTTTCGAGGCCGCGCGCGAACAGGCCCTTGGCGCCGACGCCGCCCGCCAGTTCGTGCTGCTCACCGTGCAATCCGATGTGGCCGTCAATTATCTCTCCCTGCAAAGCACGTTCGCCGAAATCGAACTGCTGAAGAAAACGATCCAGATCCGCGAGGAGGCCCTCGAGATTTTCCGCCAGCGCCTGGCCGTCGGCCTCGGCACCGAATTTGAAATCCAGCGCGCGCGCGTCGAAGTCGAATCCGCCAAGGCCGACCTCGCCGCCGCCGAACAGCGCCGCGCCGAATTGCTCAATGCCCTCGCGCTGCTCTGCGGCAAGGCGCCTTCGCAATTCACCGTCGCCGTGAACACCGGCCTCGCGCGCCTGCCCGAGATTGCGCCCGACCTTCCCTCGTCCTTGCTGGAACGCCGCCCCGACGTCGCCCAGGCCGAGCGCGAACTGGCCGCGCGCAACGCCCAGATCGGCATCGCCCGCACCGCCTATTTTCCCAGCCTGCGCCTGACCGCCAGCGGCGGCGTGCTCAGCGGCGAGTTCACTGACCTCTTTGATTGGGAAAGCCGCATCTGGTCCATTGGCCCCAGCTTCAGCATCCCGGTCTTCTCCGGCGGACGCGCCAAGTCCAATCTCCAACGCGCCCAGGCCGCCTATGACGAAGCCGTCGCGCTCTATCGCCAGAAGATTCTCGTCGCCTTCCGCGAAGTCGAGGACAGCCTCGCCGCGTTGAACCATCTGCGCGAACAACTGCGCGCCCGCACCGAAGCCGCCGGCGCCGCCAGCAACGCCGCCTCGCTTTCCTTCGAACGCTACAAGGCCGGCGCGGTCAACTTCCTTGAAATCGTCGATGCCGAACAAGCGCGCCTGGCCAACGAAGTCGCCCGCGTCCGCGTCGCCAACGAACAACGCCTCGCCACCGTCCGCCTCATCAAAGCCCTCGGCGGCGGCTGGGAATGATCAATCTTATGAACCCATCGTCCTTGCCATCGAACCGGCGCTCAATGACTCGCGCCAGCGTCCTGGAGTGCGCCCAGCCCGATGGCGCTTTCCCCCAGCAACATCGCCAACCCACGACCGCTCCCCTCCTGGGAGGGGCCAGGGGTGGGTTCATTGCGAGCCTTGCGTACCGTTTCTTCCCAAGTCGGCAACAAGTCCTCCCTCTCCTCGAGGGAGAGGGCCGGGGTGAGGGCGAGCCCTCCTCGCGAAGCCACTTCCCCAATCGCAAATCGCAAATCGCAAATCGCAAATGGGAAGCGACCCTTCAACGCTTCAACGCAATTTCGGATTTGTTTCGGATTTCGGTCTTCGGATTTCGGATTTGCCTTCCCCTCCTTCTCGTCGGCTGCAACAAAGGCGGCAACTCCGGCGGTCCTCCGCCCGAACCGCCGCCCACCATGGTCGATTTCGGCAAGGTCACCCAGCAACCCGTCGAAGACCTCCTCGGCGCCGTTGGCAGCGTCGAAGCCAACGAATCGGTGGACATCAAGGCCGAGGCCGCCGGCACCGTCAAAGCCATCCACTTCACCGAAGGCAAACCCGTCAAGAAAGGCGAGAAACTCTTTGAATTGAATTCCGAAAAGGAAGCGGCGCAACTCGACAAGGCCCGCGCCGAGGAACAACTCGCCCGCCAGAGCCTCGAGCGCGCCCAGAAACTCAGCGGCACCAAGGCCATCTCGCAGCAGGAAATCGACCAATGGCAAAGCCAGGTCGCCGCGCTGGCCGCCGCGCGCAAGCTCCAGGAGGAACGCCTCAAGGACTTCGTAATGTACGCCCCGTTCGACGCCGTCGTCGGCCAGCGCCTCGTCAGCCTTGGCCAGTTCGTCGATGTCGGCCAGACCCTGGTCAAACTCGTGGACAGCTCGCGCGTGAAAATCAGCTACCGCGTCCCCGAGCGTTACCTCGCCCGCTTCAAGCTCGGCCAGCAGGTCAAGGTCACCACCAGCGCCTATCCCGGCAAGATTTTCTCCGGCACCGTGGACCTCATCCATCCCGTCGTCGATGAAGCCACGCGCACCGCGCACATCCGCGCCCTGGCCGCCAACGCAGAGGGCTTGCTGTTGCCCGGCATGTTCGCGCGCGTCGAGACCATTGTCGAAAAGCGCGACAACTCCATTGTCATCCCCGAAAGCGCCCTCGTCGCCGCGCTCGACGGCTTCAAAGTCTATCTCGTGAAGGACGGCGTCGCACACTTGACGCCCGTGAAGATTGGCGTGCGCGGTCCCGGCACGGTGGAAATCCTCCAGGGCCTCAATGTTGACCAGCAAATCGTCGTGCGCGGCACCCAGAAACTCGTGGACGGCATGAAAGTCGTCGCCGCTGAACCGCCCAAAGGCAACGGCCAGACCAACGGCAAAACCAACGGCGTCGCCGCCGCCGAATAATACGATGGAACGCAGTTCCTCCCTTTTATGTTAAAGGATGAAGCCAGGCTCATGTTTCGGTCGGCCAGCAGACCGTTGCCGCGTTGGATCAATCGCAGCGCGCTCACCAACGTAGCGCAGGTTTCCAACCTGCTGTATCGCCGGTTTCCAACCGGCAGGGCGCGGCAAGGC
>JBFMBT010000468.1:0-3299 GCA_040754875.1 Verrucomicrobiota bacterium | reverse complement strand
TCCCTCGTGCAGGAGATGCGCCCCGAGCGCCACCACCTTTTCCCCGGCACCGACTCCGCTGGACACGACGACATGCTCCTGACCGATTGAGGTAATCGTGACGGAGCGGAACTTTACTTCCGATTTGCCGTCCACGATCCAGACGCCCGGCCCGTTGCCGCGATCATGGACGGCCCCGACTGGCACCCGGACGGACGAGTTGCCGGAGCTTTGTTGGGTGATTAATTCGATGGTGACCGTCGAACCGAGCGGCGCCGAGGCGGCTTCGCCTTCGAGCACATAGCGCGCGGCAAAAGTTCGGCTCGCCGCGTCCGCCGCATCGGAGAGTTCGCGCAGCCGGGCCCGATACGCTTGATCCTGCCCGTACAGCCGGGCCGAGGCGGTCGTTCCCAAATCAGGTCGCACGCCCTCGGGCAGGTTGATCAAGGCTTCGCGGGGACCATCATGCGCCAACTGGATGACGGTTTGCCCCGCCGCCACGACCTGGCCCGGCTCGCTCAGCGTTCGAACAATCACGCCGTCGGCATCAGCCTCCAGGACGGCATACTCACTGAAGTTATTGCTGACTGTTGCCTGAGCCTCCGCCGCTTCCAAAAGTGCCTTGGCGCTGTCCAGCGCGGCCCGGGCCTGATCATACTCCAGTCGCGATACGGCACCAGATTTGACCAGCGCCGCAAACCGCGCTTCATCCGCCTTGGTTTGGGTATATTTGGCCCGCGCCGCCTCGACGTTTGCTTGTTGCGCGGCAAAGGAGAGTTTGAGGTCCACGGGATCAAGCCGCATGAGGATCTGACCTTTTTGGACCCGCTGCCCCATGTTGACGGATCGCTCCAGGATTTTTCCGCCGACGCGGAAGCCCAAGTCGCTTTGCACCCGGGCTTCCACGATGCCGGTGAAGGTTCTGCTATTCGCGCCAGCCGTTTGCGCCTCGAAAACCTGCACCCTCGGAGGCTGGAGGCGTGGGTCGTTGACAGCCGGCTTGGAACATCCGCTTGCCAACAAAGTCACAACCAGCGATCCCGCAAGCAGACCAATCGTCACCAACGACCGGCCGGTGCGAATCCCAACGGGATTCCGTCGTCCGGCCCAGGGTTGCGAGGAACGAGCGCCAACGCGAAGCGTTTGATCGTGATTGTTGTTCTGTTTTCCCCTGGGTAATCGAATCGAAACATCCGTCAACCCCGACGGGGTTGCATCATCGGCGTGTTTGGCTGCAACCCTTTCAGGGTTGGAAATCTTTTTTGTCCCGTGACCCAGGGTAGCCTCTCCCGCAGGGCGGGATCGGCAACCCTGGGCTGACTGATGCAATCCCTTTGGGATTGGATAGCCGGCAGTATCCTTTGTTTCCCGCGTCTTCCTGTGATGTCCGTTGAGTGATGTTTTCATAAATTGTCTCTGGGTGAATTGTTTGGTTGTTTGCTAAAAGCCTTGGCCTTGCCAGCCACCGCCAAGGGCCTTGATGAGTTGAACCGAGGCGATGAGCCGCTGCCCGGAAAGTTGCGCGCTGGCGCGCTCGGCCTGAAGGGCCACGCGATCGGCGTCCACGACTTCGAGATAGCTCACGATGCCGGCACGATAACGCTCGCCCGCGAGTCCGGCGGCGCGGCGCGAGTTGGCCACTGCGCGATCCTGGGCGGCGGTTTGTTCGGCGAGATAATGAATTCCCGCGGGGCTGCTCTCCACGTCGCCGAACGCCACGAGGATGCTCTGGCGGTAGCGCGCGATCGTTTCTTCGTAGGCAGATTTCGAGCGCCTGTAGCTGGCGAGATTCCTGCCGCCGGCAAAAACCGGCAGCGAAAGACTCGGGCCAATGGACCAGACGCGGCTGTCCCAGTTGAACAGATTTTCAATCTCGCCGCTCACGTAACCGCCCGAGCCCGTGAGCCTCAACACGGGAAAGAAAGCGGCCTTCGCCACGCCGATGCGGGCATTCGCGGCGGCGAGCTGACGTTCCGCCTCAGAAACATCGGGCCGGCGCTCCAGCAAATCCGCCGGCAGGCCCGCGGGAATTTTTGGCGGCGCGGGATTCCATTTTGTGACGTCAACGCCGGATGTCGCCGCGAATTTGAACGTCGAGGGATTTTCGCCAACGAGAATGGCCAGCGCATTTTCGAGTTCAGCGCGGCGTTTTGCGAGCGAAGCCGCCTCGGCTTCGGTCGAAGCTAACTCCGTTTCCGCGCGCGCAACGTCAAGTTGGTTGCCAACGCCGTTTTCAAAGCGGCTGCGCACGAGTTGGACTTGTTCTTTCCGCAACCCGACGGTGCCCGTGACGGTGGAAATCTCCGCATCGAGCGCCCGCAACGCAAAATAAGTTTGTGCCACGTCGGCATGCAGAACGAGCAACACATTATGGAACGCAGCGAGGGAAGCTTGTGCGTCGGCGCGGGCGCTCTCAAAGCCACGCCGGACACGACCCCACAAATCAATCTCGTAACTCAGGTCCAGCGGCGCGCGGAAGTTGTTCGCGGTCATTCCGCCGAAGCCCGGCACTTGATTCGGTGAATATCGCTGGCGCGTATAGCCTGGATCGGCGTTGAGCGCGGGCAGCAGTTCGCTGCGGGAAACTCTGGCGGCCGCACGCGCCTGCTCGACGCGGGCAATGGCGGCCTTCAATTCCTGGTTCGCGCCAAGCGCGCGGCTTTGCAGGTCATTCAAAGTTGGGTCGCCGAAAAGTTCCCACCAATCGCCTTTGGGAGCGTGATCGACCGGCTGGCCTTCCTTCCATGAACCGAGCGCCTCGGCTTTGTAGTGCGCGGGCGTTTCCGTTGTTGGCCGCAGGTAATTCGGCCCGACCGCGCAGCCCGCCAACGCCAGCGTGACAACGGCGAATAGACTCAATGCTTTTCGGGAATTCGGAATGTGAATCCCAACGGGATTCCATCGTTCAGCCCAGGGTTGCGAGGAACGAGCGCCAACGCGAAGCGTTTGATCGTGATTGTTGTTCTGTTTTCCCCTGGGTAATCGAATCGAAACATTCATCAACCCCAACGGGGTTGCATCATCGGCGCGTTTGGCTGCAACCCTTTCAGGGTTGGAAATCTTTTTTGTCCCATGACCCAGGGTAGCCTCGCAGGCTCGGCAACCCTGGGCTGATTGATTCAATCCCTTTGGGATTGCGGTTGCGTACTCGTCGAGAGGTGGGTTCATAAGTCAGGCCAGTTGAGATTGTTTGCGGAAGCTCTTGTCGAACATTCCGGCGGGAATGAAGCGGCGCATTCGGCTCAAGGCGACCCCTTTGCCGACTGGATAACGCAGCCGCGGCGATTTCGCGGTCAAAGCGTTCCAAACCGCTTCCGCGA
>JBFMBT010000467.1:0-3315 GCA_040754875.1 Verrucomicrobiota bacterium | reverse complement strand
GCACGCCGTGCCACCAATTGATGCATTTCATCTGCATGTTTGCATTTAGACGTAACACAGAAGATTTTTCCGCGCAAAAATTGTGTGACCCTTGCCCTTTTTTGCCCTGGCCCGCGCAACTCCACATCGGTTGGAGTTCCGGCGTCAGTTTCGGCCGTGACGCTGCAGCGGGCGTGGGGAGAATTCCAACGCGTCTGCTTTGGCCGCTCTTCAAGTCGCGCCAATCTGCGCGTCTTTCGTCGCCATTGCGTCCGCCCGCGGGCTTCGCTAGATTGAGCCAGCATGAAATCATTCCTCGCTTTCCTGGCGCTGGCCTGTGTTCTCCCGGCGGCCTTCGCCAATGAAGACTGGCCGCAGTTCCGCGGGCCGCAAGGCAACGGCCATTCCGATTCCAAAGGCCTGCCGCTCCAGTTCGGCGACGCCAATGGCGAACTCAAGAACGTCAAATGGAAGACGCCCATCCATGACCGGGGCTGGTCTTCACCCGTGATTCTCGGCAATCAGGTGTGGATGACGACCGCCACGGAGGACGGCAAGCAGTTGTTCGCCATTTGCGTGGACCGCGACACCGGCAAGATTTTGCTGGATCAAAAGCTGTTTGACGTGCCGAACCCGCAGTTCGCGCACAAGTTCAACTCCTACGCGTCGCCGTCGCCGGTCATCGAGCCGGGGCGGGTGTATATCACGTTCGGCTCGCCGGGCACGGCGTGCCTGGACACGAAGACATTCAAGGTTCTGTGGCAGCGCACGGACATCGAGTGCAACCATTTCCGCGGCGCCGGTTCCTCGCCGATCATTCACGGCAATCTGCTCATCATGCATTATGACGGCAGCGACCATCAATTCGTGCTCGCGCTGGACAAGAACACCGGCAAGGACGTGTGGCGCGCGAAACGCTCGATCGATTTCCAGGATTTGATGCCCGATGGCAAGGTGCAGGCGGAAGGCGATTTTCGCAAAGCCTACGCGACGCCGCACATCGCCATCATCAACGGCAAACCGATGTTGCTCAGCATCGGCGCGAAGGCCGCTTATGCGTATGAACCCAAGACCGGCAAGGAAATCTGGCGCGTGGAGGAGCGCGGGCAACATTCCGCCAGCACGCGGCCGGTGGTAGTCGATGGCCTCGTCGTGTATCCCACCGGTTTTTCCAAGGGCCAGCTCATGGCCGTTAAGCCGGATGGCACGGGCAACGTGACCGATTCACACGTCGTCTGGCGTGTGAAGCGGAATGTTTCCAACAAGCCCTCTGTCACGGTCATCAACGGTTTGATTTACATGATTGACGATGCGGGCATCGCCAGTTGCGTGGACCCGAAGAATGGCGATTACATCTGGAATGAGCGCCTGGTCACCGGCGGCTTTTCGGCGTCGCCCGTGTATGTGGACGGGCACCTCTGGTTCTTCAGCGAGGAAGGCAAGGTCTTCGCCCTCAAACCGGGCCGCGAATTCAAGGTCGCCTCCAGCACGCAGGTGGGCGATGGCTTCATGTCGTCGCCGGCAGTGGCGGGCAAGGCGTTTTACCTGCGCACGCGCACGCATCTCTATCGCGTCGAGGAATCCGGCCGCGCCAGCGCGAAATGAACGACATGACATTTGCGATTTTAGATTTGCGATTGGCGATTGGAGGAATGGTTGCGTGTCCTGGCGCGGCTTCTATCCTCTCTCGCATTGAACCACGCGAAGCGTCCTGGAGTGCGCCAGTCCGATGGCGCTTTGTTGCGCGCGGCAAATCCGCTCGCGTGATTCCTTCTCAGGAGCCCATCTTTCTGTCCCCTCATTTTTCTGTCAGCGTCGGACTTCGGATTTGCCTGCTCTTGCTGGCGCTCGTGGCCTCCGCCACCGCTGCCGACACCCTTACGCTCGGGCGCGAGGCCAACTACCTTATCATTCGCGGGCCGCAGGTGCCAGGCGCGGAGATTCGCATCAATTATCTGGAAGCGTATTGTCGCGCCGATTCCACCGACGCCGACTGGGTCCAGCACACGCGCATGAAACACACGACGGAGACGGTGTCGTTCAGTGACGACAAAAAGGTGCTCAAGCTGCGCTGCAAACTGGAAGACGGACTCGTGGTGGACCACACGATCACGGCGAAGGACGACGAAGTGGATTTTCATCTCACTGCGCGCAATCCGAGCGACAAGCGGTCCGAAGCCCATTGGGCGCAGCCATGCGTGCGCCTGGGCGATTTCACCGGGTTCGGCCCGGCGAAGACGAAGGACAATTACGCCTATCTGCCCAAGTGCTTTATCTTCCTGGACGGCAAGCTCGAGCGCATGCCCACGCGCGACTGGGCCACGCAAGCCCGTTACATCCCCGGTCAGGTCTGGTGCCCTGCCAACGTGCCTCGCACCGATGTCAATCCACGCCCGCTCAGCAAGCTCGTCCCCAGCAATGGCCTGATTGGCTGTTTTTCCGGCGACGAGAAAATGGTCTTCGCCACGGCGTGGGAACCATATCAGGAACTCTTCCAAGGAGTGGGGCGCTGTCTGCATTCGGATTTTCGCCTGGGCGGTTTGCAGCCCGGCGAGACCAGGGTGGTGCGTGGCAAGATTTACATTGTGCGCAACGACATCCCCGCGTTGCTGAAGCGCTACCAAAACGATTTCCCCGAGCACGCGAAATGACCCGGGAAGTTCCCCGCGCCAGCGGCGCCTGCGCGGCCGCAGAATCATCGCCTCACTCTGTGAAACCACTCGCTGACTGCCGCCTGTATGCGTTTGTGGACACCGCTTACTTGTGCGGGCGCGCGCCGGCGGACGTGGCGCGGCAATTGTGCGAAGGCGGCGCGGACTTGATCCAATTGCGCGCCAAGACTTCCACAGCCGGAGAAATTGCATCGATGGCGCGCGCCATTCTGCCCGTCACGCAAGAAGCCGGCGTGCGCCTGGTCATCAATGACCATGTGGATATTGCGAAAGCCGTCGGCGCGCCGGCCTGTCATCTGGGGCAGGAAGATTTTTTCGATAGCGGTCTCACCCACGTTTCGCAGGTGCGTGGCGGGGCGTCTTTGGAAATCGGCTTGAGCACGCACGCGCCGGCGCAGGCCCAACGCGCCATCGAGGCGGGAGCGGACTACGTCGCCATCGGTCCGATATATCCCACCGGCACGAAGCCGACGGCTAAGCCGGTGACGTTGGAATACGTTCGCTGGGCGGCGGCCAACGTGAAGATTCCGTGGTTTGCCATCGGCGGCATCAATGCCCGGACCATTGAGGCGGCGCTCGGAGCGGGCGCGACGCGTGTCTGCGTCGTGTCGGCAATCTTGGAGGCGCCGGACATCGTGGGGGCGTGCCGGGAACTCCGAAAAAG
>JBFMBT010000466.1:0-3350 GCA_040754875.1 Verrucomicrobiota bacterium | reverse complement strand
CGTTGGGCTGATGGCGCTGAAGCGGCGTGAACGCCGCGCTCCTTGCGTCGGACAAAACCGGCTACAGAATTACTTAACCCGCCTTAATTAACGCGCCGCCGCCTTCGCCCCGTTCTCCCGGTGCAATCCGAAGAAATCTGAAATGCGCCGCAGGAAATCGTGCTGCGAATTCTTCATCCGCAACGCGTGCGCCTCCGCGTCCAGTCCTTCATGCGCCGCCGCCAGTTCCGTTTCCCGCCGTGCCAGCACCAGCGAAATCTGCTCCGCAATCTCCGGCCGCCGGTGCAGGATGTCGCGGAACGCCTCCTTGTCGATGCGGTAACATTCCGTGTCCTCCAGCGCGATGACCGTGGCCGAGCGCGGTGCGCCCGTCATCAACGACATCTCGCCGAAGAAATCGCCCGCCTTCAACGTCGCAATCGCCCGCCGCGGCGCGCCATCCACGCTCACGTCGATCTCCGCCGCGCCCCTGGTCATGATATACAGCCAGTGCGCCGCCGCCCCCTGGCGCGTGATGGCTTCACCCTTCGCAAACGGCGCGTGGCGCATTCGTTCCGCCAGCAGCCGCCGTTCGTCAGCCGTGAGCGAGTGGAATAATTCCACGCGCGCCAGCGCCTTCAAGCGGTGCGCCAGGTCCTCGCCATGCTTCAGTTCCTTGCGCGCCACGTCCTCCTGCGTCAGGAACACGCTCGCCGCGGGAATCGACAGCGGAATGCCCGCGCGCTTGAGCGCAAAATAAATCCGCGTGCGCACCACCGAGTCCGTCGGGTCATCCACCGCCAGGTCCAGCAGCCAGTAACGCACCGCGTAAAGCCCGTAGCTTTCCTTGAAGTCGTAAAAAATGCAGTGCGGCTTCGGCTCCGCCGCCACGCGCGCGATCGGCTCCGCTTGCAACGCGGCATCCACCGCCGCAATCACGTCACTGGGCGCGTAACGGAAATCGACGTTGAAATATATCCAGCGCCGCCATTGCAACGGCGCGCCGCTCCGCCGCCCCAGCACCGTCACCTGCGACTTCATCAGCACGCTGTTGGGAATGATCACCGTCTCCCAGTTGCGCGTCTCGATCGCCGTGTGCCGCCAGCGGATTTCCGAAATCTTCCCCACCGTCTGGTCCACCTTGATCCAGTCGCCGACGCCGATGCTCTTGTCCAGTTGCACCAGCAACCCGCCGAAAATATTCCCGAGCGTGTCCTGCATCGAGAAACCGATCACCGCCGTCAACACCGCGGACGTCGTCACAATGCCCGACAGACTCACCCCCGCGCGCGACAACAAATTGAAACCGACGCCCAGATAACACGCCGTCAGAATCAAATCACTTGCGATGCGCGGCGTCGGCACGCGCAATTTTCCCAGCACCGCGTCGAACACCACGAAGCCCGCCAGGTTCACCATCGCCGCTCCGCCCAGCATCAGGCTCGTCCAATACAACGGGCTGCGCGGCGTCGCCAGGTCCGCCCACGCCACCGCGACCGACAAAATCAACAGCGCCACCGAGCCCACATACAGCCAGATCGTCCGCCGGATCCGTGCGCGCTGGTCCGGCAACACCAGAAGCATCACTGCCGCCAGCACCGCAAACGCCGCCGAGATGCCCACCACGTGTTCCTGGTCCAGGGTGTTGCGGAGCGCGTCCCCCAAAGACACGGTCAGAAGTGAGAGCGGTTCATTCACGGCTGGCGAAGCGCGTACGGTCTTCGCGCTTCAACCTTACCTTACGCGGGCCGCGCCAATCCCCGCTTCGTCGCATTTGCGAATTGATGGCCGTTCTTTGGCCCAACGACAGCCTGGGTCATGATTGAAAGTGGGGTACACGAACCGACGCGCGAACAACGCCTTTTCCTCACCGAGAGGGCCCGACGGTGAGGGATGATCGTCTTTCGACATCCTTTCCTCCCAAACGCCCAGCCAACCCGCGACCATTCCCCTCCTGGGAGGGGCCAGGGGGTGGGTCCTTCGCGAGCCTTGCGTGTCATTCTCACCCAACGCGGCGTGAGGGGGAAGGGATCGCGGTTATGCCCACGATTCCAAAACCGGGCCCCGACCGCTTCCGACCCGCGCGCTGGAGGCACACGTCAACGCGGGTCGGAAGCCTGGGTCACGGCTTGATTCCGAGGATCCGATGGGCCGCCGGCTTCCAGGGTAGGACGTCTGGCGAAATGCTCGCGCAAACTTTGGAAGCACAGCTTGACGGTCTGCCAGTTGAGAAACCCGCCGGAATCAATGTGTCGCACGTTCGGCAGCAGCATTCCGTGGTCGTTGACCTGAAACTGGATATGCTGAGCGGCACTGAACTTCTTGTGCTCACCGGTCATACTCTGGTTGAAATAAGCAGGTGATATGCCAGTCAAAGAAATGGCAACGCTCCATTATCAAAGTTACGGCGCCGGCGAGCCGCTGATCGTCCTGCACGGCCTCCTGGGCATGTCCGATAATTGGGCCACGCTCAGCCGCCGCTTCGGCGACACCTTCCGCGTCCTCGCCGTGGATTTGCGCAACCACGGCAAATCCCCGCACGGCGGCGAGATGAATTATGAAGTGATGGCCGGCGACGTGCGCGAACTGCTGCAACGCGAGGGCATCGCACGCGCGCGGATGCTCGGCCATTCCCTCGGCGGCAAGGTCGCCATGCAATTCGCGCTGATGTTTCCCCCGATGATTGAGCGCCTGGTTGTCGTGGACATCGCGCCACGCGATTACGCGCCGCAACACACGGAACTCATCGACGCGATGTTGTCACTCGACTTGGCGCGGTTTACCCAACGTCAGCAAATTGATGAGGCGCTCGCGGTGCGCATTCCGCAATTGCACTTGCGGCAGTTCTTGTTGAAGAACCTCGGGCGCGACGAGAGCGGGGCGTTTCGTTGGAAGGTGAATCTGCCCGCCATCCGACAAAGCTACGAGCGCTTGAACCAGGCGCCGCCGGCGACGGGAAGTTTTGCGGGCAAGGTGCTGTTCGTGCGCGGCACGCGGTCAGATTACATCCGCGCGGAGGACGAAGCGGCCATCCGTCAACGCTTTCCCCGGGCAGACATCGTGGACATCGCCGGCGCGGGCCACTGGGTGCATGCCGACGCGCCGGAGGAATTCTTCCGCGTGTGCCACGCGTTTCTGAATCAGCCCGGGTGACGAGGCCCACCCACGGCTGCATTCTCCAACGCGCTTTCGAACATTCGACGCGCCCCGCATCGCCTCCCCTCTCCCGGGGGAGAGGGCCAGGGTGGGGGCGGGCCTCATTCGCGAAGCCTGATCACGGCTGACGCGGTTGTTCAGAGTCCCGGCCGCCGGCCTGGTTCGACTTCGACGTTCAGGGCTTTTGATCCTTGCGTTCTTCGCTGCCGGAGAGC
>JBFMBT010000465.1:0-3356 GCA_040754875.1 Verrucomicrobiota bacterium | reverse complement strand
CCATTGTCGCGCACAGAAAAGGCCCAGTCGCCCCGTTGCGGGACCGCCGAGATATGAATCCGCGGCAACTCCGCGTCGCGGAACTTGATCGCGTTGCTGAGGAGATTCTGGAACAATTGCACCAGTTGCGTCGCATCCGCGTGCACCGTCGGCAGGTCATCGTTGGTCACCAGCGCGCGGGTTTCCAGAATCACGCTCTGCAAATTCACCAGCGCCTGGCCCAAGGCGGTCGAGACATCGACCGGCTGGAATTTCCCCCCGCGCGTGCCCACGCGCGAATACGTCAGCAGGTCGTTGATGAGCTGCTGCATCCGGATCGCGCCATCCGACGCGAACCGGATGAATTCCTGCGCGTCCGCATCCAGTTGATCCTTGTAGCGCCGCGCCAGCAATTGGGTGTAACTGGCGACCATCCGCAACGGCTCCTGCAGATCGTGCGACGCCACGTACGCGAATTGCTCCAGTTCCACATTCGAACGCGCCAGTTCCGTGGCCGTGGTCTTGAGATGTTCCTCCGCCTCTTTGCGTTCGGTGATATCGCGCGTTACCATGGCAAATCCGCGCAAATTCCCGGCCGCGTCATGCAGCGCCGTCATCACCGCGCTGGCCCAGAATTCGCTGCCGTCCTTGCGCACGCGCTGGCAGTCTTCCTTGAACCGCCCGCTGGTCTGCGCTTCCTTCAATTGCAAATCGGGCTTTCCCGCGTCGGCCTCCTCGCGCGTATAGAAAACACTGAAATGTGCCCCCAGCGCCTCCTCCGCCTTGTAACCGAAAATCCGCTCCGCCCCTTCGTTCCAACTGGCGACGCGCCCCTGCGGGTTCAACATCAAAATCGCGTAATCCTCCACCCCCTGCACCAGCAACCGGAACCGTTCCTCGCTCTCGCGCAAGGCCTCTTCAGCCTGCCTGCGCTCCGTCACATCCCAGAAAATCGCCTGCGTACCCACCGTTTGTCCCTGTGCGTCGCGCACCGGCGTCTTGACCACCTGCACGAACAGCTTCTGCCCCTTCGGCGTCACGTGCTCCTCCACCATGTCCACGTTCCGGCCGCTGTTCACCACCTCCTGGTCGTCGCGCCGGTATTTCTCGGCCAGTTCCTTGGGAAACAAATCGAAATCCGTCTTGCCCGCGATGTCCTCGAAACGCCGGCCCAGCATGTCGCAGAACCGCCGGTTGCCAAACGTGAACCGCCCCTTGAGATCCTTGCGCAACACGCTTTGCGGCAGCACCTCCACGAGCGACGCATAAAACGCCTGCGAATCCCTCAACGCGTCCTGCGCCCGGCGATGCAGCACCAGCAGCGCCGTCGTGATCCACAACACCAGCAATCCCAGCGCCCGTCCGATCAGCGCCAGTTCCAGCTCGATGCCCGGCGGACCGGCGAAGAATCCCGCCACAATCAGCATTGTGCACACCGCCGCAAAGAACGCCGGATACCATTGCTGCGCCGCCCGCGGCGTCAACATCACCGGCAGCAGATAAAGCACCCACTCGGCCAGGCCCGACGGCGTAAAGACGTCCAGGGCAAAGATTCCGGCAGCCAGCAACAGGGTCACTCCAACGACAACGCCGGAATGGTTGCCGTTCTTCATGGCTTCCCTCCGCCAACGCTTGAGGCTGTGCCGGCGTCAATCAGCCGTTGTACGCAGGGAGCTACACCACATGCGTAGTACGCAATGCCAATGCCAAGCGCCGCACAGACATCGTTCATGGCAACAGGGGGCCGGGGCTGGCGAAGACATGTACATAAAATGTTTTCATTTGTAAAGATGGATGAAGCGGTTGTGTGGATGAAGCGCTTGGTTCGCCGCGTGCATCGTGATGGCTGGAAGGTGAAGGGTTTGGGGTAATCACGGCCAAAGTCGCTGGTTCGGCCGCCAAAACCGATTGAAATTTGCGTGGCTATGTCTTCGTGTCCGCCGACGGTACCGAAGGGAAATTCCTCTGGCAGTGCGGATGATCAGCACAACTACGTGCGCCGATCCCCCGCGTCGTTTCCGCCTCAAACCGCCTGCAATGCGCCCTTTTTGCCCTCCGCGCGCCGCCCATACGCCAGAGTGAGTTTGTAGCGCAGCAGGTTGTGGCAATGCGTCTTGTCGATTGTGCTCTTGCTGAGCCAGCCCTGGCAGCGCACTTCGCCCGTGACGGTCGTCCGGCGCGCCGCCACCGCCTGGGCCAGCACCTCGCTCAGATCAAAATCTCCGCCCACACACTGGTCGTTCGGACAATCGAAACGGAACACCGACTTGGCATGGTCGGGATTGACCGTGTACTTGAGATGGCTGTTGCGGCAGATGCCGCTGACGCCGAGGTAGTCCAGTTCGACGGTCAGCGATTTCAATTCGCGGTACTTCTCGGACAGGCTGGCGGATTCCTTGGCGCGCAGACTCTGCTGCCGCCGGTAATCCGCGCGCGGCGTGGATTTTGGAGGACGCATAAATGACCCGGACAAACCCGGGCAGGCAATCATCTTACCACCAAACCGCCCGCCGTCTGTAACAATCGCCATCAAATAAATTCGCGACTCGCCGATAACCACTCCGGGGCGTGACCTCAACCGCCCCACGCATCAACTTTTCAACTCTTCAACGAAAAATAGTTTGCACAGTTTGCAGAGTTTGCTGCTTTGTTAGACAACTCCGTCCGCTCGTGTCACCGTGCCCATCGACATGAAAGACGCATCTCGTCCGGACCCCGGCGGTGGCAACGCCCAGCCGCAGCGCCTGGCGAAGTCGCACGCGCCAGATCGTTCCACGAAGTTGCCGAAGCCACACGCTGCGCCTGGTCTCCCACACAGGCGCCGTCCGAAACCGAATCCTCCCTTCCGACGCGTCCGCGGTTCCTGTGCGGCCCGCCAAAATAACCGGTTATTACCGGTTATTACCGGATATTCGAGGGGGGAACCCCGCCATCTCACCTTATCTTACTTCACCCCCAACCCAGCCCGCCGCCGGGTTTCGAGCCTTTTCGAGCCTTTTCGAGCCTTTTCGAGCTTATTCGAGCTTATTCGAGCCTTTTCGAGGAAAAATCCGCCCCCTGGCTGCCCTCTCACCTTGTCTCACGCCGCTACGGCCATTCGGACTTCGTTCGTCATTTGGCCTTCGTCATTCGCCATTGCCGCAGGCCGTCCACTCTGTTCCACCTTTTCTCACCCTTTACCGCCGCCTTCGCAAATGCGGCGAAAACTTTTCCGCCTGCCGAGCCATCACCCGAAAGTGTTAGTGAAAAATACCACGCCAGTTTTCGTGCAAACAGTTCAGGCGCAGGTTACAAACTGGGAAAAGCCACGTTTCATCCGGTCAGTCGTTTGGTTTGGCGTGCGGCTGGGGCGTGGATTGGGCCCGTTTGCGGGGTAT
>JBFMBT010000464.1:0-3358 GCA_040754875.1 Verrucomicrobiota bacterium | reverse complement strand
CCATGACCGCACCTGCCACCATGCCGATGGAACCACCGGCCCGCACGGCCCCAGACCTTGATGCTTTGACCTTGGTGCTTCCTTTGAACTTTGAGGCTTTGAACTTGAGGCTTTCGCCGCGTTGCCATCTTCCGTCTTTTCAACCCCACCCGCCTGCCTTAACTTCTCCGCTCTTTAGACGGATGCCCAGTGTCTTTATCAAAACGTACGGTTGCCAGATGAACGAGCGCGACTCCGAGGCCGTGGCCGCGCAGCTCGTGGCCAAGGGCTATTCCCTCGCCCCGTCCGAGTCCGTGGCGGATGTCATCCTGCTCAACACCTGCAGCGTCCGCGATGCCGCGGAACAGAAGGCCCTGCACAAGATGGAAAACCTGGCGGCGGAAGTCCGTCGCAACCGACCGAACGTCGTGCTCGGTTTCCTCGGGTGCATGGCCCAAAGCCGCGGCCAGGAACTCATCGACAAACTGCCGGACGTGGACCTCGTCGTCGGCACCCAAAAATTTCACCGCACCGTGGATTACCTGGGCGATCTGCTCGCCGGCCGCCGCAACAAGGTGGTGGACATCGCGGAAGAGCAGGGGAGCGAAGGCACCATCAAGGAACATTTGCTTGTGGGGAACGTTGCCGACAAATCGGCCACCGCCTTCGTCAGCATCATGCAAGGCTGCAATCAATACTGCACCTTCTGCATCGTGCCCTACACGCGCGGCCAGGAACGCAGCCGCAGCATCGCGGACATTGTGGCGGAATGCCGTCAGCTCGTGGCGCGCGGCGTGAAGGAAATCACCTTGCTCGGCCAGATCGTCACCAGCTACGGCAAACGCGAAATCGGCGTGCGCGACGGCAAATCCGCCTTCGTGCAGCTCATCGAGGCCGTCCACGAAATCGAAGGCCTTGAACGCATCCGCTTCACCTCGCCGCACCCGAAAGGTTACGGCGACGACCTCGTCGAAGCCTACGCGCGCCTGCCGAAGCTGTGCGAGAGCGCGCACTTGCCCGTGCAAAGCGGCAGCGATCGCGTGTTGAAACTGATGCACCGCGGCTACACGCGTGCAAAATTCCTGGACATCGTCGCCAAACTCCGCCGCGTGAAGCCGGATATCGGCATTACCACGGACATCATCGTGGGCTTCCCCGGCGAAACCGAAGCGGACTTCGAGGAGACGCTTTCGCTCGCGCGCGAGGTGGAATTCGACAACGCGTTTGTCTTCAAATATTCGCAGCGCAAGGACACACCCGCGGCCGCGATGCCCGGCCAGCTTCCCGAGGAAATCATCGAGGAACGTCACGCGCGCCTGCTGAACCTGATCAACGAAATCGCCGCCCGCCGCATTCAACAACTTGTCGGCGCGCGCGTGCAAATCCTCGTCGAGGGGCCCAGCCGCAAGAATCCGGCGCGCCTGGAAGGCCGCACGCGCACCAACCGCATCGTGGTGTTCGAGGGTGCGGAACGGCATGTCGGCCAGTTGCTGGACCTGCGCGTGGAGCGGGCCAGCATGTTCACGCTTTATGGCGACCCGGCGATTTTGAATCTCAACGAATAGGGAATGAAGCTTTCGACTCTGGCGATTGTATTGGGGCTGGCCGTCTCCGTGCCGCAAATCTACGGGCTGCTCAAGCCCACGCAGTTTGCCGCGGCGCTGCGCAAGTTTCCCCGCTCGCTCTGGTGGGGCTACGCGCTCATGGCGCTCGCCACCGGCTGGTTCATCTACTACATCAACCAGGAGGAAATCGCCGACTTCGCCTCGTACAAAAAGCACATGATGACCGCGTTCGGCGTGATTGGCGTGCTCACATGCGTTTACGTAACGGACTTTCTCGCGGTGCGCGGCCTGGCCATCGTCATGATGCTGTTGGCCAAACTGATGGTGGACACGGCCCGCTGGGTCGAAACGGACTGGCGTCTGGTCATCGTGGTCTGGGCGTACCTTCTGGTCATCGCCGGCATGTGGTTCACCATTTCGCCCTGGCGCCTGCGCGATATCCTGAACTGGGCCACCGCCACCGAGCACCGTGTCCGCCTCGGCAGCGGCGTGCGCCTCGCCTTCGGCCTCTTCGTGCTCACCCTCGGCCTCACCGTGTTTTGAAATGCACGCGTCAAATGTCCCGCGCCGGTTTCCCTCTCCCCTCAATGGGGAGAGGGACCAAGGGTGAGGGGGAAGGGAGCGTTATTATACCCACGATTCAAAATCCAGGTTCAAGAGGTGGTGCCAGGGGTGAGGGCGAGCCCCACTCGCGAAGCCGGACTCAAGTTCCTTCCTCGCATCGCTTCGGCCGCAAAACCGCTTCGTCATGACCAAATCACGCGGCAAGATCCTCGTCATTCGCGGCGGCGCCATCGGCGACTTCATCCTTACGCTTCCCGTCTTGTCCGCGCTGCGCGCCCAGTTCCCCGACACGCATCTTGAGGTGCTTGGCTACTCCCACATCACCGAACTGGCCCGCGAAGGCGGGTTGGTCGAGGACGTGCGCCACATCGAGGCGCGCCCGCTGGCCGCTTTCTTCAGCCGTGGATTGGAACTCGAGCCGGGCCTGGTCGGCTACTTCGCGGGCTTCTCCATCATTCTGTCGTATCTCTACGACCCCGACCTCTTGTTCCAGTCCAGCGTCGTGAGTTGTTCGGACGCGCAATTCATCGTCGCACCGCATCGCCCGGATGAATCCCAGCCTGTCCACGCCACCGAGGTGTTCCTGAAGCCGCTCGAACGCCTCGCCATCTTCGGCGCCGACCCCGTTCCCAGGCTGTCCTTCTCGCCCCAAACCAACGGCGTGTCGGGCCATTCATTCCTCGCGTTGCATCCGGGCAGCGGCAGCGAAAAAAAGAACTGGCCCGAAACGCGTTGGGCCGAACTCGTCCAGATGCTGGTGAGCCAGACGCCGCACCGTCTGCTCCTGGTCGGCGGTGAAGCCGAAGGCGCGCGCTTGGAACGGTTGATGTCCTTGATTCCAGCCGGACGCGGCCGTCTCCTGCGCAACTCACCCCTCGTGGAAGTCGGCCGCACGTTGCAACATTGCGCCGGTTTCATCGGCCACGATTCCGGCATCACGCATTTGGCGGCGGCGGTCGGATTGAAAACCTTGGTGCTCTGGGGCGAAAGCAACGAGCACATCTGGCGCCCGCGCAGCGAACGCGCCACCATCGTGCGCAACCCAGGCGGAATCGCCGCCGTAACGCCTGCCGAGGTGTTGAATAAGTCCAATGAAATGCTGCGTTCCTGATGGACGTGGTCAACCTGCGACCATTCCGGACCGCGGCTGTCCTCAGCCGCAGCGGTTCGCGTCGCAAGAAAGCCGGGAGGTTCGTATTGACTCGTATCGTGAAATTTTTGGCCGCACGTAAAACAGCCAAACGAACCTC
>JBFMBT010000463.1:0-3403 GCA_040754875.1 Verrucomicrobiota bacterium | reverse complement strand
CGCCGCCAGCACAAACCACGCTGAAGCGGGCTAAAGCCCGCGCTCCACTTGCGGCCACAGTTAAACTTTAACCGCTCCAGGTCATGCCTCCTTGGCATTAGGTTCAATGGTTGCGGTCGGGCGGGGCGGGAGGGCCCGCGCCGGGCCGGTTCTCCGTTATAGAGAACTGGCACAAGGTGTCACATTAGAGATTGATTGTCAAGGGGCCTTTAGTGGGACAAAGGGGACGTATGGGACACAGGGGACGGATGTGGGACGGATGGGATGGCGCGGAAGCGAATGGTGGGGTATGGGTAGGCGATGGAAGCAAGCGAGACAATCCAATGCCCGTTCTGCGGGCAGCGTATGGAGCTGGTGGTGGATACGTCGGTTGGTTCACAACGGTTCACCACGGATTGCGAGGTGTGCTGCCGTCCGTTTGAAGTGATTGCGGAGTGCGAGCCGGGCGAAATTCTAAGCTTGGATGTGAGCGGGAATTGAACGAGGCTCTCGCCCTTATGAATCCGAATACGATTCTGTGGATTTACATCGTGCTGCTGGTCATCGGCGGGCTGATGGGCTTCATCAAGGCCAAGAGCAAAGCGTCGTTGATTGCGTCGGTGTCGTTTGCGGCCGTGCTGATCCTCTGCCAGGTTGGGGTGGTGAACCCGAAGGCGTCCGATGTCATCCTGGCAGTTCTGCTGGTCTTTTTCGGTGTGCGCTACGCCAAGGGGAAAAAATTCATGCCGGCGGGTTTCATGGTGATCCTCACCCTGGTAACGCTGGCGCTGCGTCACATTTAGTCCTGTGGCCAATCCGTCCACGTCCCTTCCCATCTGGCAGATCCAGCCGCACATCACCGGTGTGTTGCACGGCGGCAACCGGCTGGTGCTGGTGGCGCCCACGGGCTCCGGCAAATCCACCCAGGTGCCGCAAATGCTGCTGGACGCGGGCCTGGGAGGCGACAAGTTGATCGTTGTGTTGCAACCGCGGCGGGTTGCGGCGCGCACGGTGGCGGCACGAGTCGCCTGGGAACGCGGTTGCAAGCTGGGCCAAGAGGTGGGGTATCAAATTCGGTTCGAAGATCAGACGGGGTTGGGCACGAAGATCTGCTTCATCACGGAAGGCATCCTGCTTCGCTGGCTGCAGGATGATCGCAACCTCCCGGACGTGGGCATCATTCTCTTTGACGAATTCCACGAGCGCAATTTGTTGAGCGACGCCGCGTTGGCGCTGGCGAAGGAGTTGCAGCGCACGACGCGGCCCGATCTGAAGCTGGTGGTCATGTCCGCCACGCTGGAGGCCGAGCCGGTGGCGGATTACCTGGACAACTGTCCGGTGCTGGTTTCGGAAGGACAGAGTTTTCCGGTCGAAGTGCGGTATCTGGCGCAACGGGACGAGCGGCCAGCGAGCGACCAGGCGGCGGACATGGTGGAACGCATCGTCAACTCCGGTGAGCCGGGCGACATCCTGGTGTTCATGCCGGGCATGGGCGAAATCAATTCGACCATCAACGCCCTGCGCGCGGCGCGCACAAGCGAAAAACTGGCGTACATTCCGTTGCACGGCGAGCTGCCGCCCGAAGACCAGGATCGCGCGTTTGCGCCCAATCCGTTGCGCAAGGTGGTGGTGGCGACGAATGTGGCGGAGACGTCGGTCACCATCGATGGGATTCGCTTCGTCGTGGACAGCGGCCTGGCGCGCGTGGCGCGTTATGACGCGCAACGCGGCATTGGCACGTTGTTCATCGAGGAGATCAGCCGGGCGTCCGCTGACCAACGCAAGGGTCGCGCGGGGCGCACGGCGCCGGGCACATGTCACCGGTTGTGGAGCGAAAGCAATCATCTGAATCGCCCGGAGCGCAACACGCCGGAAATTCAACGGGCGGACCTGGCGGAAGTTGTGCTGCTGCTCCATTCGCTGGGCATCAAGCACGCGGCGGAATTTGACTGGCTGGACAAGCCGGAAGCGCAGGCGGTCGAGCGCGCGGAACAACTGTTGCATACGTTGGGCGCGCTTTCGTCATTGCGCGTGGCGAGTGAGGAATCGCAAACGGGCAGCGGTTCGGCGGCTCCCGGTTCGGCGGGGACATCCGTCCGTTTCAAACTGTCCACGGATCTCACGCCGGTGGGCCGGCAGATGCTGCGGCTGCCGATGCATCCGCGTTACTCACGGATGCTCGTGGAGGCGGCGAAACGCAACTGTGTTCCTTCGGCGGCGTTGTGCGCGGCGCTGGTGAGCGGACGGGATTTGCTGGTGCGGCTAAGCCGCGATGACAAACACATTGCCGAGGCGCGCGAGGTGTTCGAGGGGAGCCAGCATTCGGACTTCTTCACGTTGATGCGGGCGTTTCAATTCGCGCGCAAATGCAATTTCAGTGTCGAACAATGCCGGCGTTATGGCGTCAATGCGCGGTCGGCGCGGGAAGTGGAGCAGACGCTGGACCAGATTCTGGATGTCTGCCAGCGGTATCGGTTGATTGCAAAGGAACAGTCCGGGGAAACCGCCGCGCCAAAACCCGATGACGAAGCGCTGTTAAAATGCATCATGACGGGATTCATCGACCAGCTTTGCGTGCGGCGTGACCAGGGGACGCTGGATTGCGAGTTGACGGAACGGCGCACGGGGACGCTGATGCGCGAGAGCGTGGTGCAGAACGCGCCGCTATTCGTGGCGGCGACGATTCGCGAAGTGCCGTCGCGCTCAGGCAATCTGACGCTGCTGGGCCTGGCCACCGAGGTGAAACGCGAGTGGATTGAGGAAACGTTTGCGGAGCAGGTCGCGGTGAAAGTGGAGCATTTGTTCGACCGCGGCCACAAGCGTGTGGCGGCAGTGAAACTGGTGCGGTTCCATGATCTGGTCATTCATCACGAGCATCAGCGCGAGGTGGAGCCGGCGGCGGCGGGGCGTTGTCTGGCGGAGGCGGCGCGCAAGGGGCATTTCGAACTGCCGTTGTTCAATCACGAGCTCAAGCAGTTCATTGCGCGGGTGAATCTGGTGTGCGCGGTGTTGCCGGAACTGGAGTTCCCCGCGTTCGACGAGGAAGCGATGGTGGATGGCTTCGCCCGAGCATTCAGCGGTCTGACACTCGCGAAGGAGGCGCAAGGCGTGCATCTGCGCGACGCGTTTTTCAAGCACCTGGAGAGCGCGCAAATCACCTGGCTCGATGAACTGGCGCCGGCAACTGTGGCGTGGGGCGGAGGCAAGCCGTTGAAGCTGCTGTACGCCGAGGAAGCCCGGGACAAGCACGGCGAAATCCAGCCGCCGGAGACGCAGGTCAAGTTGCACGAGTGCTTTCAACTCAAAGACCATCCGGCGGTGTGCGAAGGGAAGTGCGCAGTAAAGTTGTGGCTTTGCACGCCGGACGGGAAGCGACTGGAAGGCACCACGAACTGGCCGGCGTTCAAGGCGAACCAGTATCCGA
>JBFMBT010000462.1:0-3411 GCA_040754875.1 Verrucomicrobiota bacterium | reverse complement strand
GCCGACGCCAGTCGGGAAGGGTTCGCGCTACTCCCGGTCAGGGATGGCCCGCCGTATGTTTGGCCTTATCCAACTGATCGCAGTGGGCCACGAACCCAAAGCGAATAGCGATAGGCCCATGGTAAGCAGGATTACGTAAAAACAGACCAGAATTACCGTTTTCCAACCCTGCTTACCGAAAGTAAGCAGGGTTTTTTGTTTTCCCGAATGAACACGTAAACAACGAACGAAAGAGCAAACTGAATGAGACAGACAAAGGCATCCTGGTGATGCCAGCCGACAGTAGAGAATTGATGGCGACAGCGCCAAAGCGATTTTCCCTGAATTTACAATTAAAGGGCTTCGGAGGAGGTGTGCCCCCAAACACCGAAACGACCACCGCGAAAACCTGTGGCTGAGGATGAAAAATCTGCAACGGTGTTTGTTCTTTGTTGTATAGGGGATACCAAGGCGCGG
Source organism: Verrucomicrobiota bacterium (assembly GCA_040754875.1). Taxonomy (GTDB): domain Bacteria; phylum Verrucomicrobiota; class Verrucomicrobiia; order Limisphaerales; family JBFMBT01; genus JBFMBT01. Next base: position 2,955 of record JBFMBT010000462.1, on the reverse strand, counting down.
GATAATTATATATCCCGCGCCTCCAATTTCGCGGCTGTGATTTAACAGCAGAATGTCTTCTCGCCAGGGAGAATGTCCGGGTGCGATTCCCGGCAGCCGCACCAATTCGAACGGGCCGGGCGCCAGCTTGCGCAGCCGAGTTTCCAAAACTCAGCCTGCCTGGGGCAGCACCAGGACGGCCTGCCATTTTGTTTCGGATTTCGAACTTCGGGATTTATCCATGGGGTCGTGGCAGACAAGCAATGCACTTGCCCTGCAAGCAAGCTGATGCGGGAGCGTTACCCGCCGACTCCACCAATTTTGAACTGCGGGGAACTCGACCAACGCACAGAGAGGAGCCTCATAAACTCCTTCAGGTGGGTGTGACTCCCACCCCCGCTCCCAATTTACGGCCACGCGCCGTGCTCCCGTAGCTGAACCGAAAAGCAACCCGTTGTCTGCGGGAAGAGTGTGGGTGCAAGTCCCATCGGGAGCGCCATCTTGCCCGGGAACCCGGCCTCAAGGAGAGCCGGACATCCCGCATCCCCAACGATGCCCCGACGCCTTCTGCAAACAAGTTCGGGGCGTTACACCGCGTAGTGTAGGAGCAACATGCCTGGCTTGGGCCCAGGTGATCGCAGGTGCAAGTCCTGCCGCGGTGACCATTTTACTGCTCAGTGGGATAACAGTAGTCCGCCCGCCTGTTACGCGGAGTGGTGCTGGTGCGAGTCCAGCCTGAGCAGCCAGTTTAATCCGGGTGGAAACCGTCCGCCGGCAGAGACCTCGCACGGTCGAAGTAATGGCCGGGAACGATTTCCGGTGCGCCCGGATTTCTTTTGCTCGCGTAGCTCAATCACCAGAGCGCGATGGTTCTAACATCGGAGATGAGGGTGAGAGTCCTTCCGCGAGCGCCACAGGGTGTAATGTCAGCAGCAGACGGCCTCGTTCGGAACGAGGAGGCCGGGAGTGCAAGTCTCCCCACCCTGACCATTTCCGCCGCGTTAGCCCAACGCAGAGGCACGACGTCGAGAGCGTCGCCAGTGCAGGTGCAAATCCTGCACGCGGCACCATTTTTGGCTGGCGATTGCCGGATTCCCAACAATGATGAGCCCTGCATCCGCAATCCAAGAGCTGGTTGATATTTTAAGTTGAGAAACACGCGAACAAGAGAAGGTGAACCATGAGCGCAAGAACTGCAGAAGAAGCACGCCGCATCGCCGAATCGCTCGGCCCGGCGGAAAAGCTGGTCCAGTTGATTGTCAATTTCCCCGACCACCTGTGGCACAACCGCCCGGGGGTGGTCCGCGGCGGCAAGTGGAAGGCCGCAACGCGCGCGGAAATCGCCGAGCACAAGGCCAACGGCCGCGTGCGCGGTGGCGAGTTCCGCGAGCCCGGCCCGAACATTGAGGCCATCGAGCAGGTTTACCGCACGCTGGCTGAAATCTGGCAGGCCAACAACGAACTGGCCGCGCGTCTTGCCTCCTACGTCATGAAGGAAACGGATTGGCGCGACATGAAGGTGGTTTGCGCCGCGTTCATGCTGGTGCAGAGCCGCGCGGGTGAACCGGTCACGGAGGAACAGAATGGCAAGAAGGTCGTCCTCTTCCACGACGACGACTATCGCGAAGTCGGTGAAGCCATGATCAAGCTGTATCAGCGCGGGTCCAATCGCATGATGAACCCGAAGTTGATCCAGCGCGTGAACGAGGTTCTGTCCCTGCCGGCTGTGGTGGCCATCAACCGCCGCCTGCGTTTCGGCAATCCGCACAAACGCAAACCATTCACGGGCCGCTATTACAAGGCGGTCACGGACTGGATCGAGTTTCGTGAAACCAACCTCACGATGCTCGAGGGTTTGCGCAAGTCCGGTTACGCGACGACGGTTCGCAGCCTGGCGCGCATGGTCGGCTACAAGCCCAAGTCCAAGCAGTTCTTCGAAGTGCTCGGATGGAAGCAGAAGCAGGCCGCCGACGGTCACCGCACCATCGGTTTGACGGACCTCCAGATCCGCAAGCTGAGCCTGGACGGTCTCTCGGAGCAGGAAATCTGCGAGCAGATCGTGGCGGAGAAGCTCGGCTGGAAGCAGGTCATGGGTCTGTTGCCCAAGGAGGTTGGTCTGACTCCCGCCATCTTCGTGGCGATGCTGGACCAGTTCTCGGACAAGGATCTCACGATCCTGACGCCGACGCTTGAGGAACTCGGGTTGCTCAAACACGAACCCATCAAGCAGCGCTGGCAGGAGGCGATCCAGAAACAGGACGACCAGCGCGCCCGCAACATCGCGAAGAACATTCGCGACCGCGAAACCGCGAAGTCGCTGCAGGACTCGGCCGATGCCGCGGTCGTCAAGGCGGTGGCGGAAGCCACGAAGCAGGCAGACATCCACGTGATGTTCCTCATCGACATCAGCGGTTCGATGCAGGGAGCAATCGACAAGTCCAAGGAAGCTCTGTCGATGATCGTCCAAGGCTTCCCGCAGGAGAAGTTGCACATCGCGACGTTCAACACGATGGGCAACGTGCTCAAGCCGCGTCACTACTCCAGCGCGGGTATCCAGCACATGCTCAAGGGCATCGGCGCCAGCGGCGGCACGGTTTATGGAGCGGCCGTCGCGGCCATCCACGACAGCGGCGTGCGCATCCCGAAGGAAGCGGATTTGATCATCTTCGCCGTGGGCGACGAAGCCGGTGAAAGCGGCGACGTGTTCGCGCAGAAGATCAAGTCCTGCGGTTACGCTCCCAAGGCGTTCGCCCACATCGTGAACGTGGCTGGCAACACCGGTCGCGGCAACACGGTGCGCCGCGCCTCGGAAGTCCTGGGCGTGCCGTACATGGAAGTATCCGTGGATCAAATGACGGACGTTTACCAGGTGCAGCGCACTCTCAAGGCGGTGCTCGAAGCCCAGCCTCACCGCGAGCAATCGTCGCTGATCGAAAAGATCATGCAGACCGAACTGCTCGTTGCGCCCTATTAACA
>JBFMBT010000461.1:0-3491 GCA_040754875.1 Verrucomicrobiota bacterium | reverse complement strand
GCCACCCGGCGCGCCTCCGCTTCCGCTTCCGTCCCCGGGCGCACGTCTACACCAGCCTGGCGGAGTTGTTCGGCCATCGCCGTCATCGCCTGTTCGGTCGCGACTTCCCAACCAATATAGGCGAGATCGTCCTTGCCAGTAGGATGCGCGATAAAGCGATGATGATACTCATCCATCCGCAGAAACAGCGAGCCGTCGGCGTCGCGCCCGTTGGCCTGCAACCCCAGGACCTGGGTGGCGAAGCGTTCCCACTCGTTCACATCGCGGACGCTCAGTCCCAAATACCCTAATTGTGTCACGCTCGTCATGTGTTTTCCTTTCATGTTTGCTGTTTTACGCTTTGAGGGAATCCAATAGCTGTTGCGCCAACGCCACACATTCTTTGCGCCGCTCCGTGCCGTAATAGATAATCCGACTATTGATCGGATCGCCAGCAAAGAACCATTCGTACTGAAACTGCCGTCCGCCAAACTCTGTCCCGAGCACGTCCCACGCCAGCTTCATCACCTGCACACGTTCCTGGGCTGATACGTCGCGACCGCGCAAATGGCGCTCCAACAAAGGATGAATCTCAGGGTTGGCAAAATCCTGTGCGGTTGGGGTCATGATGAGCCCACTGCTGCCCATCAGGCGCACCGTATTAATCGCCTGGGTCATGGCTTGCGGAAAAAAGAGCCGCACCGCTGTAATGCCCACCATGCCGCGACCGGCAACGCCAAAGAGCGTCCCCAACCCGGGCATCACGCCACGAGATGTCGCCGCGACGTCTGCCTTCTCCTCCTCATGCCCGAGGGGATGATTGGCGTTGTACAGCACGTCACGCGCGCTGGCCGTGATCAGCCCTTCCGCCAACTCGACCAACCCCACCAGCTCGCCCAGCATCTCCTGATAACGCGACATCTCCGTACGTCCGATCGCCCGCGCAACCAGACAGGCCAGACCGGTCAAAAAGCGCAGTTTGACCGCGCCACGGATCACCGCCTGCAGGATCGTATACCCGGGAAAGGCTGGAGCGATCAGGTTGTGAATCTCAATATCGCGCGCGGCAAACACCCGCTCCCACGGCACCAGGACGTCGTCAAACACGGCAATGGCGTCCCCTTCGTCAAACCTCCCGCTGAGCGGTCGGTCAAAGGCGCTGCGTCCCGTGTCATACGGCTCGCGGCAGATGAAGGTCAGCCCCGGCGTCGCCATCGGCACGGCAAAACTCAATGCATAGTCTTCCTGCCCGGGTTTACGCGGCATATACGGCCCGACCCACAGCTCATCGCTGATGGGAGCCAGGGTAGACAGCATACGAGCGCCGCGCACGATCAGGCCCGCGTCGGTCTCTTTCACGATGCGTAGTGCGTCCTGCGCCTCCACGCCCTGGGAGCGATCCACCTGCGGGTCGACGAGCGTATGGGTCAAACACCAATCATTCTCCCGGCAGAATTCATAATAGCGCCATGCGTTCTCACCGAACTCCGGTCGTTGACGACCCAGCAGTGGACGGATCGCCGCCATATCCGTCACAAACGCATTCATGAAGTCTGGCAAACGGCCCATGAGGCCATACGTGAACTCACACCGGAGACGCTCGCCGCTGACGCGCTGCTCCATGTCCTCCCAGGTTTTCGCCAAGACAAACGACGTGCTCACCGGTTTCCCCGAGGTAGGAGAAGGCATCGTCAACGCATTTTTGTAAACCGAGTCATGCTGGCGGTCATACAGATCGGCCAGCGTACGGATCACGCCTTGAAACGGCGGGTATTGCGTCACATCGCGCACCAATTCGCCTTTGACGTAGATGCGCCGATTATCTCGTAGCCCCTCGATGTACTCTCGTCCCGTACGTGCGCCCATACTCATGCTCTCCTTCTTGCAACCGAATGAGGTCGAGACTGCTCTGACCTGAAGCGCCAAACCGTTGTGCTCGTTATTGCGCCATGTAGCCGCCGTCTACAGGCATCGGCAGCCCGGTGACAAACGAAGCCGCCTCCGAGCACAGCCACACCACCGCTTCCGCGATTTCTTCCGGTTTTCCGAGCCGCCCATTCGGTTGCGACTTGAGCATACGATCGATCATCGGTTGGTTGCGCCCACCGATGCCCTGCAGCATCGGCGTATCGATCGGTCCCGGACATACGCAGCTCACGCGAATCCCGGCTTTGGCATACTCCAGCGCCGCCGTTTTGGTTAGACCGACCACGCCATGTTTGCTGGCCACATAGGCGCCGCCGCGCCGCACGCCGATCAGGCCCGCGTCAGAGGCCGTGTTTACGATCGCTCCCCCACCCTGCTTCAACATCTGCGTGATCTCATATTTCATGCACCACCACACGCCTTTCAGATTAATGGCCAGGATGCGATCCCAATTGTCTTCAGTGTCATCAACGACGGTCTTGGATTTGCCTGCAATGCCGGCGTTATTATGCGCGCAATCCAGCCGCCCGTAGGTCGCGACCGTCGTCTGCACCAGCGCCTCCACCTCCGCCGCTTTCGACACGTCGGTTTTGACGAAGATCGCCTCACCCCCGGCTTTCTTGATCAAGGCCACCGTCTCCTCCCCACCCTCCACCGTCACATCAGCGACCACGACCTTTGCGCCTTCACGCGCGAACGTCAGCGCGGTGGCTCGACCGATCCCTGAACCTGCACCTGTTACCAACGCAACTTTTCCGGCTACTAATCCCGTCATTTGTCGATTCCTCCGTACAATTTTTACTCTCTTCTAGAGCCGCAAGAAGCCAGAACGAACTTCCTGCGGCTTGAACGAGCGCGTCTCAGTCGCCGATGCTAATCAGCGGATCCCAGCTCCCCTTGCCGAGCAGCGCCAGGCCCAGTGCTTCATAGTTTTCATCGCTGACCACTCCGTGCTGGGTGGCGGTGTGAATGTCCCGGAAGCAGCGTTGTAACGGATGAGAAAGATATAGCGCCGGCCCACCGCCATAGCGGTACGCAAAGGTAGCGACGTCCGCCGCCACGTCAGTGACATAGGTCATCGCCGCACGGCATGCGCCCCACTTTTCCAGGGGCAGCCGCTCTCCCCCACAGGCCGCCGCCCACATCTCGCCCAGCGTCTCGAAGGTCAATAACCGGGCCCCGTGCAGCCGGCTCGCCATGATGCCGAGCTCCTTATGGAATGCGCCGCGTTCGCCGACTGTCACCCGGCTGATGGTGCGCCGCTTGGTGGTCGCCAGGGCGATGATCTCTTGCAGCGCCCGCTTTGCGACCCCCAGGGCGAAGCCGGCATGACACGCGGCCACGTAGCCAAACACCGGCAGCTGATAGAGCGGGCCGCCGCGTCCCTGCCGATTTTTTCCGCCCAGGATGAAGTCGTCGGGCGCCAGCACAGCTTCCAGTCGATAATGAGAACTGCCCGAGCCCTTGAGCCCACAGGCATACCAGTTGTCTTCAACGACCACATCCCGGATCGGCACACAGAAGGAACACAATGTCGGTCTGCCGTTGGGCAAGCGATGCGGTTCGCCGTTCTCATAAACTACGGC
>JBFMBT010000460.1:0-3558 GCA_040754875.1 Verrucomicrobiota bacterium | reverse complement strand
TGGCTCCTGCGCCCGGGGCGGGCGCGCTCCCCGAAAATTCAGCGGACTCCGCGACCTCGACCTTGAAGTGATACATGAAACCTTTCTGCGGTTTCATTTCCACTTCTTCATCGGACAACGCGGTCTGGGTGGCGGGGCACCAGTTCACCATGCGCTTGCCGCGATAGATCAATCCCTTCTTGTAGAGATCGACGAACACCTTCTGCACGCAGCGCACGTACTCCGGGTCCATCGTGAAGCGTTCGCGGGTCCAATCGCACGAGCAGCCGAGTTTCTTGAGCTGCTGGATGATGATGCCGCCGTGCTTTTCCTTCCACGTCCAGACGCGTTTGATGAATTCCTCGCGGCCGATGTCCTGCTTGGTTTTCTTTTCCTCCTTGCGCAGTTGCTTGGCGACCATGCCTTCGGTGGCGATGCCGGCGTGGTCGGTGCCCGGGAGCCAGAGGACTTCCTTGCCGTCCATGCGGGCCTTGCGGGAGAGGATGTCCTGAATGGTGTTGTTGAGGACGTGCCCCATGTGGAGCATGCCCGTGACATTGGGCGGCGGGATGACGATGGAATACGCGGGGCGCTTTTCGGAGACGCGCGCGGGGTCCGCGGTGAAGCAATCGTTCTTCACCCAGAAGTCATACCACTTATCTTCGACCGCTTGCGGTTCGTAGGCTTTTGGAATTTCCATGGGAAGTTTGACGCGAATTTCGCGAATTAGCGCGAATTGACCCGAGCACGAGGGCGCACGTCGCCGCTCGTAAGGCTCGTGTCATTTGCACAGGTGGTTCTCATCGTAACCGAAAGTTTTTGGGTGAATCCTGCGGTCCGCGGTTGCTCAAAACGACGCGCTTCCACTCCAGGGAGTCGGCTCCAAAGTTGACCAACAATCCAAGTTTCAATCCGGACGCCGCCAAATAGTTCAAAACTTGCTTAACATGAGCGTCTGTCAATTTCTCGACAGCTTTCGCTTCGAAGAGAATTTTGTCCCACACTACAAAATCAGCGCGATAGTGATGGGGGAGGATGACGCCTTTGTAGCGCACCTCATACTTCAACTCCCGGGCAAAGGCAATTTGCGCCCGCTGCAACTCGACGACGAACGCATCCTTGTAGATCACCTCGTCGTGCCCCTTTCCCAACTCGCGGTGAATCTCCATGCAGAATCCAATCAGCTTGAAGGCTTCTTCTTTGTAAATCAGATCGCTCATTTTGTTTCCTCCCAATTCGCGTCAATTCGCGAAATTCGCGTCAACCTCATTTCTTCATCAAGGCATATTCCAGCGAGTCCACCAACGCCTGCAAGCTGGCGTCGATGATGTTTTCGCTGACGCCGACGGTGCCCCATTCGCGGCGGCCGTCGGTGGACTGGATGAGCACGCGGGTCTTGGCGGCGGTGCCGGTGGCGCTGTCGAGGATGCGCACCTTGTAATCAGTGAGAGACACTTTCTTGAGCTGCGGGAAAGGCTTGGACAACGCCCGGCGCAACGCGCCGTCCAGCGCGTTGACGGGGCCGTCGCCATCCGCGACTTCATGATGGACCTCGTCGCCGACGCGCACCTTGATGGTGGCCTCGGTCACGGAACCGTTGCTGCTGCCGCGCATCGAGACGTGATAATCCTCGACGGTGAAGAGCAGTTCCGGGTTGTGGTCCAGCACGCCGCGGATCAACAGCGCGAGCGAGGCCTCGGCGGCCTCGTATTCGTAGCCTTGGTTCTCGCGGTCTTTGATGGTCGCGGTGATGGTCTTCAGCTCGGGCGTCTCGGGCGCGAGCTTGAAGCCCAGTTCCTGCGCCTTGACGAGGATGTTCGTGCGGCCGGACATGTCGCTGATGAGCACGCGGCGGAAGTTGCCGACCGCCTCGGGGTTGATGTGCTCGTAACTGCGCGACACGCGTTCGATGGCGTGAACGTGGATGCCGCCCTTGTGCGCGAATGCCGTCTGGCCGACCCACGGCTGGCGCGGGTCGTGGCGCACGTTGGCGATTTCATCGACGTATTCGGAAAGTTCCTTGAGCTTGGACAGGGACTTCGCGGGCACGCCCAGCTTCTTCATCTTGAAATGAACGAGCGGGATGACGCTGATGAGATTGCAATTGCCCGTGCGCTCGCCGTAGCCGTTGACCGTGCCCTGGATTTGGGTGGCGCCGGCCTCGAGTCCCGCGATGCCGTTGGCGACGCCCAGCCCGCAATCATTATGCGTGTGGATGCCGATGCGCGTGGTGAGCTTGCCTTTCGCGAAGGCGGTGATGCGCTTGATTTCCTCGGGCAGACAACCGCCGTTGGTGTCGCACAGGCAGACGCAATCGGCGCCCGCCTTCTCCGCCGCCTGCCAGGTGGCGAGGGCGTAGTCCGGCTCGTCCTTGAAGCCGTCAAACGAATGCTCGGCGTCATAGACCACGATTTTGCCGTGATCCTTGAGGAAGCGGATGGTGTCGGCGATCATGCCGAGGTTTTCCTCGGGCTTGACGCGCAAGACCTCGTTGACGTGCAGCAGCCACGTCTTGCCAACGATGGTGACGACCGGCGACCCGGCGTCCAGCAGCATGCGCACCTGGTCGTCGTTTTCCACGGCGACGCCCTTTTTGCGGGTGAAGCCGAAGGCGGCGATTTTCGCGCTCTTCCACTTGCGGGCTTTGGCCTTCTGGAAGAATTCGAGGTCCTTGGGATTGGAGCCGGGCCAGCCGCCTTCAATATAGTGGACGCCGAAAGAATCCAGTCTCTCCGCAATACGCAGTTTGTCCGCGAGAGAGAAATTGATGCCTTCGCCCTGGCTGCCATCGCGCAGGGTCGTATCGTATATCTCGACGTCCGGTTTCATGTCATTGAGCCTGGCCACGTGATGAATGGCCCTTTGCCCGCCTGGGCGGGAACGGGATTTCTAAGGCAAGGAGGGTCGGGTTGCAAATCACAAATCCAGGGTGTTGCGGGGCAACGGGTTGGAAAAATGCTTCGACGTGATGCGTGGTGCGTGATGCGTGCGAGGAATACGTGGGTGGGTGGTTTGGAGGCGGTGGGGGCATGACTCACCCTCCCCCCACAATAGCCTCGAATATGCTCGAATACCCTCGAATAGGGTCGAATATGCTCGAAAAGCCTCGAACTTGAAGGGGAAGAATTGTTCGCAGTCGGCAGACATGGATTTAGGTGGACGGTGGTGGTCCGTCGCGGCCTCCCCCCTCGTGAAATATCCGCGAACAACCGGTTATAACCGGTTATTTGGAGTTTCGGGCGCTGCGGCGGTGTGGTGCGGCCGGGCGTTGCCACAACCGCAGTCCGAGGGCGTTGTGCCTTTTGACCTTTCATGGCGATGGCACTCTGGCACAGGGCGCGGGGTCTGTCTAACAAACCTGCAAACTCTGCAAACTGTGCAAACTGTTTTTTGTTGAATCGTTAAAACGTTGAATCGGAAGGCGGCCGTTCGGACCGGTTCAACTTTTTAACGGTTCAACTCTTCAACGCTCCACGTTGGACAAACTGCCGGTTCCGCCCGCTTCCGCCCGATAACGGCGGGAAAGGAAATGGCGCTGGACGGGCCGGGTGGCCCGGCCAGCACTGCGGTTCCCCACGT
>JBFMBT010000459.1:0-3600 GCA_040754875.1 Verrucomicrobiota bacterium | reverse complement strand
AAATACCACGGCTTCTCGATGACGCGCTTGTTCTCGTCCAGCAACACCATGTCGATGAACACATACCCCGGATACAGCTTGCGGGTGGTCACCGACTTCTTGCCGTTGCGCACCTCGGCCACCTTCTCCATGGGCACCAGCACTTCCTTGATATAATCGCCCATCTCCTCGGTCTTCAGGCGCTTCTCGATGCTGTCTTTGACCTTGAGCTCCTGACCCGCGAGGGTGTGAATGACAAACCATTGACTTTGCATGGAAATCGGCATGTGGTGGTTTACGACAACAAATGGCGCATCAGGTAGACTACCACGCCATCCACGACGAACGTGAACAAACCAATCAACAGGGTGGAAATCAGCACCACAATGGTCGAACCCTTCAATTCATCCCGCGTCGGCCACGTGCATTTCTTGAGCTCTTCCCGGGTCTCCGCGCAGTACTGAGTTAATTTCGCAAACAGTCCCTTCCGCCACGCGATGCCAAAGACCACCGCGATGACGGCCACCCAAATCAATAATGTCGTATAACTGCTCACGTTCAACTCTTTCGCTTCCTGGCGGAGGGGGAGGGATTCGAACCCCCGTCGGGTGTTACCCCGAAGCGGTTTTCAAGACCGCCGCAATAGACCACTCTGCCACCCCTCCGGCACCGACGTTTTGGCAGGGCGGGAGGGACTCGAACCCCCAACCGACGGTTTTGGAGACCGCTACTCTACCAATTGAGCTACCGCCCTACGCGTCGCCAGAGGTTCTCTGTTCGCTCAATAATCCTGTTCCGGTTAGACGAAAAACAGGAGCTCGGGGGACAACCCAAGCTCCCATTTTCCCTCTTGATTCTTGTTAGGCAACCACTTCGCTCACGCGACCGGCGCCAATCGTGCGCCCGCCTTCGCGAATTGCGAACCGCTGGCCTTTTTCCATCGCGATGTTCGCGATCAATTCAATCTCCACCGAGACGTTGTCGCCCGGCATCACCATTTCGACGCCCGTCGGCAGCTTCACGGTGCCCGTCACGTCCGTCGTCCGGAAATAGAACTGCGGACGGTAGTTGGTGAAGAACGGAGTGTGGCGGCCACCTTCTTCCTTGGTCAGCACATACACTTCCGCCTTGAACTTGTTGTGCGGCGTGATCGTGCCGGGCTTGGCCAGCACCATGCCGCGCTCCACTTCTTCCTTCTTCGTGCCGCGCAACAACACGCCCACGTTGTCGCCCGCCTGGGCGCTCTCCAGAAGCTTGCGGAACATTTCAATGTCCGTCGCCACCGTCTTGCGCGTGTCCTTCAAGCCGACGATTTCCACTTCTTCCATCTTCTTGAGCACGCCGCGCTCCACACGACCGGTCACGACCGTGCCGCGACCTTCAATGTTGAACACGTCTTCGATGCACATCAGGAACGGCTTGTCCACTTCGCGCGTCGGCAACGGGATGAACGAGTCCACCGCCGCCAGCAAATCGGCAATCGCCTTCTCGCCTTCGGGCTTGCCCGCCATGGCGGCGGTCGCGCTGCCGCGAATGATCGGCGTGGTGTCGCCGGGATATTGATACTTGTTCAGCAGATCGCGGATCTCCATCTCGACGAGGTCCAGCAATTCCGGATCGTCCACGAGGTCCACCTTGTTCAGGAAGACCACGATGGCCGGCACGCCGACCTGGCGGCCGAGCAGGATGTGCTCGCGCGTCTGCGGCATCGGGCCGTCCGCGGCGCTGACCACCAGGATCGCGCCGTCCATCTGCGCCGCGCCGGTGATCATGTTCTTGACGTAGTCGGCGTGGCCCGGGCAATCGACGTGCGCGTAGTGACGCTGCTCGCTTTCATATTCCACGTGGGACGCCGCGATGGTGACCGTCTTGCTTTCGTCACGCACCGTGCCGCCCTTGGTGATTTCAGCGTAGGAAATTTGCTTCGCCAGATTCCGGCGCGACTGCACGGCGACAATCGCCGCGGTGAGGGTTGACTTGCCATGGTCAACGTGACCGATGGTCCCGACGTTCACGTGCGGTTTGTTTCTTTGAAACGCTTCTTTTGCCATTGCTTTGTCCTGGTTTTCGTTGTCGTTCTATTCTGCCCAAAACTGGAGCCCATGATCAGGATTGAACTGATGACCTCGTCCTTACCAAGGACGTGCTCTGCCAACTGAGCTACATGGGCACATTTTGTAATCCTGACACCCTAAAAAGACGACAAATCCCCGCAACCTTAACTTACGGCTCAAAAAGTTAAAAGTTGTGGCGATTTATTTTACTTTTTACGGCCCACTGTCGTGAACCACTTTACGCCACCAACGATTCCTGTCAACAACTTTTGCAACTCTTTTTTCACTATTTTTTCAACCCTGCTCACCTGCCCTTACCTCGCTGATTCCAAGCCACTTTCGGCGGCTCCGGCAACCCTTGCGCCCGATACGATGTGCGAAAATGCATCTTCGCCACTTTCGGCAGGTTTTCCGCGCCTTTTTTCTCCACAAATTCCTTCGCCGCCGCGTCCACCGCAGCCGATGCGCCCTTGGGCAATTTCAGCCCAAATCCCTTCTCCAAACGACCCAACCGCGACACAAATTCATGCCGCGCCAAAATCGACGCCGCCGCCACCGCAATGTCCTCTTCCGCCTTGTGGCGTTGGACCAATTCAATCTCGCGGCCAAGGCTCATAAGCGCCTTGGCCACAGTATCTTTGCTGGCGGCGAATTGGTCGCTGATGGCGCGCACCGGCAAGGGATTCATCTGATACCGCAGGCCCATCAAATTCTCGATCACGCGCGCGTGGCCCCACGCCAGCATCGCGTTGACACTCTTCATCTTGGCGTAGAGACGATTGTAGGCCTCGTTGCCGATGGGCACCACCGTGGACACACATCCCGGCGTTTCGCGGATCAATTCGGCCAGTTCGGCGATGCGCTTATCGCTCCCAATGCGTTTGGAATCAACGACTCCCGCATCTTGCCATGCCTTGACCACCGATTCGTTCACATACACGCCGGCGACGCACAACGGCCCAAAGAAATCGCCCTTGCCACTTTCGTCCACGCCCAGGCGCGGGGCCAGCAACTCCGGATTCAACACCGTTTCGTAGCCGAGCTTGGCTTCCTTGAGGATCTCCGGCTCCAGCACGAATTCCACAAAGTCTTGTGTGCCTTTGCCTTGCACGACGAGTTTATGGCTGGTGTAGAACACCACGTTCACTTCGTCCTTCTCGCCGGCGAACGCGGCGTAGGGCACTTCGCGAAACTTATAGTTGTGATCCGACAAATACTTGCGCAACGCCCCGGCTTGGGCGTCGGTCAGCTTGCAGGTGTAAAGCGTCATCGGTTTCACGACGCGAAACTAATCGCTCAGTCAGTCGGCAACAACTTGAATCGAAAACCGGCGATCAACTTGCGTCGGCTCGCACAAAAAAAATGTGCAGCGGCGGCCGAGCCGTCGCCGAACGGCGGCGCGGTTTGGTCGAATGGCGGTGTGACAATGACGAAGGACGAAGCCAAATGACGAAAGAAGCCCCAAGCTCGAAGTTCGAAGTTCCCGGTTCATGGTTGGAAAAAATATTATGTGGCAGAAGCGGGCATTATCGGGCAGAAGCGGGCGGATTGCCGGTTGAGGGAGGTG
>JBFMBT010000458.1:0-3623 GCA_040754875.1 Verrucomicrobiota bacterium | reverse complement strand
ATCGGAATTCATCATTCTTGCATTTGGCGCCCTCAGTCGCTGGTGTGCAAAACCACACATACACCTTGTTATTCCACCCGTTCCCAAAGGATTTCTTCCACTCGTCCCTTCCAAATTGAAAGCTCGGTGAAACGCCCTTTGGATCATACAGTTCGGACTCGCGGTCAGATAGTTTGAGTCGCTCCTTCGTTTTTCGAAACAGGCTCGCAAGAACTTTTTCCGCCGCCCACCCTTTGCCGTAATCGGTCAATTTCTTGTAATCCATAATATCAACAATTCCTTCTATTTCGAGGTAATTGCATAAATGGTCTAGCAATTGCCCATCAGTCGCATTCGCGTGTTGCTTTGCCAGTGCCTTGAATTCTTCGTGCAAATCAGACCAACGGCATCGAGTTGCTCCGTAATCCTCAGGTCGGAAATCACGGTTAGGATCGCGTACGAGCGTGAACAAAGCGCCTTTGCCACCGCGCTCTTGCTTTATCCACTCTTGGTAAGCTTTGAGTTGCCTGTCGTGGTGCGGATCCATTTCCTTTGCGTCGACTTTGATTTCAACAACTGCGGCATAGCCATCGACATCCAGCACAAGGTCGATATCCCCGTACCCACTGGCCTGCAATTGCGTGACAATTGCCACCTTGCTCGTGTTCTTTAGCCTTTCTGGAATTTGTTTGTTAGCGCTGCGAAAGAGGAAGGCAATAAAATGCTCGCGGATTACCGTGCTGAAAGCCAAGCAACTCGCCAAACACTCCGTCGCGTGGTTTTCCTTTGGATCGTTGTCGCCAAGCGCGTAGTGCTTCAAACGTTGAAATGGGTTTTGCATGATATCGTGTTCAAAACCAGAATGACTTGATTCTTACAAGTGCTCCACACGTTTGCGACTCCATTGGGAGGCACTATAGCAGGCGGTTCGGGCGTGTCACGAAACATCCGCGACCATAATGATTGTGCGATTGTTTCGTTATCATCGAGGACGACGGTGGCGTGATTTGGCACCCCGTTGGCGTGCGCGGGATTTTTCGGATGGCAACCGGAGGTCTTCGCGGGGCTCGACCTCCGGCTACTGTCTTTCAACCCTTCGGGTTGGGGGAAACATCGTTCGGCATTGGCTTTACCACACCCACGGCAGCAGGCGTTTGACGCGGTGGCGGTAGGATTCGTATTCGGGATATTTTTGGAGGAGCCAGCGTTCTTCGACGGAGGCTTTGGCGTTGAGCAGCACGGTCAGCAAGGCGGCGGCCACCAGCACGGGCCAACTGTTCCAGAGCAATCCCCAGCCGAACGAGGCGAGCACCAGGCTTCCGTAGAGGGGATGGCGCACGAGGCCGTAGGCGCCGGTCTGGATGAGGGTTCCGTGGTCCTTGGGCCGGGGGTAAGCGGTGCGGTTGATGCCCAGGTCGCGCACGCCGGCGATGCCCAGCCAGCCACCCAGGGCAAACAGCACCGCGCCGAGCAAAAACAAGCCGTCGCTCGCCCAAGTTGCGCCGCCGTTCGTCCGCCGTTCGGCCACCGGCAGACCAACGACCGCCAGGAGCAGCACGCCTTGCGCCACCACCCACCAGCCCCCGCGCGCCGCAAACGAGTCGTTCCCGCGTTCCATGGGCGGCCTCAACGCGGCGTCTCCACCTGCATCAGACGCGGCTCATGCTGTCCCAATTCAAGGAGCGTGGCGTTCTCGTACAATTCCATTTTCGGTTTCGCCAGCGGCAGCCCCAGAATCTTGCGCTGCTTCTCCAGTTCCTGGATGCCCAGCACGTCCAGCGCCACCGGGTCCTTGCTGAACCACAACTGGTTCAACACGGTGGAGTAATGCAACAGCCCGCGCTCCTCGCCGTGATACTGGCAGATGAGCGCATCGACAATCGCCAGCACCAGGCGGTCCGAAAGCTCGGGCAGCGCATAGATTTCCGGCACGGCGGTGGCCAGCCGGTCCGTGCTGACATCGAACCGCAGAAAATTATCCACGCTCCCTTGCGTCAGGCCGTAGAGGTGTCCGGTCACGCCGACCTGGTTGTGATTGAGCAACGGCGTGATGCTGATGATCTTCGTCAGCTCGCGCGTGACGAGTTTGGACACGTATGACTTGCGCCCGATGCCATCGCCTTTCTTGCCGAACTCAAGGTCGCCATACACCAGATTGCCGAGCAATGACGTGTCGTAGAACGCCTTCTCGTCGTAGCCCGCCTCGGTGCTGCTGGCCAGGCGGATGCCGTAGCGGTGCTCGAGTTCGCCGTAATTGGCGGCGCGCAAATCCTCCATCTTGCGGTCCCACACGATGATCTGGCCGGGCTTCAACCCCGCGGAGAGCAATCCTTCAATCACCGCGCCGACGACCACCGCGCGTGTCCCGCTGGTAGGTCCCGGCGCGCAATGCACCTTGATGCCCACCTTGTCCTTGGGCGATACAATGGCCTTCCACGCGTCGGCGGCGTTGGTTTTGCCGGTCAACTGCGTGATGGCGCGCGCGACCATGACCTTCGCCTTGTCCGCCTGCGGGACGAAGGTTTGGACGGCATCGGTTTCCTGCACCTGAATGACGCGCGAGCGCGAAGGCGTTTTGGCCTTGGCGGGCTTCGATTCCGCGCCGGCCAGGCAGGCGAGCGAAACCGCCAGGATTGAAATGAACAAACGTCGTTTCACCATAATCGGGGGCGTTTCTTGACACCCTCTCCATCAAATGTTACCAGCAGGATTAATGCTGACCAACAGAAAATCGGTCGCGCTCCTTCCGCTCTTCGCGCTGGTGATTTTCCTGGGAGGATGCAAACCCTCCGGGCCGGACGCGCTGCTGGAGGGCGAGCGGCTGATTCGCGAGGGCGATTACGCCGCCGCGCAGGAGAAGCTCAAGCTCGCAGTCGAACTGCTGCCCTTCGAGGCACAGGCGTGGAATCATCTCGGCCTGGCACATCATGGCGCTAGCCAGCCGCGCGAGGCCGCGCAAGCCTATCGCAAGGCGCTGGACCTGGAGCCGAACCTGGCGATCGCGCGCTACAACCTGGGCTGCCTGTTGCTGGAATTGAACCAGCCCGCCGAGGCCGCACGCGAGCTGACTTCGTTCACGTTGCTGCAAAGCCGCGCGGAATACGGCTGGTTGAAGAAGGCGACCGCCGAATTGCGTTCGCAACAATACGCCGCCGCGGAAAAGAGTTTTCAATCCGCGCTGGCGCTGTATCCGAAACTGCCGGAAGCGTTGAACGGCCTGGGGATGATCCAACTCTCGCGCAACCGCCCGGCCGATGCCCTCAAGTATTTCACCCAGGCGCTCCAGGTGCAGAGCAATTATCCGCCGGCGCTGCTGAACGTGGCCATCTTGTCGCATCGCTGGCCGCCGGGGCGCGCGCAGGATTACCGGCCGTTCGCGTTGCAGAAGTATCGCGAGTATCTGGCGCTCAAGCCGCGCCCCGCCAACTGGCCGGCCGTCGAGGAAGTCGCGCACCGGCTCGATTTGGAATTGCATCCGCCGCCACCGCCCCAAGCGCCCACACTGGTGGCATCAGTGAAAACGAACGGCGCGCCGACGACCAACACGCCGGCCGCCGCACCGCCACCAGTGACGCCACCGACCAAGGCCGCCGAATCACGCCCCGCCGCAGTCACCAATACGCAGGTCGCCGCCAACAACACCA
>JBFMBT010000457.1:0-3646 GCA_040754875.1 Verrucomicrobiota bacterium | reverse complement strand
AGGCGGCGAAGATCCCGAGCGTTACACGTGGACCAATGAGCGCGGCGACTCAAAAAATTCGGCCATCAAACAGGTCGCATCCGGCCGTTTCGGCGTCACGAGTCTTTATCTGACCAACGCGAAGGAGTTGCAGATCAAGATGGCCCAGGGCGCGAAGCCCGGTGAAGGCGGCCAGTTACCCGGCGGCAAGGTCTATCCCTGGATTGCCAAAGTGCGTCTCTCGACGCCCGGCGTGGGTCTGATTTCACCTCCACCGCACCACGACATTTATTCCATTGAGGACCTCGCGGAACTCATCCACGACCTCAAGAATTCCAACCACCACGCGCGCATCAGCGTGAAGCTGGTCGCCGAGGTCGGCGTCGGCACCATCGCGGCGGGCGTCGCCAAGGCGCACGCCGACGTGGTGCTCATCAGCGGTTACGATGGCGGCACCGGCGCCTCGCCGCAGACCAGCATCAAGCACGCGGGTATTCCGTGGGAACTCGGCCTCGCCGAAACCCATCAGACGCTCGTGCTCAACAATCTCCGCAGCCGCATCGCCGTCGAGACCGACGGCCAGTTGAAGACCGGCCGCGACGTGGTCATCGCCGCGCTGCTGGGCGCCGAGGAATTCGGCTTCGCCACCGCGCCGCTCGTTGCGCTCGGTTGCATCATGATGCGCGTGTGCCATCTGAACACCTGCCCGGTCGGCGTGGCCACGCAGAATCCGCAATTGCGCAAGAACTACACGGGCGATCCCGAACACGCCGTGAACTTCATGAAGTTCATCGCCCAGGAAGTCCGCGAATGGATGGCACAGCTTGGCTTCCGCAACTTGAATGAAATGATTGGCCGCACCGATGTGCTTGAACCGCGCAAGGCGGTTGAGCATTGGAAGGCCCGCGGCCTGGATTTCTCCAGCATCCTGTATCAGCCGAAGGCCGGTCCGGAAGTCGGCCGTTACTGCCAGATGCCGCAGGACCACGGCATCGAGCGCTCGCTCGACATGACCGTGCTCATGAAGGTTTGCGAGCCCGCCCTGGCACGCAAAGAAAAGGTCGTCGCCGAAATGTCCATCCGCAACATCAACCGTGTCGCGGGAACCATCGTTGGCAGCGAAGTCACGCGCCGTTACGGCGCCGAAGGGTTGCCCGAGGACACCATCATGCTGAAGTTCAACGGCTCGGCCGGCCAGAGCTTCGGCGCGTTCATGCCCAAGGGCATGATGCTCACGCTCGAAGGCGACGCGAACGATTACATCGGCAAGGGCCTTTCCGGTGGCAAGATCATTGTCTTTCCGCCCAAGTCCTCCACCTTCGTGCCCGAGGAAAACATTATCGTTGGCAACGTCGCCTTCTACGGCGCGACCAATGGCGAAGCCTACATCCGCGGCATGGCCGGCGAACGCTTCTGCGTCCGCAACAGCGGCGTCAACGCCGTCGTGGAATCGGTCGGCGATCACGGTTGCGAATACATGACTGGCGGCCGCGTCGTGGTGCTTGGCCCGGCCGGACGCAACTTCGCCGCGGGCATGTCCGGCGGCATCGCGTATGTGCTCGATGAAGCCGGCGATTTCGCCACGCGTTGCAACAAGCAGATGGTCGGTCTCGAACGGCTTGAAGAAGCCGAGGAGATTGAAACTGTCCGCCAGATGATTGAGCGGCACCTCAAATACACCAACAGCGAGCGTGCGAAGAAAATTCTCGCGCAGTGGAACGACATGGTTCCGAAGTTCGTGAAAGTCATGCCGAAGGATTACAAGCGCGTGTTGCAGTCGCTCCGCCGCGCCAAGGAATCGGGCCTTAGCGGCGAGGAGGCCATCAATGCCGCGTTTGAAGAAAATGCCCGCGACGTCGCCCGCGTGGGCGGCGGCTAAACCTTCGCCTTCAATTTCCAACTCCGACAAGCACAATGGGAAAACCGACTGGATTCATCGAGTACTTAAGGGAATTGCCGGCTGACCGCACGCCGGGCGAGCGCGTCGCCGACTGGCGCGAGTTCCACCTCCACATGCCGGAGAAGAATCTCCGCGAGCAAGGCGCCCGTTGCATGGATTGCGGCGTGCCCTTCTGCCACACCGGGACGTTGTTGAGCGGCATGGCCTCCGGCTGCCCGATCAACAATCTGATTCCCGAGTGGAACGACCTCGTGTATCGCGGTCTCTGGCAGGAAGCTCTCGATCGTCTCCACAAGACGAACAATTTCCCCGAGTTCACCGGACGCGTCTGCCCCGCGCCGTGCGAAGGCTCCTGCGTGCTCGGCATCAACGCCCCGCCGGTGACCATCAAGAACATCGAGTGTTCCATCATCGATCACGGCTGGGAACACGGCTGGGTCAAACCCGAGCCGCCGAAGGTTCGCACCGGCAAAAAGGTCGCCGTCATCGGTTCCGGTCCTGCCGGCCTCTGCGCCGCCGCCCAGCTCAACAAGGCGGGGCATCTTGTCACCGTCTTCGAACGCGCCGACCGCCCCGGTGGCCTGCTCATGTATGGCATCCCCAACATGAAGCTCGACAAACAGGAAGTCGTCCTGCGCCGCATCAAGTTGATGGAAGACGAAGGCATCAAGTTCATTTGCAACACCGAGGTCGGAAAGGATTTCGCCTCCGAACGGCTGCTCAAGGAATTCGACGCCGTCGTGCTCTGCACCGGCGCCACCAAGCCCCGCGACCTGCCCGTGCCTGGCCGCGAACTCAAGGGCGTTCACTTCGCCATGGAATTCCTCACGGCGAACACCAAGAGCATTCTCGACGGCAAAAAGAACGGCAATTACATCTCCGCCGCCGGCAAGGACGTCGTCGTCATTGGCGGTGGCGACACTGGCACCGACTGCGTTGGCACCGCCATGCGCCATGGATGCAACAGTCTGGTGCAGATTGAAATTCTTCCCAAGCCACCGCAGGAACGCGCCACGGACAATCCATGGCCCGAATGGCCCAAGGTTTACCGCCTCGATTATGGCCAGGAGGAGGCCGCGGCGAAATTCGGCGCCGATCCGCGTGTCTATCTCACCACCGCGAAGAAATTTGAGGGCGACAGCAATGGCCACGTCAAAGCGGTCCACACCGTGAAAATCCAGTGGGAACGCAACGACAAGGGCCAGTTCGTGCCGAAGGAAGTTCCCGGAACCGAAGAAGTACGCCCCACGCAACTGGTCCTGCTCGCCATGGGTTTCCTGGGGCCGGAACAGCCGCTGCTCGAAGCCCTCGGCGTCGAGCGCGACGTCCGCTCCAACGTGAAGGCCGAATACAACAAGTACGAGACCAACATCAAGGGCGTATTTGCCGCCGGCGACGCCCGCCGTGGTCAAAGCCTTGTTGTCTGGGCCTTCAACGAAGGCCGCGGCGCCGCCCGCGAGTGCGACCGCTATCTGATGGGCAGCACGGATCTTCCGTAGCTTCCCCGGATCGCACCCTGACATCGCAATCGTGGGATGGCCCTCGTGCTCGTCCTCGTCGTCGTCCTTCGTCCTCGATTGTTGGTGCCCCTCTGCTGGCGCGTCATAAAGCATGCCGGCGCGCGGACTGTGGCTTGCAGCGAGTGAAACTTGCTGGTTGAAGTTTCTCTGAAGCTTGCAGTTTGGAATTTGAGCCTTTCTTCGCGCGTATCACGATTTGCAGTTTGAACTGCCTCCCGGTAGTCTCCGCACCATGCGTGTCTCCTGG
>JBFMBT010000456.1:0-3664 GCA_040754875.1 Verrucomicrobiota bacterium | reverse complement strand
GTTTAACTGTGGCCGCAAGTGGAGCGCGGGCTTTAGCCCGCTTCAGCGTGGTTTGTGCTGGCGGCGTTGAAGCGGCGTGAACGCCGCGCTCCTTGTGCCGGATTTAAATGCGGCTACAGAATTTTGGCAACAGCTCTAAGATATATGCGATTGGATAGATTTCCGCCACACGGAGTGATGTCGAAACCAGTCCATTGCGTGAGTTGGCAATCGGCGCGCTGCGGCTGAGGACAGCCGCGGTCCGCCCGGGCAAGCGCATCTTGCTCTTGTTTGGAGTTCAAGCTTCAGCTTGTGGAGAGACGCGCGGCCCGCACGCTGAAGCGTGAACTCCAAACAGGGCGTGCCTAGCCGAAACCGCGCGTCTCGTGCTGGCGAGGTTGTTGCCCCTGGGGACGGGGGCACTCCGCCCTCCTCCGGGCGGGACGCCCGGCCCACCCGCCGGCGGGACGCCGACGCTACAATGCGTTGGGCCATTCGCGCCGGACTGCTTCCGTTCGACCTATACTACGGTTCATTCCCTTCGTCTTCCCGATCATAGTAAATCAACCCTGGCTTGGGATTCCATCGTCCCTTCCAGAATGGAACTTTGGCGACTTCCTCCACGACAATTCGCGGCGATTCGTAGCCATGCTGTTCGCTCAATCGAATGACGTCCTGAATCCGCGGTTCATTTTTGAAATCGCGCAGGACCACGGGGAGCAGCGCATCCGGGTCGCTTCCGCTCGCAAACCGCCAAGTGATGAAGCCAATCGCTGGCGCATCCACGCCTTCAATCGGAATGCAAAAATTCCTTCCGACGAGCATTACTGCGTATCGTGGCATGAATTTGCGGGTTGAAAAAATATTAACTCTGACTTGGCGTTACGGATGCGCCTCATTGATTGCGCAAAATATCGTCAATCACTATAGGTCGCCAGACTATCCCGATTTCGGAATTGTCTCGCACTCGGCCTGAGTAAACGCCTAAGAATCGCGTCGTCATACCAGAGCTGATGACGAAGGCCTGGGAACTGCGATAGCCGCCGCTCATACGCGCAACAACAGGCGACCCAGACATTCCACCACGAGTTGTCGCGTCGATCAAGAAGGCGGGCTTGTTCGAGTAATCAACATCGTGATCAGATGCCAAATGACCGGTCTTCCAAACAGGCAATGCGCCCGCAACACTGATGCCAGGAAAGCCGATGATGAATACCGGTATCCCGGGTTCGGGCATCAGGTCGACATTCGCTAAAGCTAAATTCATTGGATACAGCTGAACATCGGCCGGCAACGGATCGAGCGGAATCGCAACAACATCAACCCTCTGTCCCGAAGAATGTTCGAGCCAACCGGGATTGCCCACCGCGTCGAGTAAGCGGACAGAAAAAGCACCCCAGTTGCCCAAGCCACGTTTTAGGTGGTGCATGACTTGCAACTCGTCTGGAATTCCACCGGTCGAGGAACTCGGTTGGTTTGTGTCTGGATGGCGGCCCGAAACAACGTGCCAGTTAGTGATAAGAAAGGATTTGCCGCTCTTGGTGACGACAAATCCGGTTGCTGATCCGAGAGGCAGACCGTTGACAAACGCTGTCAACGGTAGACTCGGCAAACTGAGTGAATCAATTTGTATCTTGTGTTGCTTAGGCATAGTTGGGCCAAGCGCCTCACTTTCATTCTTCCCACCGGGGGCTGATTCCGGAGCGGACATATCCCCAAATACGGATGCAACCCTCTTGCCGGGAAAAAGGCACCCCAGCCTCTCTGATTGCTTGAATCAACTGTGTCGTGTTGTCCTTTATCCCCGGCTCCACCAAAGCTCCGCGCGGAAATGCGCGAACGGCCCTTACGTCCAGCCATTCGATATTCTGCCAACCCGCGAACATGTGGTAAATCAGCGCACCACGATTTCGACGCATCATCGCTCTCGCGAACGTCCTTCCTTCGAAAATCAAGCTGGCCCTGCATGGACTCAAGCGCCTCGAAGAGACGTTGCCACTTGGTATCGTTCATCACGGAAACCAACTGCGCTCGATTAATGTAGCGTGCGAGACGTTCAGCGTCTTTCCTTTGATCTTCAGTAATCATGGCTGTTTGGTAAGCTCGCAACCTTCAGTACTCCGGGTTCAGTGACTCGAGCATGGCGCGAACCTCTGCGTCCTCAAATCCATGATCGCTCAACGAACAATTGTATGTGGCATGAATCATCTGGCGTCCGGCTCTCAGCCACCACTTCGTCCAGAATTTGTGGCCCTCGCTGAATTGGGTGCGAAACCCACGGAGCAGTCCGAACGAAACCGCGGCAAGGGGAACGTCACCAGCGAACTCAAGCAAATCGTCGTCGGTAACAACATCATCCTTCCGATAGCTGCTGACCTGGAATGCACCGACTCCGTCGGGATGATAAAAGGCCACGCACGAGTCGCCTTCCTCGTGGTGCCAGCCATCAGGAATTTCAAGCGCCCAATCTGTGGACTCGTAACGCATGGTTCAACATCGGGCCTTCGGCTTGGCTATGAAAAGCCCGGGGTCGTTTCCTCTCATCGCCTTTGAAATTAAACCATCAGGACAAACCGGGCAACCGGATAGTTGGCGCAACCAAGTGTCCGCAGTTGGGATGGGGACGGCCTCGTCCCCAGAACAGGGAAGCCAGACGGAGGGAGCTGAATTCGGCCGTTCAAGCACGGCTCGCGCAGTTGGTGACGTTGGGAACTTCAAACCCCGGCTCAATACCGGGGACGAGCCGTCCCCACCCCGTGCGTTCCACGCATGCCCGCAATCCATTTTTCTGCCCCACATTTTTCTGCCGGCCATTCGTCTGACCAACATTCGGCTGACCTCAACTCCGAACTTTGAACTCACGCTTCAATGTATTCCGCGCCTTCTCTGGTCCATTTTTCTGCCCCACATTTTTCTGCCGGCAACCCTTTCGCCATTTTCAGATTTCCTGGCACCCGCTCCGGGGTGCGGCGTATTTGGCGTCGAGACCGGGGGTGTCGCGCTGCGCTCCTCAACCCCCGGCTAATTTCTGGCACGCCTCCGGCGTGCTCGCCTGCCGACCCTTCACGCAATCTCCAGGACGCTTCGCGAATGTCGGTTTACGCGCTGGTGGAGGTCGAGAAACATTGCGCGTGGGATTATTCGTAAAACAGAGCCTCGTCACCTCGGCTGCCACGAATTCATCTTCCGCGGTCCATTTTTTGCCCACGTCCTTTTGTTGGCCATTCGGCTGACCAGCATTCGGCTGACCTCAACTCCGAACTTTGAACCCGGGCCTCAATTTGGATTGCGAGTTTACCCCCGCCCTCAAGTTGAAGAAAAGAACTTGCATAATCCATCACACGATGTCACATTTCTCCTGTCGTATGCGCCAGGGAGCGCCACCGCTCAACCCGGACGGCTCCACGCCTTCCGCGAACGCAACCTCGTCCCCACGAGGCGCGCACCCCTTTGGCTTGTTCGCAAATCGAAAATCGCCAATCGAAAACCCGACTCACCCCCACGCGACGGTCCACCCAAATCCACCTAAATCCACATCTGCACGCCATGCAAAATATTTGTAGCAGTCCCGCCGGGCGGGATGAGGCTCCGCCCTCCCCTCATTTAACCCATGTAACCCCGCCCCAAAACGCCGGCAACGATCGCCCTCACCCCCCCCCCCCCCGGACCCCGGGGGCGCCGCACG
>JBFMBT010000455.1:0-3672 GCA_040754875.1 Verrucomicrobiota bacterium | reverse complement strand
CCGAAGGTCCCGGAGCAAAGCCGGGCGAGGCGGCCAATTTATTTCAACCGCACCACAATGCTGTTGGTCTTCGAACCAGCCTCAAGGCCAAGGCCGTGGTTGGACGCCAGGTTCTGCAACATGCCGCCGACGCTGATATTGACGTAGCGCACGGAAACTTGTCGCCGTTCCAGGCGCTCCCGCACGCCTGCGTCAAACTCCACCGCCAGACCGCCTTGTCTGGCGATTACCTCCAGGACTACCGCGAGCGGCGCGCTCTGAAATTCCACCAGTGGCAAAACGTCTTTCGGCAAAGCCAGCGGCTTCGGTGGCGGTGCAGCTTTCGGCCAGACCATATCCCGTCCGTCCGCAATCCCCGGGAAAGTCTTCTGCCCGACCCACGCCGGATTTCCGCCATCGTCGATGCCGTTGTCGCCCGCGGAATAGAGCACAAACGTCCCGTCCGCATTCAATCGATATCTCAAGGGCTGTCCGTCCATGTAATCGACCGGCACCGCTCCGAGAAACTCCGGCACCAACTCGCCCAGACGGCCTGGCGCCTTGCCATGGCGGAGTTGATAGCGCCGCACCGCAATGGCCGCGACGGCCAGGTTGCGTTGCGTCAGATTCCGCATGGCAATCTGAAACGCGCGATCAAACCGGCCGCCAATCAACTGGCTCATCTGTGTGCGTAGCGCATCCACAGCCGAAAAGAAATTAGTGGACGACAGCGAGGCGGGCGCGCCACGCATTCGGTTTTTCCCCATGGAGACTTCCACTTGCGCCAGTTCGTTGCTCAACTGCACCCACGATTGGTGCTTCTGCGCGTTGTGGGCGGCGACGATGCTCACTTGCATATTCTGGAGGTAAAACAATTTGTCCCGCTCCTGCCAGGCCAGCCGCCAGAGTGGCGTGACAACGTAATCATCGACAAAGTCCCTGGCCGCGTTCGTTGGTGCGGGCAACTGCATATACGTGTACTGCGCGCGAAGCGCCCGCGCGTCGTTCGTGCGGGCAAATTCAAAAGCCGCCAGCCCGCTCGCCCGTTCCATCTCCAGCGTGCGCGGAAGCTTGTCCAGGATGGAAACTGCTTCCAGCTCCCGCTGCAATTCCGCCAGGTGCGCCTCATCCCATCCGGGAGACTCAAGGGCGGTCCAGACATCCGCGATGCCCAATCCCAAAATCGCCACCCGAATCATCTGGCTGACCAAGGTTGACTCGTCGCTGAACATTTGCGCGAGCCGGACCAGCGCTATCAGTGAATCCTGCGCCGCCGGCAAATCGGATCGATGCAGATGATAAATCACGTCCCCCGACATCCACTGCGCCGCGACGCGATACGTAACGTAATTGGGCCACGGGCCAAGGACCTGGCGATAATCCAGCCCCCGCGTGCGCGATGGCCGGGCGGCGAGTGATTTGATCTGCTGCAAGCTCGCTTGCGCCGCGCCCAGTTGTTGATCGTAGTTCGCCCAGCTTAAATTCGTGCCCGCGTAACTTAAATGTGGTTCCTTCCAAATCACCCGCGCTTGCCCCGGTCCGGCAAACGGCATCATGTCCACCACAGCCGGAGTGAATCGATTGCCACGCAACGCCGCCACAGCGGAATCCAACTGCGCCTCGTTGGGATCAGCGGGCGTCGGGCCGGTGATGCCCAGTTCGTGGAACGTGAATTTCTCCCCCTGCGCGCGCATCTGGTTCATCCAGCGATCCACGCCGCTCTGCCGGTAACGCCAAAACACCACCCCCGCGAAGACCAGAGCGACAGTCCCGTAGATGAGCCAACGACGCGCCTTACGCGGTTGTGCTTGCACTCCAATCGAAAGACTAGACCGCAGCCCTTGGAATACAATCGCCATTTTACTCCCTCGTCTTCTTCTCGCGATCCTTGTGGTGCTTGCTCACTTTCGCCAGCCGACGTTCCCATTCCTCTTTGTGCGCCAGCGGGTCGGCGTCGGTGCCCCAGAGTTTTTTGACCATTTCACGCTGCGGCACAAACGGACATTTCGCCTTCGGTTTTTCGTGCGCCTGGTCCAGCTTGCGCAACGCCAGTTGCGCGCCGGTCATCACCGCCGGTTTCTGGAATTGACTGTTCAGCTTGTGCGTCGCCTCGTCCAGCGCGCCCCAGCGCTCGGCGTCCGTCCGCCCCCAAAGCGTCGGCTGCGTGTCCAGCCGCGTCAGGTTCCAGAGCGCCACGCGAATCTGGCGCACCGGTTTGAAGGCCCTGGCCATCACGTCGCGGAACATCTGCTCCAGCGTCGCGTTGACGACGGAATTTTGAAACTGCGCGTGCTGGAAACGATACGTCGCCCCCGTCTCCGTGAAGTCCGTGAAGCGAATCGTCAAGCCCAGCTCGCGCGCCTGCATCTGTTCGCGGCGCAACTGGCCCATCAACCGCGTCGCCTCGCTCAAGGTAAACGTCAGCGCCGCCTCGTAATCGGGCTCATCGTAGGGCAGCGTCGTGCTGCTGGAAATCGTGGTGCGATCCTTCACTTCGAGCAACAACGGCTCGTCCCACAGGCCGTTGGCGAACAGCCAGAGTTGCTGGCCCCAGATGCCGAACTTCTGCCGCAACATCGGCGACGGCATCTTGGCCACGTCGCCAAACGTGCGCGCGCCCAGGCCGTTCAACGCGCGTTCGCGCCGCGAGCCCAGCCCGGACAACTCGCGCACCGAACGGTCTTTCAAAAATTCTTTTTCCTGTCCCGCCGGCACTTCGAGGATGCCCGGCTTGGCGGCGTCCGTGGCCAGCTTGGCCAGGCGCGAGGAATTGCCCAGGCCGGCGGACACCGGCAGCCGCGTTTCCCGGCGGATGCGTTCGCAGATTTCCTTCACGTAAGCGGCGGGCGTGGTGTTGCGCCACACGTGGCGGTCCATCGTGGTGAAATCCAGAAAGCCTTCGTCGATCGAGAGCGGCACGAGCACCGGCGAATATTGTTCGAGGATGCGGAACATCTCCGCCGAGAGGCGCCGATACTCCTCGTAACTCGGCCGCGCCAGCACGCCGTGCGGACACAACCGCTTGGCCTCGAAGCACGCCATGCCCGTCTCGATGCCGAATTTCTTGGCGATGCGGTTGGCCGCGATGACAATGCCATCGCCGTGCCGGCCGCCGCCCACCCAGACCGGGCGCCCCTCCCACTCCGGGTGCAAGGCGATCTCGCAACTGGCAAAGAAGCTGTCGCCATCGACGTGCAATATCCGGTTTTTGCTCATCGCGCGTCTTTCAACTTACCGCCCCGGCACGCGCCGACAATCGAGAAAGTTGAAAATATTTTTAACCCTTGGACAACGGATGTCCCACCCCACCCGTTCGTCCTCGTCCTCGAAATTTGCAATCACACCAGCTTTTGCCATTTGCCATCTGCCATCGCCTGTTGCGCCCCGCGTGCGCGCCAGCGTCCTGGAGTGCGCCGGTTTTGCGGCGCTTTGTTGCGCGCGGCAAATCCCAACACGTGATTTCTCCACACGCCCGGCGCACGTCTCCCTCTCCCCGGAGGAATCGACGGGGAGAGGGAACAAGGGAGAGGGGTTCATTTATTGCGTGCTCCATTCCTTTGCGGTGAGCGTCCTCTCATTTTTCTGTCCCCCATTTTTCTGTCCGCTTGGATACAACAAAGAACAGACACCGTTTGCGCGGAAGAACTGTTTTCTTCCGCCTGCCGTTTTCGGGCCGAGTCGAGCCAGATTGCG
>JBFMBT010000454.1:0-3711 GCA_040754875.1 Verrucomicrobiota bacterium | reverse complement strand
GCGATTTATTATCGAGTCTCGGATAAAGTCGTGGACGTGTGCCGCGTGCTTGATTGCAGGCAGGATCCGAGAAAGACCAGAAAGGCGTTGGAATAAGAATTTCAGAGCCGACTTACGTCGGCTGCTACGAAGACGAGGAGTTTGGCGTTGCGCGGATATGGCGTTGTTGCCGGGCCGATGCGGGGGTTGCAAGAGGCGCGCTGCGGCTGGGGACAGCCGCGGTCCGAAAGGGGAGGCGGATTTGCGCCACGGCAGGAAATCATATTTGAATGATGTGGGTGGGCGGTGTCACACAAAGCGCCATCGGACTGGCGCACTCCAAGACGCTGGCGCGCGGGTTCAGGGCGTCTGAGGATATGGCGCGTTAGGAGTTAGGACAGCACACAGATATGACGTTGATGCCGGGCCGATGCGGCGGTGGCAAGAGGCGCGCTGCGGCTGGGGACAGCCGCGGTCCGAGAAGGGAAGTCCGACGTTCAAGACTGCGCGGGTGTCAATTGGGCGCACAGTGGTTCCAAAAACGGGACAGTTTGGGGGCGATCAGGCGGCCAAGCGGCGGGAACGACGCGCGGGCATGGCAGTTGCTACGTAATCAAGTGCAGCCGTTACGTAGCAACCAAACGTCGAAACCATGACCGCAAGCGAGCAAAAGCAATTGGTGGAACAGGAACTCAGGCAGGTGGTGCAGCGGCTGGAGGAACAGGCGCGGACCAGGCTGGGATACCAGCAACGGAATGATGATTGGTCGCAGACGCAGTTTTTTTACGCGGTGAAGCGGACGTGCAAGGAACTCAAGGAAGACGGATTCCCGGCCGCGGAACAGCCCGATGAGGATGCGACGGCGCGGCTGGCGCTGGAGAATGTGGTGGAGCGGCTGGAGTCGTCGCGCGCGGAGACGCATCATCAACTGGAGGTGCTGGAGGTGATCCGCGATGAGTTGTGGAAGTTGCTGGTGGAGAATCGGCGCGAGATGGATGAGATGCGCGGCAAGTTGCGCGCCGCGAGGAAGGCGTTGCGGTTTTACGCGGCGGACGAGAGCTGGTTTCCGGATCCGCGGTTCAACCACATTCTGGCGGACGGCGGCGCGCTGGCGGTGAAGACGTTGGAGGAGTTAGGCGAGCCGGAGAAGAATGACGAATGACGAAGGCCAAATGACGAAAGAAATCCGAAGGGGAAATCAAACGAATGGGGGCAAGCGAATGAGGGGCTGACAGAAGATGGGGGACAGAAAAATGAACGGAGAGTGATGGAATGGTGGGGCAACAAACGGCATATCGGACGAAAGCGAATTATGAAGGCGGGTCAGCGGGCGTGTTTGACGGTGGGGGTGATGAGGATCAGGAGGTCTTCGCGGCCGGGGACGGCGTTGGTTTTGCCGTCTATGATGTGATACTCGGGAATGACTCCGCCGAGGACGAGGGTGCTGCCGTTTGTTAAGAAAGAGCGGCTGACGGTTTGTTGGAGGCGGGTGGGTTCGCCGCTAAAACCAAACCTGAATATCTCCGCAACCGCAGGTAGACGAACAATTCCGTCGCGACTGATCTCCGGCGATAGCTCAACCGAAGAACTGAACATTAATGGATTTGGAGGCAACGTAGTTCCCGTCGTGATACTGCTTCGGCTTCCGTGACCGGTAAGCATGATGGATCGGAGCGTGTGTACATTGGAGTGCTGGCGAAACTGTTTCTGTAACTGCCGAGCGCGTTCTTCCGGGAGAACCCATGCTTTCAAGCCATTAGTTCCTTCAGCGACCGGTGAGCCAAGCGACGATAACGCTGGCAACTCGTCCAGAAAAAGGAAGCACTTAAAATCAAATTGCACGGTTGGTCGCGCACCAAACAACCGTTCGCGGATTGGTTCGAGCTTCTGCGCGGCGGAATCGAGGAGTTGTTGCGGTTTGCTCCGGTGAAAGGCCTGCGAAGGCTCGTCGAAGAACACAACGGTGCCGACGGGCGGGTCGTGGAGGATGAGCCAGGCGGCCGCGAGCAAAGCGAGCACGGCCAGCGCCAGGGCCAGCTTTGCGCGCGGCGATTGGAGCACCCGGAAACGGGTCACAATTTGAGATTCGCGTCGGTGACGGCGCCTTCGGAGGCGGAAGTGACGGCGTGGGCGTACTTGGCCAGGACGCCTTTGGTGTAGCGCGGTTTCATCGGCTTCCACGCCTTCTTGCGCGCGGCCAGTTCCTTCGCGGGAATGGCGAGCGTGAGTTGGCGCTTCTCGGCGTCGATGATGATAGTGTCGCCGTTCTTGATGAGCGCAATCGGGCCGCCGACATACGCCTCGGGCGTGATGTGGCCGACGACGAAGCCGTGCGTGCCGCCGGAGAAGCGGCCGTCGGTGATGAGCGCGACGTCCTTGCCGAGGCCCTGGCCCATGATGGCGGAGGTGGGCCCGAGCATTTCGCGCATGCCGGGGCCGCCCTTGGGGCCTTCGTAACGGATGACGACCACGTCGCCCTTCTTGATCTTGCAATCCAGAATGGCCTGCATCGCGGCTTCCTCGGAATTGAACACGCGGGCCTTGCCTTCGTAACGCAAGCCTTCCTTGCCGGTGATTTTGGCGACGCTGCCCTTGGGCGAGAGGTTGCCGTAAAGAACAACGAGGTGGCTGTCTTTTTTGATGGGCGCGTTGAGGTCGTGAATGATGGTCTGGCCTTCGGGGTAAGGTTTCACGTCCTTGAGCGTCTGGGCCATGGTCTCGCCGCTTACGGTGAGGCAATCGCCATGGAGCAATCCGGCGTCGAGCAGCGTCTTCATGAGCGGGCGGATGCCGCCGATGGCGACGAGTTCGGACATGAGATGTTTGCCGCTGGGCTTGAGGTCGGCCAGGACGGGGACGCGTTTGCCGATGCGCGTGAAATCATCGAGCGTCAGTTTCACGCCGGCGGCGCTGGCCATGGCGAGCAGGTGCAACACGGCGTTGGTTGAGCCGCCCAGCGCGATGACCACCGTGATGGCGTTCTCAAACGCCTTGCGCGTCATGATGTCGCGCGGGCGGATGTTTTTCTTGATAAGCTGGACGACCGCCGCGCCGGCGCGGTGGCAATCGTCGATCTTGGCCTTGGAAATGGCGTTTTGCGCGGAGCTGTTGGGCAGGCTCATGCCGAGGGCTTCGACGGCGCTGGCCATGGTGTTGGCGGTGTACATGCCGCCGCACGAACCGGGCCCGGGAATGGCGCAGGATTCGATCTTCTGCAACTCGGTATTGTCGATGCGTTTGTTGGCATGCGCGCCCACGGCTTCGAACACGGAAACGATGTCGAGCTTGCGCTGCTGGGGGTCGCCCGTGATGCAGCCGGGAAGAATGGTGCCGCCGTAAACGAACACGGCGGGACGATTCAGCCGCGCAAGCGCGATGAGGCAGCCGGGCATGTTCTTGTCGCACCCGCCGATGGCGACCAGGCCGTCCATGCCTTCACAGGCGGCGACGGTCTCCACGGAATCCGCGATGACCTCGCGCGAGACGAGCGAGTATTTCATGCCTTCCGAGCCCATCGAGATGCCGTCGGAGATGGTGATGGTGTTGAAGATGATGGCTTTGCCGCCGGCTTCGTTGGCGCCGGTCTCGGCTTCGCGCGCGAGCTTGTCGATGTGCGCGTTGCACGGCGTGACCATGCTCCAGGTGGAGGCAATGCCGATGATGGGCTTGTGAAAATCTTCCTCCTTGAACCCGACGGCATAAAGCATGGCGCGGCTGGGCGCGCGGTCGGGC
>JBFMBT010000453.1:0-3807 GCA_040754875.1 Verrucomicrobiota bacterium | reverse complement strand
CTGTTGTGGGCGGCCAGCCCGGCGCCGGCGCAAACCAACAATGTGGTCTATAATTTTCCGGATGATTCGCTCTACCTGCACGGGCGGTATGTGTATCAGCGAAACTGCCTGATCTGCCATGGGGAGCGGGGGGACGGCAAGGGGCAGATGGCGGCGGGGATGCTGCCGCCGCCGCGCAATTTTACGTCCGGCATCTTCAAGTATCGCTCCACACCGCCGGGGGCCCTGCCCACCGACCACGATTTGATGCGCACGGTGCGGCAGGGGATTTCCGGGACGTCCATGCCGATCTTCGCCACGTTGAGCGACCGCGATGTGCGGGCCGTCACGCAATACATCAAATATTTTTCCCCGAAGTGGAAACAGAAGCAGAATTTCGCGGCGCCGCTGGATCTGCCGGACGCGCCGGACTGGTTCTTTCAACCGGCGGCTCCGGCCGAACTGGAAAAGCACGCGGCGAAGGGCAAGGCGTTGTTCGCACAAAGCTGCGCCGCCTGCCATGGCAACGAAGGCGGCGGGGACGGTCCGGCGTCGGCCACGCTGCAAGACGCATGGGGCAACGCGATCAAACCGGCGGACCTGCGCAAGCCGGCGATTCGCAGCGGGCCGGAGCGGCGGGACATGTTCCGGGCGATCAGCACGGGATTGTCGGGGACGCCGATGCCAAGCTTCGCGGAAACGTTGAGCGAGGAGCAGCGATGGGAGCTGATCGCGTTCATCGAGCAGTTGCGCCAGGAACCAAGGGCCGCGGCGGGGCAGAAGGCGGATGAGAAACAATTGGGAAACTGACGGAGCGGGATTACAATGGGGATTCCGTGAAGGCAGAGCGCGCGTATGACCTTTGATTCGCGCAAGGAAGCCGGCCGCAAGCTGGCCGAGTTGCTGGAACGGCGCGCGGTGCGCGCCGAGGTCGTGCTGGGTCTGCCGCGGGGCGGGGTGGTGGTGGCGGCCGAGGTGGCGCGCCGGTTGAAACTGCCGCTGGATGTGCTGGTGGTGCGCAAGATCGGGCATCCGGAGTTCCGTGAGTTTGCGGTGGGAGCTCTGGCGGAGGATGGCTCGGTTCTCCTGCACGAGGGAGACATTCGCTCTGCGGCGCTGCAGGAAGTGATCGCGGAGGAAAGAACGCGGCTGGCCGATTACTGCGCGAAGTTCCATCACCGGCGCAAACTGGATCTGCGCAACAAGTCCGTGTTGATCGTCGATGATGGGCTGGCCACTGGCGCCACCGTGGAAGCCGCCTGCCGCGCCGCCCGTCATTTGGGCGCACGCGAAGTGACGGTCGCCGTGCCTGTGGCCTCGGAGGACGCCGCCCAACGCGTGGCGCAGATTGCCGACCAGACGGTCACGTTGCTGACCGACCCAAACTTCGAGGCGGTGGGGCAGTATTTCCTGGATTTCTCGCAAACCACGGATGACGAGGTCGTGGAATTGCTGCGCCGCCAATCCGGGGCGGAAAATTGATGGCTGGCGCGATCACTGCGCCTTCAACTGCCAGCGTTCGTCGAAGAAGCCCGCGTTGACGACGCCGAGGGGCATGCGCCGGGCGCGCGGCACGGTGATGTCGATGACGGCGTAATCGGGCAGGCGCGGGATTTGGAGCGCGTTGTTGCCGGTGCCCGATTCGCTGAACGTGAAGCCGGTGTTCAGGACGACGTAGCGTTTCGGGTTGAGCGGATTGGGATGGATCAGCGCCGGCACATGTTTGTCCAGCGCGAAGGTTTCCGCGCCGACCACGACTCCCTTCGCATCCCAGCGGATGGGGAGGCGGTCGGCGATTTTCGCCAGCAGCTTGTTGCTCGAGGGATCGCCCCAGAGGATCAAATTGTGCGCGGCGATGTCTTCGTCCGTCACGGCGGAGTCATCCTTCATGCGCGGCTGGCCGCGAAATTGCAGCAGCCAGTCCGTCACAGCGTCGTTGAATTCCGAGGCAATCCACGTGGCCACGCCGGCATTGAGCGCGCGGCCGGTGGGTTTCACCATCAAAAAGCTGTCCATGAACGCGTCGTCGATCGGCCCCTGCAAACCGGGCCGCTTGCGCAAATCAATCGAGTCCACGTACGGCACCACGTCCCACCGCTCGCCCGTCTTGCGCAGGTGCACGGACCATGAGCGGTCGGCCGCGACGGCGGGAGCGGTCATCGTGGTGCCGTTGATGCTGATTTTGGGCGCGTGCCCGGCGGGAAACGGCGCCTGACCGGCCGGCATGGAGAAGGTCAGCGCCGCGACGTTTTCAGTGGTCGCGGTGATGGACTTCTTCGCGATGATGTTCGCCTCGACGCGCGCGCGTTCCCAATGTTGTTCGAGTTCATCGACGGTCACCCAAAGCATTGTGGGGTAGCGCAGGGTGAACGTGGTGAAATGGATCTTCTTCGGAACGGGATTGCGCGGCGTGGTCATGATGGCGTCCATGCGCGCATCAATTTGCCCGCGGGCATTGCGCTCGATGGCATGGCGGGTTTTCACGCCGACAATGGTTTCCAGTTCCAGCCCTTCGGCGGCCATCGCCTTGGCCATGACTTCAGCGGCCTGCTTTTGCGGGTCCTGGTCGCCGTAGTAAGCCAGCGTCTTGCAGTGGTAAAGATTGCCGGCGTATTCGGTCGCGTCGTAAAGGCGAAAGAGCTTTTCCTCATACCAGGTCGGTTTGGGATCGCGCGCAAAGACGTTCGCGAACAGCGGGGTCTCGGCGAAACCCGCGCCGGGCTGGGCCGCGCGCCAGAGGCCGGCGTAATGCGTGGCCAGGTGCCAGGCGGTGCCGCCGCCCATGGAAAACCCGCGCACGGCAAGGCGGCGCTCGTCGATGGAATACGATTTGGAAACGTGCGCGAGCGCTTCGAAGGCATCGATTTCACCGGCGAACTTGCTGGCGTTGCAGTAACGGCCGTAGGGGTGGAGGACGAAGGTGTCGGGCGGAGTGAGTTGCCCGGCGCGCGTCTGGTGTTCGTTGATGAATTTGATTTCGGTGAGCCGGTCGTCGCGCCCGTGAAACCAGAAGTCGAGGCGGAGTTTGTTGGTCGCGCCGGGTTGCCACGAGGACGGGATCACCAGGCCGTAGGGTTGCACCGAGCCGTCGATGCGCGACACGTAACCGCGCACGACCAGCCCCGTCGAGGTGGTCCACGACGGATTGCCGGCGCGCAACAGCCGGGCGCGGCTCAGGCCGTGCTGGAGCAACGCCTCGGCGGTGGGGAATTCCCGGTTGTTGTAAAATGTCTCCTGCGCGATGGCGTATTGCACGGCGTTGAAATAAATCTGCACGTCCGGCAGCAAGGCCAGCAGTTCAGGTTTTTCCTGAAGGTCGGTTTGCAGGGACAGGATTTCCTTGCCCAAGGCGTTCAGGTTCGTCAGCAACATCGTGCGCGTGGCCGATGGAAGCGTGATTCCCTTGGGCGGCACGCGCTTGGGCGCCGGCGCGGCGGCCACATTCCCGTTTGCCGCAAGGAAAACCGTCATCAAGGCCGCGAGCAGGAGGCACGTACGCATGCGAGACATGGCGCGCAACATAGCAACGACTTGCGACGAGAAAAGAACTTTTCCGGTGTGGTGGGCAAAATTTGGTGAGCCTTGCGCAAAAAAGGAACGGCCAAGGCGGCGGTTCGTGCGTCTGTAGAACGCAGACAGAGTTTTCTGTAACCGACCCGCTGAAGGGCGCGTCTTCTTGGGGACAGAAGACGTTAATAAACTAATATTACGCAGTGAAGAATAAAGTTTTACTAATCGGAATGCTGGCGATCGCCCTGACCGGCTGCGGTGGCAAAAAAGAGTCGGCTCCGCAACCCGCCGCCACGCCCGCGCCCGCCCCGAAGCCGA
>JBFMBT010000452.1:0-3853 GCA_040754875.1 Verrucomicrobiota bacterium | reverse complement strand
CGATTTGCGATTGGGGACAGCCCGAAGGTTTCGGACCGCGGTCCGGCATTGCTTTGTAGCGCAGGTTTCCAACCTGCTGTATCGCCGATTTCCAATCGGCCGGGCTCCGCCTGCACCGCACGGGTTGGCGAGTCTCCGCGCGCTTGGTCGCACCGAGATACCGCAGGTTGGAAACCCGCGATACAGCAGGTTGGAAACTTGCGCTACGGACTGCTGCTCCTGCTGCTCGTGCTGCTGGCGCCGTGGGCGGGCGCGCAGGACAAGCCGGCGGCGTTGACCGAGGCGCAGGTCAAGGCGCTCTACGTGCTGAACTTCACGAAGTACGTCGAATGGCCGGAGGCCGCGTTCAACGGGGCCAAGGCCCCGCTGGTCATCGGCCTGGTGGGACGCAACTCGCTGGATGGCGATTTGAAGTCAATCGTCCAGGGCAAGAGCGTGGGCGGACGCACCATCGAGATCCGGACCCTGGCGGTGGATGAAGACGCCAGCGGCTGTCACATCCTTTTTGTTGGCGAGCACGAGCGCCGCCGCGCCGGGGAAGTCCTGGAGAAGCTGGCGGGCCGGCCCGTGTTGACCGTGGGCGAGTCCGAGAATTTTGTCGAGGAAGGCGGGGTCATCCGCTTCCAGCGCAAGGAGGGCAGCATCCGGCTGGCGATCAACCCGCAGCCGGCGCAGAAGGCGGGGCTGAAGCTGAGTTCGAAGCTGTTGGGCGTGGCGGAAATTGTCAAAGGTAAGGGCGAATAACCATGCGCATCCTCCATAACACCTCCCTCAAACACAAACAGACGCTGGTCATCATGGGCACGGCGGCCCTGGCGCTGCTGCTGGCGTGCGCGGCGTTTGTGATTTACGACGGCGTCATTTCCCGCCGCGAACTGGTCCGCAACCTGTCGTCGTCGGCGGACATCGTGGGCGGCAACAGCACGGCGGCGCTGGATTTCAATGACACGAAAGTGGCCGAAGAAACGCTCGGCGTGTTGAAGGCGTCGCCCAACATCACGCGCGCGTGGATCTTCACCAAGGAGGGCGGCGTATTCGCCACCTACCAGCGCGAAGGCCGCACAAAATCAGCCCCGCCGGTGCTCCAGGCGGCCGGCCACGAGTTTACGGAGGATGGCCTGCTGCGCGTGTTCCGGATGATCGAACACCAGGGGGAGACACTGGGTGTGGTCATGCTGGAATCGGACCTGAAACAACTGGAGGCGCAGCGCAACCAGTATTTTGCCATCACCGGCGCGGTGCTGGCCTGCTCGCTGTTGCTGGCGCTGGTGCTTTCCAGCCGGTTGCAACGCGTGGTGTCCGAGCCAATTTTGCAACTGGTGGAGACAACGCGTTCGGTGGCGCGCGACCGGAATTACTCCTTGCGCGCGGTGAAACGGTCCGAGGACGAACTGGGGCATCTGATTGATCATTTCAACGAGATGCTCGGGCAGATCCAGGCGCGCGATTCGGCGCTGCAACAGGCGCATGACGAACTGGAGCGGCGTGTCGAGCATCGCACACGCGAGCTGCGCGAATCGCAGGCGCTGTATCACTCGCTGGTGGACAACCTGCCGGTGTTCATCTACCGGAAGGACCGGGAAGGCCGCTATACGTTTGCCAACCGGCTGTTCTGCGAGCGCAAAGACCAGCCGCTGGAGGAAATCATCGGCAAATCGGATTTCGACTATTCGCCGCGGCCGCTGGCGGAAAAGTACCGCGCGGATGACGCCCGCGTGATGGCCACGGGCGGGAACTACGAGGCGGTGGAGGAATACCGCCTGCCGGACGGCTCGCAGGCGTACATCCAGATCATCAAGGTGCCCATCCGCGATGCGCAGGGCGAAATCATCGGCACGCAGGGCATGTACCTGGACGTGACCGCGCGCAGGCGGGCGGAGGAAGACCTGGCCTACGAGCGGAGCCTGTTCAACACGCTGCTGGACTCGCTGCCGGAGAGCATTTACTTCAAGGACCGCGAATCGCGCTTCATCAAGTGCAGCCGTTCGCTGGCGGGTTATCTGGGCCTGCAGGATGCAACCGAGGTGCGGGGCAAAACGGACTTTGATTTCTTCACGGAGGAGCACGCGCGCCCGGCATACGAGGCGGAACAGGAGATCATCCGCACCGGCCTCCCGGTCATCGGGTTGGTCGAAAAGGAAATCTGGCGTGACGGCCGCGTGACGTGGGCGCGGACCACCAAGATGCCGCTGCGCGACAAGAGCGGGGCGATTGTGGGCACGTTTGGCGTGAGCAGCAACATCACCACGTTGATGGAGGCCGAGCAATCCCTGCGCGACTCGGAATTGCGCTTCCACGCCGTGTGGGAAAACTCCGCGGACGCGTTCCGGCTGACGGATGCCGAAGGCCGGATTGTGTCGGTCAACGAGTCGTTCTGCCGCCTGGTCAATAAGCGGCGCGACGAACTGGAGGGGCAGCCCCTGACGGTTTGTTATGCCGAGGGCACTTCGCCCGCCGAATCGTTGCACAAGCACGTCGAGCGGTTTGCGCGGCGGAACATCGCCCAGCGCCAGGAGCGCAAGGTCACCTTCCACGATGGACGGGAAGTTCATCTGGAAACCACCAATTCCTTCCTGGAATTGCCGGACCGGCCCGCGCTGCTCTTGAGCCTGTTCCGCGACATCACCGAACGCAAGCAGGCCGAGGAAAAACTCACCGAAGCTCACCGCGAAATGGTGACATTGTCGCGCGCCGCCGGCATGGCCGAGGTGGCTACCGGCGTGCTCCACAACGTCGGCAACGTCCTCAACAGCGTCAATGTCTCCACCTCGCTGGTGGCCGACACCGTGCGCAAATCCAAAGTCAACAGCCTCGCCAAGGCGATGAAGCTCTTCCAGGACCACCGCGCGGAGCTGGGCCATTACCTGACCAACGATGAGAAGGGCCGTCAGTTGCCCGGTTATTTGCAGAAGCTCTCCGAACATCTGGCCGACGAGCAGGCGGCGATCCTCAAGGAACTGGCCGGGCTGGCCAAGAACATCGACCACATCAAGGACATCGTGTCCATGCAGCAGAGCTACGCCAAGGTGTCGGGCGTGGTGGAAATCATGCCGGTGGCGGAACTGGTGGAGGACGCCTTGCGCATGAACGCGGCGGCGCTGGCGCGGCATGATGTGCGGGTGGTGCGCGAGTTTGACGCCGTTCCGCCGCTGCCGGTGGACAAGCACAAGGTGCTGCAAATTCTCGTGAACCTCATCCGCAACGCGAAGTACGCGTGCGACGAAGCGGGACGCGATGAGAAGCAATTGACCGTGCGCATCGCCGGCAACGGCAACGGTTGCGTGAAGATTGTCGTCAGTGACAACGGCGTGGGCATTCCGCCGGAGAATTTGACGCGGATTTTTTCGCACGGGTTCACGACGCGCAAGGAAGGCCATGGCTTCGGCCTGCACAGCGGCGCGCTGGCGGCCCGGGAAATGGGCGGCTCGTTGAGCGTGCACAGCGATGGCCCGGGGTTGGGCGCAAGCTTTACGCTGGAATTGCCGGCGAAGAATTAAATCCGAAAGCCGAATGACGAAATCCGAAAGAAATCCGAAGACCGAAATCCGAAGCGCGCCAGTTTCGGACCGCGGCTGTCCCCAGCCGCAGCGCGCGGCTTGCAACGATCGTGTGGGACTGGTCGAAGCGTCATCTCCGTGCGACGTCTCACACGCAAAGAATCAAACGAACCTCCCGACTCATCAGCACAAGCGACACGCTGCGGCTGAGGACAGCCGCGGTCCGGTGCGTAGCGCAACATCTGAGGAGGTCCGGCAAGGGAAAAATGTCGGGCAAGAGGCGTCATGGCGTGGTCGCGGCGTTGGGGCTTTTGCGGTGAATCAATTGCTTCAAATAACGGGCTTCGTCGTAAGCG
>JBFMBT010000451.1:0-3864 GCA_040754875.1 Verrucomicrobiota bacterium | reverse complement strand
ATCTCGGACGACTCGATGACGCCGACCTGGTCGCGGGTGTTGTGGTCCACCAAGAGCGCCCCGCCCCGGTTGAGGCGGTCGAGCATGACGCTGGTTTTTCGGTGGTCGAGGATCTCGTAGCCGAACCACCGTTCCACCGGCGTCTCGGACGAGAAGCTCAAGCCCACGGTGCGGTCCTTTTCGTTGATCTCCTCGCGGACGACCGCGAAGTTGCGGTAGAGGACACCGAGCTTGATGGTGCGTTTTGCGTTTGCCTTTGCGCTCACTGCCAGCGCAAATCGCACTTCAACATGGGGAATTCAACCGCGAAGGTTTGCACACTTGACCGCAAAAACGCTATTCCGCCTCGGTTTTATCGGGGTCTTCCAGCGGTGTGGCTGATGGCGCGGGATACTCCAAAGTGACGCCGTGTTCGGCGGCAATTTCCTTTTCCCGCCCGAAGCGGCGCATGGTCTCTTCAAAGTCTCCGCCGGCCTCGGCGATTATGTCGCCATGCGTGCGGATGCGCAGCGCGACAGCCTCCTTGGCAGCGAGAATGTCTTTGAGCGGATCCACCCAAGGCCAGCGGCGCGGGATAAACTTGGGCCGGTTGAACTTGTCGAACTTGTCCTCCGGCAAGGCGACCTGGCGGGTCAAGAGCGACATTTCCAGGAAGTCGCCAAACACCGGCATCTCGAAGCTCGTGATGAACCAACTCTGCAACAGCATCCAGACATCCCGTTCCTGGAGCGTGCCGGCGCGCAGGCTCGAATAGTTCACGCTCTCCAGATCGTTGGCCAGCGCGTTGTAGCTGACACCCAGGCCTGCGGAAATGGCGCGCAGGATGCCCTTGCGAAAGCTGTTGAATTCGGCGTTGGGTTCCTTCGGGTCCCATTGCTGAAACTCCATGCCGTAGGGCAGTTGTTCGAAGGCGCCCGGCTCGGCTTCGGAAATCAGGTTGCCGTCCGCGTCCTCGTCGTCGGCCTGGTATTGGGCGTTGGGATCGGTCTTGCGCACGAAAAAGCCCATCTTGGAAGCGGCCGCGCGGGCGTGCACAATGACGGCCTCCTCATAGCCGTCGAGCATGTGGATCCGCCGCAGCGGCGTGTGAAACCAGGTGATGCCGCGCGATTGCGTCGGATACTCGCGCAGGAATCCATGGATGATTTCATTGGCGGGGATCCGCTCATGCCGGGCGCCGCCGGACTGGAAATAAAATTCGTCGCCCGGGTGGTTCTTCAGCATCCAGTACGCGACGGGCTCGCGCCACTCGTTGAACTCGACGCCCATCCGGATGGTGTTGCCGTTGGGCAGCCGGCTGTTGAGTTCGTGGTCGAGTTGGTCCGGCTCGAAGATCTGGAGCGCGTAGCGGAATTTGTTGTTGAAGCCGCGGACGCGGCGGACGATGTATTCGCCGTCGCGCGCGCAGGACTTGGACAGCAGCCTCTCGACATCCTGCCGGGACATCGTGCGGGTGACGGTGAAGTTCTCGGGCTTGCTAAATTCCTTCCAGGCTTCCTCGATCAAATCGTTGGCGGCGGTGTCGGATACGTTTTTGATCGCACCATCCTTGCCCTTGCGCGGTTCAACCACGTCCATCTGCAGGTTGATACCCTGGCCGACGATGTTCGTCTCGACCAGGCGCAAAAACATCTTCGCGTAATCATTGTCGCGGGCTTGTTGCCGGGCCCGTTCGCGCATGGCCTTCAGCGACGTGCGCGCCTGGGCATCCTCGCTCATGGAACTGGTGGTCCAGTCTGAAGTCAGCCGGCTCGCCACGGCACCGCCGTAACCGCGGCGGCCGATACGACGGCGCGCGAGCATTTCACGGCGCATGACGATCTGTTGAATGATGCGCTCGGCCTGGAGATGGGTGATCTCCGATTTGCCCGACCAGTTGGCGATGGAAGTCATGACGCCTTTTTAAACCTTGTGAGAATGCGATTGCCCGTCGCCCTGCCCTGCTGGCGGGCCAGCGCCTGTTCTTCGGCCCGGACCTCGTTGCTGTAATAGGCGCGAAACTTCAGCAGCTCCTCCTTGGTGCAAAACTGGATCTGCCGATTCACCCCCCCGCTGGTGATCGTCAAGGCCTGCTCCTCGCGGCTGGCGTTGCCTTCCAGCATCGACTCGATGGCATCGAGCATTTTCCGCGCATGCGTTCGGCCGTCAAAGCTGCTGCTGGTCGCGGGATCCGCGCGCACCTCCAGAAAGCCTTCGCCCACGTCGAAACGTTGGGAACCGCTTTCGACAAAGGCATACCAGGCGTATTTGCCGGTGGTCCACCCGGCGGTCGTCGCCGCGGAGACCGATATGAGGTGGTCGTCTCCGGATGCGGTCGAAGTGATGGAAAGGTTCGTGCTGGTCGATTTGCGCAGACGGTACTTCAGCGTCCATCCGTCGCT
Source organism: Verrucomicrobiota bacterium (assembly GCA_040754875.1). Classification (GTDB taxonomy): domain Bacteria; phylum Verrucomicrobiota; class Verrucomicrobiia; order Limisphaerales; family JBFMBT01; genus JBFMBT01. Next base: position 1,483 of record JBFMBT010000451.1, on the reverse strand, counting down.
CGCCTTGTAATCGCTCAAAGAGCGCTTCCACGTCGCGGTGGATCCCGCGGTGATCAGCGCCGGCTCGATCGTTGGGGTTTCGGCAGCCATTAGTGTTTCCAGCTATTCATCCATCCGCGCCTGGCGCGCCGCCGCGGCGCCGGCTTCGGCTCCGGCGGCGGGCTGGCAAACGGTTCTGACTCTTCGGCGCTCACGGTTTCTGCTTCGTCGGCTGGAACCTTTGCCGCGGGCTCGGCATTTGCAAGGTGTTTGGTCAGCACAGGGGCCACGCGCTCAAGACGATCCTTCAAGTAACGGCGCGTCAGCACGGACCAGCGCGGATTGAGGATCGCCACGGCTGCCAGCGAGTACACGCGCAAGTCCAGGGGCTCGTTGCGCTCCCGGATCTTGTGCCATTTGCGCTCGGGAAAACCGCTCTTCTTTTTCGAGATCCGGATCTCCTCGGCCGTGAGGCCGGAGAAATAGAGCGAATCGAACCCCCTGCCCTTCGGAAAATGCATGTATCCCGGTCCGCCGGCTTCCATCTTCAGTCGGCCGTAAATGATGCTTTTGGCGGTGTCCGTGCCGATCCGGTAAACCGGGCATCGCCGTCGATTGCCGCGGTAAGGTCCGGACACCAGCGGGCTCCAGGCCTGGTTGCTCCCCTTGATCGCAAAGATGCGGCGATGGAATCGCGGCTTCGTGAAGGCCATGGCGGCATCGGTGGTCAGCGGATCGCCGGAGTCCACGCACGCGGCTGCCACCGTCAGTTCCCGGCCGTCCACCGTTTTGAAACGACGCGACAAGGCGGCGTCGGCCTCGGCCCAGACTTTCGGCCGGAGCGGATCCCCGGGGATGACCAGATATTCGAGCGCCCAGCTCTCCTCGTACTGGCCCCAACCGTCGAACTCCAGTTCCAAGCGGTCGTGCTGGACGTCCACCGCGGCGGTGATGAACATCACCGGCTCGGGGACCAGGTCCGGGGACGGTTTGCCGTCGGCATCGAGATAATCCTTGCAACGCTTCATGACCTCGGCGCATTCCACCTTGTTCGCCTCGTCCTCGAAGGTCTCCGCCAGGAACGTGTTGACCCAGGTCTTCAGCGTTTCGCGGCCGCCAGCTTTGGCTTCCAGAAAGCCGGCAACCATTTGGTGCAAGCGATTCTTGAAGCCCTTCTTCGCTTTGAACGGGGAAGCGATGCCGTTGAGGTGATACCCGCGTTTGCCCGTGAACGGCGCCGTGGCGCGCCACTGGCCGGCGCGCACCATACGGACGCGCTCGGCGTCCGACAAATGCGCGTGGCACGAGGCGCATTCATACACGGCATCGGAGCCGTCGGTGGCAATGTCCCCGACCGGCTGTTTCCAACGCCGGGCGCTTTCCACGCGCGCGGTTCCCCAAAGCACGTGTTCCCATTTGAGCGTCTGATAGTGGCCGCATTTCGGGCAGGGACAAAACCACCGGCGCTGGTCCGTCTGAAGGAATTCGGCCTCGATGCGCGACA
>JBFMBT010000450.1:0-3931 GCA_040754875.1 Verrucomicrobiota bacterium | reverse complement strand
CCAGAAAATGGGAATTACTTACGGGCAGATTCATCTACCAGCAAGCATGCACGTCCTGCCACAAATGGGGACCCGGCTATTGGCCACGCAGCCGTTGGGAAGAGTATCTGAAGGAGTTTCCCGGAAACCATCAACCGGATGTCAGGAATAACTACAGAGACCTCACCGCCATGTTCAGCGTCGGCAAGGCCGTCCCGACTCTCCAGCAGGAGGAAGATGCCCTGACCAAATCCATTCTGGCCACCGCGCCACCTCGCGAACTCCCCCAGGCTGAGCGCGAAAAACCCTTCGAGGGCTTCCCCGAAGTTGGAACAGCCGCGCCGGACTTCTCAATCACCGACGTGCAGGGCGGGAAATTCTCGCTCGGACAACTCAAAGACAAGAAGGCGCTGGTGTTGGTCTTCTCGCGCGCCCACTGGTGACCACCCTGCACACGTCAGTTGGTTCAACTGAATCAAGCCTACGCCAAAATCAAGGCACTCAATGCCGAAGTGCTGGCCATTCACGTCGAATGCAGTGAAGCCGGAACTCTGACGACGGTCAAGCGCAGCGCGATCGCGTTCCCGATGGCCAACGACGACCGCCTGCAGGTGGTGGACAAATACAGCCCCACGAGCACCTACCTCATCGACCGGCACGGGATCATCCGGGCGCGTTGGCTGGACTCCATTCATAGCCGGGTTAGTCCCGATGCCATCACCGAGGCCTTGACGAAACTCCGGAATCCGGGCAACCCGCCGGCCGAACCTCCCCATCCTCCGGAGTCGCGCCGCAAATGATTGATCCGGATCGATACGTGGGGACAAATGACTTGGAATAAACGGCGCCAGGCGCGTTTCGCACTGATGTGGATGATTTGGATTACGAACAGGTCGTGGCCGCGCACCACGAGTCTTTGTACCGGTTCGCGTTCAGCCTCGCGGGCAACGCCGATGATGCCGCCGAACTGACGCAGGAAACGTACATCCGGTTGCTGACCAAAGGCGGACAGGTGCGCGACCGATCGAAGGTGAAGTCCTGGCTGTTCACGACGCTTTACCGCGTGTTTCTGGGCTGGCGCCGCCATGCCACGCGTTTCCCACACGTGGAAATCGTCCAAGCCGACGCCGAGCTGCCGCATTTCACGGCGCAAATGGCCGACGAATTGGACAGCGAGACGGCCATGGACGCGGCGCTGCAAATCGAAGAACACTACCGCGCGCCGCTCGTGCTGTTTTACCTCCAGGGAATGTCGTACAAGGAAATCGCCGAAGTGCTGGACGTTCCCATCGGAACGGTGATGTCGCGGTTGTCGCGCGGCAAGGAACTGCTGCGCAAACGGCTGGCCGTGCGGCTCAACAAATCGGAGGCGAAACCCATTTCCCTGAACCGGAGCCAACCATCGTGAGGGCTTTTTATGAATCGTGACGAAGCAAAATTTATTCTGCGTTGCCATCAAACGAACGGCAAAGCCGGCGAAGACGCGCTGATCGCCGAGGCGCTGGACATGATGAAGCGCGACCCCGAACTGGCGCGGTGGTTCGCCGAGGAGCAGGCGGTGGACAGCCGGCTGGCGCGCAAGTTCGGCGAATTTCCCGTCCCGCCGGAGCTGAAGGCGCAACTGCTGGCGGCGCGCAAAGTCGTGGCGGTTTCGTTCTGGCGGCGCGAGCGCGCGTGGCTGATGGCGGCGGCGGCGGTGGTCATCCTGCTGGGCATCGTGTTCCTCGCGCGCCCGCGGCGTGACGGGCCGGTGGTCGCGCGCGAGCAACAGGAAGAAATCCTCCGCCTCGTCGAGCGCAGGCCGCACATCGACGTAAAGGTGGCGGGCCTGCCGGAGGTTCAAACCTGGCTGCGCGAACGCAACTGGCCGGCAGAGCTGGCGCTGCCCGATGCCCTGAAACAGCAGCGTTACCATGGCTGCGGGATTGTCGAATGGCGCGGGCGTCGCGTGGCCTTGATCTGCCTGGGCGTGGAAGGCAAGCACGTGGACTTGTTTGTTTTCGATCAACCGTCCTCCGCAAAAACGGGCAACCAGCCGCAATTCGCGCAAGTGGGTGACACGGCCACCGCCGCCTGGACGCGCGGCGGGCAAACTTACCTGCTCGCGGGAAAGGTGGACCCGCAAATCTTGAAGCGCAGCCTGTGAGAAATGCCATCGGACAACGAATTTTGTGTCCCCACACAAAACGCGCGGCGGCCCGCTTGAGCCGCTCGCCGCGTCGGTTGAAACAAGCGAACAAAATAGAAACGTTATGCGAAACCTCATCAAATCCTTGGCGGTTCTGGCCGTCACACTGGCGCTGGCCGGCGCGGCGCACGCGGGCGAATGCTGCACCAAGGCGGTCGCGAAGGCGAAGAAGGGCGAGACCTGCGCCAAGTGCGAGAAGGAAACATGTTGCCAGGAAGCCGTGAAAAAACTGGGCAAAGAAGCCAAGGCCTGCGCGGCCTGCGCCAAGAAGAAGGAAAAATCCTGAAATATCCCTCCCGGGGCGGTGTCCGACTGCCCCGGGGACGGCGCACTCCGGGAAGCTGCGCAAGTGGGATGTTTTTCGTCGGGCGGAGTCGCGTGGTTGCAAGCGATGCGCTGCGGCTGGTCCGCGACAGGCCGCAGTCTGTCCTACATTTTTCTGCCGGCGCATTGGGGTGGCGACCCCATACCCGATTGTAGCGCGATGAAGTACGCTGAATCAGTTGTGAGTTTTGCTTCGCATTGGGAAGGATCGAAGGGAACACCACTGATTTTCGTCGTGGACACGGATTCGGTGGTGCGGCAGGCGGTTGCTTCCGTTTTGAACTGGTCGGGGTGCCGGACGCGCGTGTTCCGCGACTCCAAAGAGGTGCTTGATGAGCTGGCTTCCGGCGAAACGACACCCGACCTGCTGGTGACTGGTTATTCCTTTCCGGGCATAAGTGGATTGAAACTCATTGCGCGCTGTCGCGCCCGCTGGCCGGGGATGAAAACGGTACTCATCAGCCGCCGTTTCTGGCCGGGGGCGGTGGTTGCCGCGTTCCACAAGGCGGACAAATTCATGCACAAGCCATTTGACGTGAAAGTGTTTGTCGATGCCGTGCATGAATTGCTGCATCCGGCTCCGGTGAAGGAGTTTTAGGTTTCGATTTGCCTTTGGGACAAGAACGATAGCGAGCAGGTGGTTGCGTCCCCCGGACGTTCCGGCACATCAATGGTTCGAATCGCCACAATCACGCCCCCATTTTCCGCCGGGTCAGCCCGCATTCAGGCCGCATGGCCACCGCTGAATGGGAGAGGACTGCCGGATTTGTTTTCCTGCAAGCATGGCATGGATCAAAACGGTATCGTTGGAGGAAGGCGGCGAGAAACTGCGCCAGGCGATGGAGACGCAGCACGCGCTGTATCCGATCGAATACGCCCAACCGGTGCATCCCGCGCCCGCCGGCGGCGCGCCGGGCATCGTGGCGTCGCACAGCCTGATTCCCGAGGCGCTGCATCACGCGTTCGCGACGTTTGGGGTGTTGATGTCGCCCGACCTTCCGCTCACGCGCGCGCAGCAGGAAATGATTGCGACGGTGGTCTCGGTGACCAACCGTTGCAAATACTGAATCGAATCGCACGCAGAGTTTCTGCGTCGAGTGACGTTGGACGGGGAACTGGTGGCCGCGCTGGAAAGGGATTTCCGCACCGCGCCGATCAGTGCGGCGGAACTGGTGATGTGCGAATACGTCGAGCAATTGACGCGGGACGCCGCGCACATCACGCCGCAGTTTCACGAGCGGTTGCGCGCCGCGGGGTTCGATGACCGCGCCATTCTGCAAATCACGCTGATTGCGTCGTGGTTCAATTACATCAATCGCGTGGCGGATTCGCTGGGCATCGGGCGTGATTGATTTGGTGGTGATGTGTTCGGTTGAATTGAGAGCCGCGGGTTGGATGGTGTCGCCTTCCCCCTCACCCCGGCCCTCTCCCTTGGGGAGA
>JBFMBT010000449.1:0-3977 GCA_040754875.1 Verrucomicrobiota bacterium | reverse complement strand
AACCAATTGATTACAAACAGGTAATAACTCAGAATCCGAATTCCAATTTGACCGCCATCGCCTTCCTTGGCTTAATGCGCGGCTCTAAATTATGAGTGACGCTGCCCAAGTATTGCGGGACTTCAAGCCCGGCAAAGAGTTTTTCGTCGGCATCGATTCCGATGGCTGCATTTTCGACAGCATGGAAATCAAGCACAAGGAGTGCTTCGCGCCGATGTTCATCAAGCATTTCCACCTCCAGGCCGTCAGCAAATACGCGCGCGAGGTGTGGGAATTCGTCAACCTTTACTCGAAGGACCGCGGCGCGAATCGTTTCCCGGCGCTGGTCAAAGCCATCCGCTTGTTGGGCGCACGCCCGCAGGTCAAGGCGCGCAACGTCCAGATGCCGGACATCGCCGCGCTCGAAGAATGGATCAAGCGCGAGACCAAGCTCGGCAATGCCACGCTCAACGCCGAAGTGAAGAACGGCAACCAGGGCCTCGAACACATCAAGGTCTGGTCGGACGCCGTCAACCGCGCGGTGGAAGACATCGTGCATGGCGTGCCGCCGTTTCCGCTGGTGCGCGAGTGCCTGCAAAAGATCAACACCAGGGCCGATGCCATGTGCATCTCGCAGACGCCCGCCGACGCCCTCAAGCGCGAATGGGCCGAGCACGGCATCGATGGCTTCGTGAAAATCATCGCCGGCCAGGAAATGGGCACCAAGACCGAGCACATCAAGTTTGCTGCGAAGGACAAGTACCCATCGGACCGCATTTTGATGATTGGCGACGCGCCCGGTGATTTCAAAGCCGCCAAGGGCAACGGCGCATTGTTCTTCCCGATCAATCCGGGCAACGAAGAAGCGTCCTGGGAACGGCTTTACAACGAGGCGCTGGACCGTTTCTTCAACGGCTCCTACGCCGGCGAATACGAGGCGAAGCTGGTGAAGGAATTCGACGCCTGTTTGCCCGAGAAGCCCCATTGGCATTAAGTTATCCGCACGCGACACATGCAGCGCATCAACAATCTTCACGTCACCGAGACGCGCCGGCTCATGCCGCCGCGCGCCATCAAGCACGAGTCGCCCACGAAGGACGTGCATGCGGCGACGGTGGTCGAGGGACGCGAGACGGTGAAGCGCATCCTGGCCGGTGAAGATTCGCGCCTGCTCGTGGTGGTGGGCCCCTGCTCGATTCACGACCCCAAGGCCGCGCTGGAATACGCCACGCGCCTGAGCGCGCTGCGCCGCGAGCTCATCGATCAGCTTTACATCATCATGCGCGTGTATTTCGAGAAGCCGCGCACGACGATTGGCTGGAAGGGCCTCATCAATGACCCGCATCTGGACGGCACCTACGACATCGAGACCGGCCTGAAGATTGCGCGCGACCTTTTGCGCAACATCACCGCGCTGGGCTTGCCGGCGGCCACGGAATTTCTCGACCCGATTGTGCCGCAATACATCGCCGACCTCATCAGTTGGGCGGCGATTGGCGCGCGCACCACGGAGTCGCAGACGCATCGCGAGATGGCCAGCGGCCTGTCCATGCCCGTCGGTTTCAAGAACGCGACCGACGGCAGTTTGCAGGTGGCCATCGACGCCATGGCGGCGGCGCGCACGCCGCATAATTTCCTGGGCATCGACCAGGACGGCGTGACGAGCATCATCCGCACCACGGGCAACCGCGAAGGCCATGTGGTGTTGCGCGGCGGACGCCAGCGGACCAATTACGACCAGCAGAGCATCACCGACGCGGTGGCGCAGTTGAAGAAAGCGGGCCTGGACCCGGTGCTGATGGTGGATTGCAGCCACGCCAATTCCGGCAAACAACACGCGCGCCAGGAAGAAGTCTGGAACAGCGTCATCGAGCAGCGCACTTCAGGAAATCAGGCGTTGATCGGCATGATGGTCGAAAGTCATCTGAACGAAGGCAGCCAGCCATTCCCGCAGGAAGTATCCAAGCTGCGCTACGGTGTTTCGATCACTGACGCGTGCCTTAACTGGGAAACGACCGAACGCATGTTGCGCCACGGCGCGAGCCGCCTGGCGGACGCGCGCGCGGCGTTGGCAGCGCATTGAGGCGCCGGAATTATTCCCAGTCCCACTCCTTGAACAAATCCGCAATGGGGTAGCGAAAGCCCGGCAACAATAGTTCCCCGTCCAGAAAGCCGCCTGAACCGAGGAGTTGGCGTTTGTCCGGCGCGTGACACACCTCGACGCACTCGGACTCGGGATTGATCACCCACGCAATCTGGGTTCCGCTGCCAAAGAAATCCTTCAGCCGTTCGTCAATCTCGGCCCGCGTGTTGTTCGGTGAGAGAATCTCCACCGCCAGATCGGGCGCGCCAGGGAAGAACCGGCGGGTGGACGGCTTGAACTTGAGCGCGTCAAGACGCGCTTTTGTCACGAAGGATACATCCGGCGCGCGGCAATTGCGATTGAACATCCAGAAGCCCGAGCTCGAGTCCAGCAACACGCCCAGCTTGTGCAGGCGGTTAAACCCTTCCAACGCGTAAACCAGACGCGTGCAAATGCGCCCGTGAAAGAAATCATTCTTTGGACTCATGACCAGTTCCCCATTGACCACTTCGTGGATGTACCCGTCCTCCGGCAGAGACTGCAACTCTTCCTCGGTCCATACGTGTCTGGCTACATTTGCAGCCGTGCTCATGGGAACAAGCTAGGCGCAAACCGGTTCACTGTCGAGACGGATGAAGGCTTCATTTGCTCCAGCCCGTCGCCTCAATCCGTTTCAATTCCGCCTCCAAATCCGTCCCCTCGTAGAAACTGAGCCACCCACGCAGGCGACCGGTCTCGCCCGGTTTGAGGTCCGGAAACTTTGGGTCCGAGTGCAGGCACGGCACCGGCGGGTTCGCCCATGGCCGGTTGCACGGCTCCCACGCCGTGATGATCCAGCGCTTGCCGTTTTCGGACTTGCAGGCCACGTAAGGCTTTTGCAAAACCTTGTTGTCCTTGGTCTGCTGGTTGAATCCTTTCACGCCTTTGAGCATGACGCAATTCTGCACGCGCAAATCGCTCAGGGGCTTGTCCGTGCCATTCTTCAACCACAATTCCATGCGCACGGCATCCTTGCCGGGTACCACCTTCGCGCCGAACGCAATGCCATTGGGCAGCGTGCGCTCGATGTCGAACGTGCCGTCCTTGCGCCGGTTCCATTCCTGCTTGGGCAGTTCGGTGTTCTGCCTCGTCCACACCGTCGGCACATGCGTGTGCGCCAGATAGGTCAGGCCGAGATTCGACCAGATGGCTTCCGGGACATCGACGACAACGTAGCTGGAATCATCCCACGGCGTGAACACGCTCACCTTGGTTTCGCGTTGCGGATTCACCGCGCCGTCGAGGAACCCGATGCGCGGATGCCGCCCGCCCGGGTACGGCACCACAAGCAACGGCGCGCCCGGTTTGCGTTTGGGCCGCGTGGCTTCGGAAATCCTGAACCGCTTCAACGCCCCTCGAACTTCCTCCGCACTCAGGCCAGTTGCCGAAACAACCTCATCGGTGGAGAACCGATGGTGCCAGACCATGTTCTGAAGCCAGAAGCGCAGATCGGCGTCGTTGACGGGCCGGCGGGCGTTACTGGTGGGAGATTCAGCGCCATATCCGCTCAGGAAAAGCGAGCAGACCAATGCGGCGGTAAGGCGCGTATTCATGCGGCGTTTACGGAATCATGCCGATCGCCACAAAGACGTCAATCTGCCGATCAATGAACAAAGCCCTTTTCTTCCTCCGGCAGCGGTTGATCTTTGGTCTCCGGGGCGAATGGAAGCACCACGATGCCGAGCAGAAAGATGGAGCACATGACCAGGCCGGAATAGCGCATCGGCTCGGCTTGAGTCTTGAAGACCTCACTGGTGAGCAAGCCCAAAACCGCAGGGCCGGACGCGGCGACGAAGCGACCCACATTGTAACAAAAGGAGACGCCGGTGCTCCGCAGGCGCGTGGGAAACAGTTCGGGGAAATAAACGGCATATCC
>JBFMBT010000448.1:0-3997 GCA_040754875.1 Verrucomicrobiota bacterium | reverse complement strand
CAGTCCGAGACCGCCTCAAGAAACCAAGCCGGAGTTCCCGTTCCCAGGACGATGGGCGGAAACAGAAAAGCTTCCGCAACCAACTCCTTTTATCTATTGACCGCGCGGGCTTGATAGGTGTTAGACACGTCCTGCGGATTGTGCCATTGTGCCCGGCGACATGAAAGACGCACCAACACAACGCGTCCGGACAGCGGCTGTGGCAACGCCCAGCCGCAGCGCCTGGCAACGATTGACGTGCCGGTTCATTCCCACGATATCGCAGAGTCCACCCGCTGCGCCTCGCCCGAGCGTCGGCTTCGAGCCTTTTCGAGCCTTTTCGAGCTTATTCGAGCCTTTTCGAGCTTATTCGAGGAAAAAAATCCGCCGCTATGCCCCACCTTGTCTCACTTCGCTACGGCCCATTTGCCCGACCCAATCGCCAATCAAGAATCGCCCACGCCACCCTTTTCCACCTCATTCCATCCTTTTCCAGCCTGTTCTGGACTTCGCGGGTTTTTTTCGCGAGTCGAGGCGGCAATTTTGACTTGTCACCCCACCGGATGCCCACACATTAAACGGCCAGCATGAACCAACGTTGGAACCAATTCTGGAAGTGCTTGGCCGCGTGGATGTTGCTTGCCATTGCGGCTCCGGCAACCCCCGCGGCCGATTATCGCCTCGCCCCCATCGCCACCCAGGTCCGCACCAACGTTGCCCGCCTCAACCCCAAGCCCGCCACCGTCTCCCGCGACGACTACCTCGCCCTCATCCACGCCAACATCAATTACTTCCGCCGCTTTCAGGAACCCGATGGCCGCATCATCGACGAGTTCTCCAATCGCGAAGCCCAATACAGCACCGCCAGTTATGCCTGGGCTTCCGCCGCCCTGGTGGCCAGTGGCAAGAGCACCAATCTTCTCGCCAGCGCCTCGATGGCCCTGACCCAGGCGCTGCTCCAGCTTACCAGCGAAAAAGGCGCCGCCCATGGCGACTCCATCACGCTCCCCGCCATGCTCGCGTACGAACAGTTGCGCGACCGCACCTCGCCGGGTCAGCGCGCCGAATGGGAACGCCTCTTCAAGCTCGTCATTCCTGACAAGGCCTATCGCGACATCCCGAGCGACAATCGCAATTATGTCCAGTGCTGGAACGCGGGCGCATTGACCGGCGAATTCCTCCGCAGCAAAGCCGGCTTCACCGACCTCGGTTTTGTCCAGCGATTTGTTCCCCGGCATCTGTCCGCCTTTGATGCCGACGGCTTGTATCACGAGCCGTTTCTCGCCATGGCCTACGAGCATCTGGCGCGGCAATTCTTCTCCATCCTCCTGCACCGCGGATACCAAACCCCGGAAGCCAGCCTCCTGCAGCAACACCTCGAACGCGGCGCATGGACCTCGCTCCTTGTCCAATCCTCGCTTGGCGAAATGCCCACGGGCGAACGCGGCTGCCAGCATCAATGGAACGAGGCCGAGCAATGCGTCACCTACGAAATCTGGGCCGCGCGCAAGAAGAAGGAAGGCGACCTCGCCGCCGCGCAGATGTTCAAGCGCGCGGCGCGCCTCTCGCTCGAAGCGGTCCGCCGTTATGTGCGGCCTTCGGGCGATTTGAACATCGTCAAGAACGCCATGGACCCGGCCGCGCGTCACGGCTTCGATGGCTATTCCTCCCACGCGCATTTCAATTTGCTCACCGCCAGCCTGCTCGCCACCGCCTGGCTCGTCGCGGACGATTCCATCCCCGCCACCACGGCGCCCGCGGAGGTTGGCGGCTATGTCTTCGATCTGCCGGCGTATCGCAAGATTTTCGCCAACGCCGGCGGCCTTTACTTGCAAATCGAGACCGGCGCGGAAACCAATTACACCAGCACCGGCCTTGTGCGCATCCATCGCGCCGGGATGGAAGGCATCGTGGGGCCGAGCGACGGCGCGGCCATCCGCAACGGCGCGCTCGCCGTGGGCATCGCGTGGAAGGACGGCACGAACTGGCAATCGCTCGCCTCGTTCGACCAGTCGCAAAACAAATCCGCCTCGTTGCTGGTCCAGGAATCCACTCCGCAACGCGTCCGTTTTTCCGTGCGCTATGCCGTGGGCGGCGCGGCCAAGGCCGTCGTGGAACACTATGAGCTGACGCCTGACAAGGTGCGCGTCACTGCCGAGGTGGAAGGCGATGTCAACGAATTGCGCGTGCGTTTCCCGGCGCTCATTTTCACCGGCGTGCGCGTGCCAAAGGTGACGATTGACGGCGCCCAGGCCACCGTCACCGTTTCGCGCAGTCAGGAAACCTTCGTGGTGGAATCCCCTGCCGGTGTGAAACTCCACCGCTCCGGCGAATTGATCTCCAGCCGCAACGGATTCCTCGAAGCCATCGAAGGCGACATCAAAGGCAAGAAGGTTGTTTACACGCTTTCGCCCAAACCGCTCTGACCATGTCACCGCTCCCCGCCATGCAATACCGCCGCTTCGGGCGCACCGGACTGGCCATGCCGGTCTTCTCCTGCGGCGGCATGCGCTACCAGTTCAAGTGGCAGGACGTGGATCCCAGGGACGTCCCCAAGGCCAACCAGGAAAATCTCGAAGCGACCATCCATCGCGCCGTTGAACTCGGCATCAACCACATCGAAACCGCGCGCGGCTACGGTTCGTCCGAGATGCAGTTGGGCTCTGTCCTGCCCCGGCTGCCACGCGAGAAAATCATCGTGCAGACGAAGGTCGCGCCGCACGCCAAAGCCGAGGATTTTCTGAAGACCTTCGACCGCTCGATGAAATATCTGCGGCTCGATTACGTGGATCTGCTCGCGTTGCACGGCATCAACCATCGCCAGTTCCTCGAATGGTCGCTGCGCAAGGGCGGGTGCGCCGATGCCGCCCGCCAGCTCCAGCGCGAAGGCCGCGTGCGCCACGTCGGGTTCTCCACCCACGCCACCACCGACATCATCCTCGAAGCAGTCAAAAGCGACGCGTTCGATTACATCAATCTGCACTGGTATTTCGTCAACGACCTGAACTGGCCCGCCCTCGAGGAGGCGCGCCGTCGGGACATGGGCGTGTTCATCATCAGCCCGAACGACAAAGGCGGCAAACTTTACGCGCCGCCGAAGAAGCTCGTCGATCTGTGCGCGCCGCTCAGCCCGATGCAGTTCAACGACCTTTATTGTCTGGCGCGCCCGCAGGTGCACACGCTCAGTTGCGGCGCGTCCAAACCTTCGGACTTCGAGGAACACGTGCGCGCGCTGGAGCATTACAACCGCATCGCCGAAGTCATCGCTCCCATCGAGCAGCGTCTGCGCGCGGAAATGGACCGCGTGCTCGGCGCGGACTGGTGCCGCCGCTGGTTCGAGGGCATCCCCGAATACGTCGATGTTCCCGGCGAAGTCAACGTGCGCGAAATCCTCCGGCTCTGGACCTACGCGAAGTCGCTCGACCTCATCGATTGGGGCAAGATGCGGTACAATCTCCTCGGGCAGGGCGACCACTGGTTCCCCGGTGAACACGCGGGCAAAATGAACGCGCGCAAGCTCGCCGCCGCCGTGCAGCGCAGCCCGTTTGCGGAGCGCATCACCGAAATCCTGCGCGACGCGCACGAATTGCTCTTCGACGCGCCGCGCAAACGCTTGAGCCAGTCATGACCCACTCACTGATAATGCGGTGGCTTGGCGTTGGTCGAACGGATGCGCTCCAGTTCCTGCGATTCGACGGTGGCGGCAATCTGTTGTTGCTGGGATTGCAACCGCGCGATCTGCTTGCCCTGCTCCACCACCACGCCGTTCAATTCCTCCACCAGCTTCTCGACGTGCGCCAGGTGCGACTCAATTTTCACCAACCGTTCTTCAATGCTCTCGGCCATGCCGCCACCTTAACCGAGAATCGCCGCCCTGCCACGCGAAACCCAAACGTTGTAGCGCAGGTTTCCAACCTGCCGTATCGCAGGTTTCCAACCTGCGGGGCGTGGCAGGACGAGAGGCCCGGCAGAACCACAAACCCATTCGACAATATCACGTCATGCAGGCTTGAAGCCC